>NZ_QEQT01000029.1:0-155938 GCF_003311655.1 Prauserella sp. PE36 | reverse complement strand
TCCGGTTGGGTGGTGGTGGGAGACGGGCGGGCGCAGGCATGGTGGCCTTCACTGCGTTCAACGCAGGCATGGTGGCCTTCACTGCGGTTGGCGGACAGGTGGCGGGGGCTAGCTGCCGTTGCGGCGGAGTGTGCGCGTCATGCCTGCCGCCACCGTGGTGGCGAGCACCCAGCCCATCGCCGTGAACCCGGTGGAGACCCACTTGTCCTCGTCGGCCATGTACCAGCGGCCCTTGTTGCCGAAGTCGGCGATCGGCACCAGCAGGTCGGCGGTGTAGAGCACCGGGTTCCACTCCAGGCCCGAATCGTCGCGGTTCACCGTGCAGCGCTCGCCGATCACCTCGAACCGCTCGGTGTCGAGCGTGCACTCGTCGCTGCGCAGGCCGAACCACAGGCTGCCCGCCACGAGCAGCATGACCAGCCACGCGAGCGCGCGGACGGGGCGGTAGCCGTAGCCGACCATCGACCGCTGCAACCAGCTCCACAACCGCACGCCCAGCCCGAGGAACCGGTAGCCACGAGCTAGCGACTCGTAGCGGTACTGCTGCTTCTTGAGCAGCACGGTGTCGGCGTGCTCCTCGTTGCCGCTCGTGCGCAACATCGTGGCGAGCTGGTCGTACGGGCCCGGCCGGTAGCCCGGCATGGCGTCGTGCAGCATCCGCAGCCGCGCCTTGACGGTGCCGTCGTCGCGCAGGTCGATCGGGGTGTCGAGCGCGTCGTAGCGGAAGTCCTCCAGCTCGAGGCCGCCCGTGGCCCGCCACAGCGCAGGCGTGTCGGACAGCGTCCCGCAGTGGGCCCTGCGCAGCACCACCGTGCCGTCCGGCGGAACCTCGGGGGCGAGCACGAACTCGTCGGCCACGGTGTCACCCGCGTCGAGCGCGATCCCGTCCCTCGGCGTCGAGACCAGCTCGGAACCGGTGAAGTCGATCTGCCGCTTGACCACCGCGCCGTCCATCGTCACGCCGCCCCTGGCCCGGAACGGCCGGTCGCGGTTGGCCATCAGCAGCAGGCTCCTGGCGACCTGCACCGACCGCAGGTCCACCGCCCAGCTGCCGGCCTCGGTGACCTCGGGCTGGCCCACGTCGGTGCCCCGAAGATCGATGCTCCCGCCGACGGTCATGCCCTGCAGCCGCAGCGTTCCGGCCACCGCGCAGTCGGTGAGCAGCAGGTTGCCGGACACGGTGCTGCGCCGGGCCGAGACCACGTCGCGCTCGGGGTGGAAGAACGTGGCCCCGGAGATCAGCACGTTGCCGCGCACGGTGACGTCGGCCAGGCGCAGCTGCCCCTCCGACCACATGCCCTTGCCGTCGATGTCGCCGTTGATCTCGCTGCCGTCGAGGTGCACGGCCCGGTCGTGGAACGGCGGCGTCTGCCCCCGCAGCACCTTGATCCGCGCGCCCGCGAGCCGCAGCGAACCGCCGAGGTGGGCGTTGACCATGCGGATGGTGCCGGTGACGTCGAGCTGGTCGCTGAGCTCGACGTTGCCCTCCACGTGCATCCGGTCGGCGATCAGGGACGGCCGGGGATCGACGTACCAGTCACCGGTCTTCCACGCGTCCACCACGATCTCGCCGGTCTGGTCGACCGCGAGCCGCCCGCCCCTGAACACGATGTCGCCCGCCACGTTCAGGCTCGGCATGAACAGCATCCCGTTGGCGGTGAACCGTCTGCGGGAGGCGCGGGGACCGTAGTTGTCCACCTCGCACAGCAGGCTGCCACCGATCTGCATGCCGTTGCCGTTGAGGGCGAAGCCCTCCGGGTTGTCGAGCGTGGCGCCCGAGAAGTTCACGTTGCCGCCCGCGCGCAGGCCGGGCACGCGCACCTCGCCGCTCGCCTCCAGCCGGTACGCGAGCAGCGCGCCGGTGATCACCAGCCGGTCGGCCTGCACGGCCTTGCCGCGCGGGTGGAAGATCCGCGTGCGCGTGAGCACCACGGAGCCCTCGATCACGGCGTCGGTGAGGTTGACGGCCGCGTCGGGCAGCCCGCGCTCCAGGTCGTCGGCGCGGCGCACCGTGGTCTCCGAGTCGTCCCGCCCCGAGTCGACCTCCACCAGGCAGCGGATCAGCCGGACGTCGTTGCGGCTGCGGAAGTTGCGGGCCTTGAGCCCCGGCAGCCAGCACCGCCGGAACACGAGCCCGAGCAGGTTGGCCTCCCGCACGTCGGGCGGCTGCTCGAACCGGCAGCGCTCGAACCGGAACAGGTACTGCAGGTCCGCCGCGCGCAGGTCGAGCTTGCCCGTGATGTAGGCGTCCTCGACCTGCACGATCGGCGCGTTGGTCGCCTGCTTGCGCCAGCGCAGCAGCCCGCCGCTGCCGGGCTCGATGAAGGGACGCAGCAGGTCGGCGGCGTTGACCTCGTAGCGGCGGTCCGGGCTCGGCGCGAAGGGGTCGAACGGGGGCCGCTCCGGCTCAGCCGTCTCGACCTGCCCGTCCTCGCTTTCGCCGGGTTCACGGCCTGCTCGGCGAAAACCCGGCATCGCGCGTCTCCTCTGTAGCTCGGCCGTGTGAAACCACATTCTGTATGTGGACGACCGCGCAGCGAGGTTGGTTCCCGGATCAGTCGATCACGTGCACGGGGTTCAGCACCCGGTGCAGGAACGTCTGCGTGCGCTCGTGCCGTGGTTCGCCGATCACCTGCGCGGGTGGACCCTCCTCCACGACCACGCCACCGTCCATGAACAGCACCTTGTCGGCGACCTCGCGGGCGAACTGCATCTCGTGGGTCACCACGAGCATCGTCATGCCCTCGTTCGCCAGCTGGCGCATGACGCCGAGGACGTCGCCGACCAGCTCGGGATCGAGCGCCGAGGTGGGCTCGTCGAACAACATCACGGCGGGCTGCATCGACAGCGCCCTCGCGATCGCGGCCCGCTGCTGCTGGCCGCCGGAGAGCTGCGACGGCATGGAGTTCGCCTTCTCCTCCAACCCCACCCTGCGCAGGTTCTCCCTCGCGATCGCCGTGGCCTCGGCCGGGTCGCGCTTGAGCACCTTCCGCTGGGCGATGGTGAGGTTGTCGAGCACGGAGAGATGGCCGAACAGGTTGAAGCTCTGGAAGACCATGCCGATCGTGCGGCGGGCCTTGTCGATGTCCACGTCAGGGTCGGTCATCTCGAAACCGTTGACGCGTACCGCGCCCGAGTTCGGCTCTTCCAGCAGGTTCACGCAGCGCAGCAGCGTCGACTTGCCGGAGCCCGACGGCCCGATGATGCACACGACCTCGCCGCGCCGGACGCTCATGTCGATGCCCTTGAGCACCTCGAGCTTGCCGAACGCCTTGTGGAGGCCGGAGACCTCGATGATCACGTCACTCATGCCGTCACCTTCAGTCCTTCGTCCACCTTGCGGCCCGTCCTGCGCTCCAGGTACCGCGACAGGTAGCCGAGCGGCACGGTGATGATCAGGTAGCAGAGGCCGGCGAGGAGGATCGGGGTCAGTGAGCCCGTCGCGTTCAGCCCCTCACGGCCGAACTTCGCCAGCTCGTACTCGTCACGCACCAGACCAAGCAGGTAGATCAGCGACGAGTCCTTGGTGAGCAGGATCAGCTCGTTGGTCAGGGGCGGCAGGATGATCCGGAACGCCTGCGGGATCACCACCGTCACCGTGGTCCGCGTCTGGGACATGCCGAGCGAGCGGGCCGCCTCGATCTGGCCCGGCGGCACGGCCTGGATGCCGGCCCGCAGGGTCTCCGCGATGTAGGCGGAGCCGACGAGGCCGAGCGCGATCGCCGCGGTCGAGTAGATGTCGAACCGGATGCCGAAGGCCAGCGGCACGCCGTAGCCCAGCGCGATGAACACGAGCAGTGCGGGGATGCCGCGGAAGAACTCGATGTAGATCGTCGCGAGCCAGCGGTACGGGCCGACCGACGAGAGCTTCATCAGCGCGAGGATGAGGCCGAGGCCGAGACCGAGGGCGAACCCGAGTGCCGTGTAGATGATCGTGTTGACGAGAGCGGTGGAGAGGATCTCCGGGAACTGCGTTGACGCCGCGTCCAGGTTGAAGAACGCGTCGCGGATCGTGCCCCAGTCGGCGAACACCGCCAGCAGCACGATCGCGAGGATGAGGACGCCGTACTGCCCGCCGCGGAAAGCCCGCGCACGCTGGCGCCGAGACATCGCCATGAAAGGAACTCCTCGAGAAGTGGCTCNCCCCCGCCACTCACGAGCCGAGGTCAGCGGGTTACTGGCTGTCCGGCTTCCGGCCGAACCACTTCTCGTAGATCTCGTCGTAGGTGCCGTCCTGCTTCGCGGCGGCGATCACCTCGTTGATCTTCGACCGAAGCGCGTTGTTGCCGGTGCGCACGGCGATGCCGTACTCCTCGCCGGTCTCGAACTCGGCCGTCACCTCGGTGTCGGGGTTGTTCTTGACGAAGTCGTACAGCACGGAGTTGTCGTTGATGCCCGCGTCGATCTGCCCGGTCTTGACGGCCGTCTGCAGGAGAGCGAGGTCCTCGAACTGGCGGACCGTGTAGCCGTGCTTGGCCCTGTTCTCCTCGGCGTAGTCCTCGCCGGTGGTGCCGAGCTGCACACCGAGCACCTTGCCGCGCAGCTTGCCGAGCCCGTCGATGCCGGAGCCCTTCTTGACGAGCAGCGCCTGGTTGGCGTCGAAGTAGCCGTCGGAGAAGTCCATCACCTTGTCGCGCGTCTCGGTGATGGTGATCGCGGCGGCGGCGAGGTCGCACTGGCCGGTGTCGAAGGAGGCTCCGGACTCGATGCCCTCGAACGAGGTGTCGAAGATCTCCTGCTGCACCCCGAGGTCCTTGGCGACGAGGTCGACGAGCTCGACGTCGAAGCCGACGGTCTTGCCGTCCTGGGTGAACTGGAACGGCGGGTAGGGCAGGTGCGTGCACGTGGTGAGCTTGCCCTCGTTGATGAGCGAGACCTCACCGCCCGCCTGCGAGTCCTCGCCAGGGTTCACCTCTTCGGCGCACGCGGCCGCGGTCGCGGCCAGGGCGAGGGCCGGAAGGAGAATCAGCGCTCTGGTGTGCAGTCGACGCGCCACGATGTTCACTCCTAGTAGTTCATACTGGTTGAGTGCACGCATCCTGCCACCCTCCGGGGCTAGTGCACAGCACCAGGGACGTTACGGAGGCGTTGCGACGCGCTGAGACCCATCCGCAGTGAAGGCCACCTTCACTGCGTTGATCAGGCACAGCGGCGCGCAGCGGCTCCGTTCGGGTGGTGGGGAGAGACGGGTGGGCGCAGGCATGGTGGCCTTCACTGCAGGTTGCCGAACGCCACTCGACCGGGTGATGCGGCAAACGTGACGCACGTCTTGTCGACGTGCGCGCGAGCCGGGTTACCTTGCCAGACGTGCCCGCACCACGTGTCTCACTACCTGCGGCGGACCTCGCCAGGACGGTCGTCTTCGCCGCCTTCATCGCCGTGCTCGGGATCTTCCCCGGCATCTACCTCGGCGGCTCCGGCGTGCCGATCGTCATCCAGAACGCGGGGCCGCTGCTGGCCGGGGCGATCCTCGGCGCACGCAGGGGCACGGCGTCGGTCGTGCTGTTGCTGGCTCTGGTGGCCATCGGCCTGCCCCTGCTGTCCGGTGGTCGCGGCGGTCTCGCGCCGTTCGTCGGACCGAGCGGCGGGTTCCTGTTCGGCTGGATCGCCTCCGCGCTGGTCACCGGCCTGATCGTGCAGCGAGCGGAGCGGCCGGGCCTGCCGGTGCTGCTGATGGCGACCACGGCGGGTCTCGCGGTCGACTACGCCATCGGCATCCCGTTCCTCGGCGCCTACACGGGCGACCTCGGCGCCGCCGCCGTGCAGTCCCTCGTGTTCCTGCCGGGTGACGCGGGCAAGGTGGTGGCCGCGGCGGTGATCGCGGCCGTGGTCCACCGCGCGCTGCCCGGCACCCTGGCCCGCCCGGCGGTGCACGGCGAGTGACCCATTCGCCCCCGATCCTCGGCGGGGCCGAACTGCCCGCCGACCTGCTCGCCCCGGTGCACGGGGCGGCCGCGGCGCTGGCCGCGCGGGGGATCGGCGAGGGCGCGCGCGTCGCCGTGGACGCCCTGGAACCGCTGCCGTGGCTGCTCGGCGCCGACCTGCTGGGCGCGGCCACGCTCGTGCTCGAACCGTCGTGGACACCGGCCGAGCGGGCGGCGGTGCTGGCGGACGCCGCGCCGCACGCGGTGGTGAAGGGCGCCCCGGAGCCCGCGTCAACGCTCGTCGAGCCACGCGGGGACGACCGCACGGCGTTCTGCCTGGCCACCACGTCGGGCAGCTCCGGGACGCCTAAGGTGCTGAGCCGGACGCGGGCCTCGTGGCTGAGGAGCTTCGCCGCGCTCGGGCCCGCGCCGGGGCCGGTGCTGATCGGCGGGCCGCTGAGCTCGTCGCTGTTTCTCTTCGGGGCGCTGCACGCGCTGTGGTCGGGCGCGGAGCTGCGCGTGCGGCCCCGGTTCGAGCCGAGGGAGGCGGCGGCCGCGGCTACCGTGCACGTGGTGCCCGCACAGCTCTCCACACTGCTGACCGAACGGCGTCCCTCCGCGCTGCGGACGGTCGTGTGCGGCGGCGCGCACGTGGACGACGGTCTGCGCGAGCGCTTCGCGCGGCTGCTGCCGCAGGCCGAGCTGGTGGAGTACTACGGCTCCGCCGAGCACTCGCTGATCGCCCTGCGGCACGCCGACGGCCTGCGGCCGGTGCCGGGGGTGGAGCTGGACGTGCGCGACAGCGTGCTGTGGGTGCGCTCCCCGCTGGCTTTCTCCGGCTACCTGCGCGACGGCGCGCTCGAGCCCGCGCCGGAGTGGTCGAGCGTCGGCGACCGCGTGGAGCTGAGCGTGGCGGGTGTGCTGAGCGTGCACGGGCGGGGTTCGGCGACCGTGTCCAGCGGGGGCAGGCTCGTCGCCGCCGAGGAGGTGGAGGCCGTGCTGCGCGCGGTGCCGGGTGTGGCCGACGTGCTGGTGACGGGCACGCCGCACTCCAGGCTCGGCGAGCTGGTGACCGCGATCGTGGAGTCGGACGATCCGCCGTCGCTGCGTCGGCTGCGGACCGCGGCACGCGAAGGGCTCGCGTCCGGCAAGCGGCCCCGGGTGTGGCTGACCACCAAGGCACTACCGCGCACGGCCTCGGGCAAACCGGCCAGGGCGCGGGCCGCCGCGCAGCTGCGCGACGGCACCCTGCTCGCGGAGCCGTTGCGATGAGTGACGAGCGGACCCCCGTGGTCGTCGCCGCCCGGCGGAGCCCGATCGGCAACGCGGGCGGCGCGCTGCGCGGGCACCCGGTCGACCGGCTCGCGGCACCCGTTCTGCGCGCCGTGCTCGCCGACGCGGCCGTGAGCACCGTGGACGACGTGCTGCTCGGCAACGTGTTCGGCCCCGGCGGCAACCCGGCCCGCGTCGCCGCGCTGCGCGCGGGGCTCGGCGCCCAGGTGCCCGGCGTGACCGTCGACCGGCAGTGCGCGAGCGGGCTCGCCGCGATCACGCTGGCCGCCTCGCTGGTCCGCGCCGGCGAGGGCGAGGTGTACCTCGCGGGCGGTGTCGAGAGCGCCTCGACCGCGCCGTATCGCGCGTGGCGCACCGAGCCGCCGACCTGGTACACGCGGGCCCCGTTCGCTCCGGCCGAGCTGGGCGACCCGGACATGGGACCCGCCGCCGACCGCGTCGCCGCCGAGGCCGGGATCTCCCGCACCCGGCAGGACGCGTTCGCCGTCCGCAGCCACGACCGCGCCGTCGCGGCGCAGCGAGCAGGCCGCTTCGCCGCCGAGGTGGTTCCCATCGGCGGGGTGGAGCGGGACGAGCGGCCGAGGGCTGGATTCACCGTCGAGCGGCTCGCCCGCTTCCGGCCCGCCTTCACGCCGGGCGGCACGGCGACCGCGGCGAACTCGTGCGGCGTCAACGACGGCGCCGCCGCGGTGCTGGTGGTCAGCGAGCGGTTCCGGCGTGAGCGTGGCCTGCCGGGGTTGCGGCTCGTGGCGTCGGCGACCTCTGCCGTGGACCCAAACCTGCTCGGACTCGGGGCCGTCCCCGCGATGAAGTCGGTGCTCGACCGCGCGCCGGACGTCGTGGAGTTCAACGAGGCCTTCGCCGGGCAGACGCTCGCGTGCCTCGACGCGGCGGGGATCGACGAGGAGACCGTGAGCCCCGACGGCGGCGCGATCGCGCTCGGGCATCCTTGGGGAGCGTCGGGCGCGGTGCTGGTGGTGCGGCTGTTCCACCGGCTGCTGGGCACCGGCGGCTCGGGGCTTTCCGCGCTGTCGGCCGGCGGCGGTGTGGGCGTGGCGGCGATGTGGGAGGCCGTGTCGTGATCGAGTTCTCCCGCGTGGGGCACCGCTTCGGCGACCGCGTCGTGCTGTCCGACGTGGAACTCACGCTGCCGGAGCGGCGGGTCGCGTTCGTCGGCGCCAACGGCTCCGGCAAGTCCACGCTCGCCCGCATGATCAACGGCCTGGTGCTGCCGGACGACGGCAAGGTGCTGGTGGACGGCCTCGACCCGGCGAAGGACGGGCGCAAGGTCCGCAAGCACGTCGGGTTCGTCTTCACCAACCCCGACAGCCAGATCGTGATGCCCACCGCGGGCGAGGACGTGGCGTTCTCCCTTCGCGGCAGCGGACTGTCCAAGGCGGAGCGCGCCCTGAGGGCGGCCGAGGTGCTCGCCGAGTACGGCCTCGACGGCTACGCGGAGCACCCCGCCCACCAGCTCTCCGGCGGGCAGAAACAGCTGCTGGCGCTGTGCGCGATGCTGGTGCTCGACCCGGCGGTGCTCGTGTGCGACGAGCCGACGACGCTGCTCGATCTGCGCAACAAGCGCCGGTTCGCCGAGCTGCTCGGCACGCTGCGGCAGCAGGTGGTGCTCGTGACCCACGACCTCGACCTGCTGGACGGCTTCGACCGGGTGGTGGTGCTCGACGGCGGGCGCGTGGTCGCCGACGACGAGCCGGAACCCGCGCTGCGGTACTACCGGAAGCTCGCCGAATGATCTCCGCGCACGAACCCGGCACGAGCGTGGTGCACCGCGCGCCGGTGGGGGCCAAGCTGCTGGCGTTGTTCGCGCTCGCCGCGGCGGTGTTCGTGCTTGGCTCACCGCTGTGGCTGGGCGTGCTGTGCGGCGTGGTGCTGCTCGGCTACGCGCTCGCGAGGATCCCGGCGAGACGCTGGCTGCGGACGGCGCGGGCGCTGCTGATTCTCGCGGTGTTCGTGTTCGCGTTGCAGTGGTGGCTGCTGGGCGCGCAGGCCGCGCTGGTGGTGTGCCTGCGGCTGGTGACGGCTCTGGCGGCGGCGAACCTGGTCACGCTCACGACGCCGGTGGACGACGTGGTGTCGGCGGTCGAGCGCTGGGCGCGGCCGCTGCGGCGGTTCGGGGTGCGGCCGGAGTCGGTGGGCCTGCTGGTGGGGCTGACGATGCAGGCGGTGGCGACGTTGTCCGGCATCGCGCGCGAGGTGCGGGAGGCCGCGAAGGCTCGCGGCGCCGAGCGCTCGGTCACCGCCTTCGCCGTGCCCTTTCTCGTGCGTACCCTCCGCCACGCCGACGAGCTCGGCGAAGCCCTCGCCGCCCGTGGCGCCGGGGACCGCTGACCGGGGTCAGCCCTTCGCGTGGGCGTCGAGGATGTGGGCGACCGCCTCGGTGACGCGCTGGGCGTGGTCGAGGTGGAGCCACTCGTCGGGCACGTGGGCGTTCGAGTCGGGGCCCAGCGCGCCGGTGACCAGGAACTGCGCCTCGGGGTACTTCTCGCCGAGCAGGCCCATGAACGGGATCGACCCGCCGAGGCCGACGCTGCGCCAGGGGTTGCCGAACACACCGTCGCTGACCAGCTCCAGCGCGCCCGCGAGCCACGGGGCAAGCTCGGGCGCGTTCCAGCCGTCGGCGTGCTCGATGCCGGTCAGCTCCACGGTCGCGCCGTACGGGACGTCGGTGGTGAGCGCCTTCTCGATGGCGTTCAGCGCGGCCGAGGAGTCGGCGGTGGGCGGGAGCCGGAAGCTCAGCGCGAGCGTGGTGTGGTCGCGAAGGACGTTGCCGGCCTCGTCGGGCTGGGGGAAGCCCGAGGCGCCGATCACGGACAGGGTGGGCCGCCAGCTGTTGTTGAGCAGCAGCTCCAGTTCGTCGTCGGACACCGGCCGCGTGGAGCCGTGCAGGGGGAACGCCGTGCGCGTCGCACCGGGGGCGACTTCCGCCGTGGCGCGGGCCTCCTCGACGCGGTTGGCCGGGATCTCGACGTTGCACTCCGCCAGTAGGATCTCGCCGCTCGCCGCGTCCTCGATTCGGGCGAGCAGCTGCCGCAGCACCCGGAAGGAGCTGGGCACCACACCACTCGCGAGGCCGGAGTGCTGCGCGGAGTCGAGCACCCGTGCGGTCACCCGCACCTGCGCGAGGCCGCGCAGGCTCGTGGTGAGCCAGAGCCGCTCGTAGTCGTTGCCGCCGGAGTCGAGGCACACGACGAACGACACGCGGCCGAGCCGCTCGGCGAGGTGGTCAAGGTAGGCGGGCAGGTCGGGGCTGCCGGACTCCTCACCGGTCTCCAGCAGCACGACGGCGCGCGCGTGCTCACCACCGGCGGCGTGCACGGCCTCCAGCGCGACCGTCGCCGCGTAACCGGCGTAGCCGTCGTCGGCGGAGCCGCGCCCGTAGAGCTTGCCGTCCTCGATCACCGGCTTCCACGGGCCGAGCCCGTCGGCCCAGCCGCCCACCGGCGGCTGCTTGTCGAGGTGACCGTAGAGCAGCACCGTGCCCCGGTCCTCCGCCCCGGGGGTGGCAGGCACGTCGAGCAGCAGCACGGGGCTGCGGCCTTCGAGGCGCACGACGTCGATCGTGGCCCCCGGCAGCTCGCGCGCGGACAGCCACTCGCGGACGTGGTCGACGGCCGCGTCGAGCTGTCCCGTCCGTGCCCAGTCCCGGTCGAAAACGGGAGAAAGCGCGGGGATCTCGACCAAACCGGAGAGGCTCGGCAGTACGTCATTCGCCCACAGCTCACGGACTGTGTCACTTACGGCTCGCTGTTCCACGGATTCATCCTGCCAAACGGCTGAAGGTCACAGTTCGGATCGGGGCTTGTGTGAGCGCTCGGTATGCGAATAACGTCCATATTCGTCGTGATCCACATCACATTCGAGGACGAAGGAGTGGATCCGTTGCCCCCGCCGATGCTCTCCGTCAACAACCTCGAAGTCGTCTACGACGACGTGGTCCTCGTGCTCAGGGGACTCAGCCTCGAGGTGCCAGCGGGCGCCGTCGTCGCGCTCCTCGGCGCCAACGGCGCGGGCAAGACAACCCTCCTGCGCGCCATCACCGGATTGCTCGTGCCCCACCGCGGCAAGATCACCAAGGGGACGGTCCAGCTGGAGGACACCGACATCACCGCCGCCGACCCCGCCGAGATCGTGCGCAGGGGCATCGCGCAGGTGATGGAGGGCAGGCGCGTCTTCGCCGAGATCACGGTGGAGGAGAACCTGCGGGCAGGCGCCTACACGCGACGCTCCCGCACCGAGATCCGCGAGTCCTACGCCCGCGTGCTCGACCTGTTCCCCGTGCTCGCCCAGCGACGGAAGTCGATCGCGGGCTACCTCTCCGGCGGCGAGCAGCAAATGCTCGCCATCGGCAGGGCGCTCATGGCCTCGCCCCGGCTGCTGCTGCTCGACGAGCCCTCGCTCGGGCTCGCGCCCAGGCTGGTGGAGCAGGTGCGCGACATCGTGGTGCAGATCAACGAACAGGGCACGAGCGTGCTGCTCGTGGAGCAGAACGCCGTGATGGCGCTGTCGATCGCGGACTACGGCTATGTGCTGGAGACCGGCAAGGTCGTCAAGGACGGCCCCTCCGCCGAACTGCTCGCCGACTCCGACATCCGTGAGTTCTACCTCGGGACCAGCGCCGGACAACGGCGCTCCTTCGCCGACGTCAAGAGCTACCGGAGGAAGAAGCGATGGAGCGCGTGAGCGAGCCGCTGCTGGAGTTCACGGACGTGACACTGCGTTTCGGCGGCGTCACCGCGCTCGACGACGTGTCGTTCGACGTCGAGCCGGGGGAGCTGTTCGCGATCATCGGCCCCAACGGCGCGGGCAAGACGTCGATCTTCAACTGCCTCAACGGCGTCTACCGTCCGCAGCGGGGCACGATCACGCTCGACGGCACGTCGCTGCTCGGCCGTCCGCCCGCCGCCATCGCGGGCCTCGGCGTGGCGCGCACGTTCCAGAACCTCGGCCTGTTCGCCCATCTCACGCTCATCGAGAACCTCATGCTCGGCAGGCACCACCTCATGCACACGGGCTTCTTCTCCGGCATGTTCTGGTGGGGCAGAGCCAAGCGCGAGGAGATCACCCACCGGGCCGCGGTCGAGGAGATCGTCGAACTACTGGAGCTGGAGCCCTACCGCAGGATGCCCGCGGGCATGCTGCCCTACGGCGTCGCGAAACGGGCGGAGCTCGGCAGGGCGCTCGCGATGGAGCCGAGACTGCTGCTGCTCGACGAGCCCGTGGCCGGCATGAACCTGGAGGAGACCGAGGACACCGCGCGCTACCTGCTGGAGGTCCGTCGCGAGCTGGGGCTGGCGATGATCCTCGTCGAGCACGACATGAGCCTGGTGATGGACCTCGCCGACCGGGTGCTGGCGCTCGACTTCGGCGTCGCGATCGCCACCGGCAAGCCGAGCGAGGTGCAGGACGACCCGCAGGTGATCGAGGCGTACCTCGGAGGTGCGGCATGACGTCCGGCACCGTCGCCGGCGCGGAGGCCGCCCTCGCGGCCACGGGCGATGCCCGCCCGACCCTGCCCGGCAGGCTGCTCGCCAACGCCAGGCAGCGCGGGAAAGCGGTGGCACTGCGCGAGAAGCACCGGGGCTACTGGCGCGAGTGGACGTGGGCCGAGTACGCCCACCGCGTCGCTTGCGTCGCCGCCGGGTTGCGTGAGCTGGGCGTGGAGCCGGGCACGCGCGTGGCCGTGCACGCCGAGAACCGGCCGGAGTGGGTGATCGCCGACCTGGCCGTGCAGGGCCTCGGCGCCCAGTGCGTCGGCGTCTACCCGACCTCGCCGGAGAGCGAGGTGGAGTACCTGCTCGGGCACTGCCGCGCCCGCGTGCTCATCGCCGAGGACGAGGAGCAGCTCGACAAGGCGCTCGCGGTGCGCGACCGGCTGCCCGAGCTGCGCCACATCGTGGTGATCGACCCGCGCGGAATCCGGCAGGAGGGGCTGCTCACGTTCGCGGAGCTGGAGAAACGCGGCGCCGCGAGCGGCGATCCGCTCGCGGCGTTCACGGACTCCGTGGCCGCGCTCGACCCCGGTAAGCCCGCGATCATCGTCTACACCTCCGGCACCACGGGGCCGCCGAAGGGCGCGCTGCTCTCCCACCTCAACCTCGTCGCCTCGGCGAGCACGTTCGTCGACGCGCTCGGCGGCTCGGCGTCCGACGAGGTGCTCAGCTACCTCCCGCTGTGCCACATCGCCGAGCGGCTCACGTCGGTGATCGACTCGGTGTGGGCCGGCTCGGTGGTGAACTTCGGCGAGGGCGGCGCGTCGTTCGCCCACGATCTGCGCGACATCCAGCCCACCGTGTTCCTCGGCGTGCCCCGTGTGTGGGAGAAGATGCTGGCCGGCGTCGAGCTGCGCATGGCCGACGCGTCCCGGCTCAAACGCACCCTCTACCGCCTGTGCCTGCGGCAGGGCAGGCGCATCGCGCCTCGCCGCATGCGCGGGGCCACGACGGTCGGCGACCGGATCGTGCTCGCGCTGTGCGAGCTGCTCGTCTTCCGTGCACTGCGGGAGAAACTCGGGCTGGTGCGCGTGCGCGTGGCGCTGAGCGGCGCCGCGCCGATCGCCCCGCAGGTGCTGGAGTACCTGTGGGCCATCGGCGTCGCCGTGCGCGAGGGCTACGGGCAGACCGAGAACACCGCGATCTGCACGCTCACGCCGCCCGGCGACGTCCGGCTCGGCTCGGTCGGCACCGCGCTGCCCGGCGTGGAGCTGCGGATCGCCGACGACGGCGAGATCCTCACGCGATCGGCGGGCGTGTTCCTCGGCTACCTCGACAACCCGGCGGCCACCGCCGCGACGATCGACGAGGACGGCTGGCTGCACACCGGCGATGTCGGCGAGCTCGACGAGAACGGCTTCCTGCGCATCACCGACCGCAAGAAGGACATCATCATCACGGCGGGCGGCAAGAACGTCTCTCCCTCGGAGATCGAGAACCTGCTGAAGGTCTCGCCGTACATCCGCGAGGCCGTGGTGGTCGGTGACCGCCGCAAGCACCTCACGGCACTCATCGGCATCGAGCTCGACACGGTGGGCGACTGGGCCCGGCGCCGCGACCTCGCCTACACGACCTACGCCGACCTCTCCGCGAAACCGGAGGTGCACGCGCTCGTCGAGGGTGTGGTCGCCGAGACCAACCGGCGGCTCGCCAGCGTGGAGCAGGTCAAGCGGTTCACGCTCATCGGCAGGGAACTCGACCACGAGGGCGGCGAGCTGACGGCGACCCAGAAGGTCAAGCGCAGGGCCATCGAGCAGCGCTTCGCGGCGGAGATCGAGGCGATGTACCAGTGACGGCTTTCCTGCAGAACTGCTTCGCCGGCCTCGCGCTCGGCTCCACGTACGCGTTGGTGGCGCTGGGTTTCGTGGTGATCTTCAAGTCCACCGGGGTGATCAACTTCGCGCAGGGCGGGCTGCTCGCGCTCGGTGCGTACCTCGGCTACACGTTCTCCAACAACCTCGCGGTCGCGTTCGGCGTCGCGGTGCTGCTGTGCTGCGCGTCGGCGGCGCTCGTCGGGGCGACGTTCGAGCGGATCGTGCTGCGCCGCATGGTGGGGCAACCCCCGTTCGCGGTCATCATGATCACCATCGGCCTGCTGTTCATCCTCGAACCGATGATCACCGCGATCTGGGGCTTCGACCAGAAGCAGGTCACCAACCCGTGGAACATCCGCACGGTCGAGGCGGGCGGGCTCGTGTTCGGCGTACGCGACCTGTGGACCATCGGACTCACCGCCGCCGTCGTCGCCGCGTTCTTCGTGTTCTTCCGGTACTCGTCGCTCGGCCTCGCCATGCGCGTCACCGCGTTCGACCCCGAGGCCGCGCTCGCGCAGGGCATCAGCGCACGCCGCGTGTACGCGACGTCGTGGGCCATCGCGGCGGCACTCGCCGCACTCGCCGGGATCCTCATGGCAGCGGGGCCGGGCGGGCTGACGCCGTCGATCGGGTTCATCGCGCTCGCCGCGTTCCCGGCGATGATCCTCGGCGGCATGGACTCGCCGGCGGGCGCGGTGCTCGGCGGGCTCGTCATCGGGCTCGCCGAGGCGCTCACGCGCGGCTACCAGGACGAGCTGTTCTCGTGGGCGGGCTCCAACGTGTCGGTGATCGTGCCGTACCTGCTGATGATCGTGATCCTCCTGATCCGTCCCTACGGGCTGCTCGGCACCAAGGAAGTGAGGCGGGTCTGATGGGCGCGCACCGCAACGTGACCCGGGGCTACGCCGACGAGCTGCGGCTCTTCGGCACTCCGCTCGCGCGCACCGGCCTCGCCGCGCTGGTCGTGGTGTTCCTCGTGCTGCCGACGGTGTTGCAGGACGACTTCTGGCTGTCGGTGCTCATCTACGTCGGCATCACCGCGATCGGCGCGATCGGCCTCAATCTCCTGACCGGCTACTGTGGACAGATCTCGCTCGGGCACGCGTTCTTCATCGGCGCCGGTGCGTACGTCGCGGCGCGGGTGGGTGGCGAGATCGGACTCCCGCTGCCGTTGTGGCTGCTGGCCGCCGCCGCGATCGGCGCCGCGCTCGGCGGGCTGATCGGTCCGTTCACACTGCGGCTGCGCGGGCACTACCTCGCGATCGTCACCCTCGGCCTGGTGTTCATCGGCGAGCACCTGTGGCGCAACCTCACCGACCTCACCGGCGGCAACTCCGGCACACCGGTGACGGCGGGGGCGTCGATCGGCCCGGTCGACTTCGCCGCGCTGAACCTGTTCGGCGAGAGCTACTCCCGCAACCAGGGCTGGTTCTGGCTCGTGTGGGGGCTCGTCGCGCTGGTGGCCCTGCTCGCGAAGAACCTCGTGCGCACCAGGCCGGGCCGGGCGCTGCAAGCGGTGCGCGACCGCGACCAGGCGGCCGAGGTGATCGGTGTGCGCGCGGGCCGGTACAAGATCGGCGCGTTCATGCTCTCCAGCGCGATCGCGGCGATGGCGGGTGCGCTCTTCGGCTCGTACCAGCAGTTCGTGAGTCCCGACGAGTGGAACCTGCTGCTGTCCATCCAGTACATCGCGATCGTCATCGTCGGCGGGCTCGGCACGATCTTCGGCGCCGTGCTCGGAGCGATCTTCGTGGGCGCGCTACCCGCGCTCATCGATCGCTACAGCGAGGCCATCCCCGGCGTTCAGGCCAGCGTCGGCGGTGAGGGCTTCATCAGTGTGTTCGCGCTCAACCAGGCCCTGTTCGGGCTGCTGATCGTGCTGTTCCTGGTGTTCGAGCCACGGGGGCTGGCCGGCATCTGGCTACGGATCAAGGCCTATTTCAAGGCCTGGCCCTTCTCCTACTGAGGCAAGGAGGCTCGTCATGTACGCGAAGCGGTGGAGATCCTGGCGATCGGGGTGGCGCTGGCTGGCACAGCGCTGCTGGTGGCCGCGTGCGGCGGTGCCGGTGACGAGGGCGATACCGGCGGCGGGCAGGCTGGCGAGCCCGCCAGCGGAGCCGGTTTCGACGGCACGACGATCAAGCTCGGCGTGCTGAGCCCGCTCTCCGGTCCCATCGCGGTGATCGGCCAGCCGTTGACCGAGGGCAACAAGGTGTGGTTCGACGCGCTCAACGCCAAGGGCGGCGTCGCGGGCAAGTACAAGGTGGAGCTGGTCCAGGAAGACACGCAGTACAAGCCCGACGTCACCGTGCAGCAGTACAACAAGGTGAAGAGCGACGTCGTCGCGTTCACCCAGGTACTCGGCACGGCGCCGACGCTCGCGGTGCTGCCGCTGCTCGACTCTGACAACATGCTCGCCGCACCGGCGTCGCTCGACGCGTTCTGGGTGCGGGAACAACACCTGCTGCCGGTGGGGGCGCCGTACCAGATCCAGGCGATCAACTCGATGCAGCACTACCTCACGGAGGGCGGCGGCAACCGGCAGTCGCGGATCTGCACGATGGTGCAGGACGACGTCTACGGCGAGGCGGGCCAGGAGGGTGTCGACTTCGCGGCGGAGCGGCTCGGCTTCACGGTGGCCAACACCCAGAAGTTCAAGGTGGGCACCGAGAACTACGCGGGGCAGATCGGTGCGCTGGCCGCGGCCCGCTGCGAGATGGTGTTCCTGACGGCGACGCCGACCGACGCGGGCAAGATCTGGGGCACGGCGGCGCAGGCGCGGTTCGGGCCGAAGTGGTACGCGCAGTCGCCGAGTTTCGTGGGCGCGCTGGCGAAGTCGGCCGTGGCGCCGTACCTGCGGCAGTACGTGACGATCGCCGCCGAGGGCACGGAATGGGGCGACACCTCGGTGCCCGGCATGCGGCAGATGATCGACGACGTCGAGCGGTACGCGCCGCAGCAGCAGCCGGACTACTACTTCGCGTTCGGCTACAACCAGGCGCGCGCGATGACGGCGGTGCTGGAGAAGGCCGTGGAGAACGGTGACCTCTCGCGTGACGGCATCATGAAGGCCAGCGAGCAGATCGGCACGGTGTCCTTCGACGGGCTCACGGGCGACTACACCTACGGCACCGCGGCGAAGCGCAACCCGCCTCGCTCGACGACGCTGTTCTCGGTGGACCCGAGCAAGCCCTTCGGCCTGGCCACGCTGAAGTACAACTTCACCTCCGACGCGGCCAAGCAGTTCGAGTTCCAGAAAGCCAACCCCTAGCCCACTAGCCCACCTGCCCCCAAGGCCACCTTTGTTGCGTTCAACGCACCAAAGGTGGCCTTGGGGGGCATTTCACTCACGCGGTGAGGGCTCCGTTGATGCCGGCTTCGATCGTGTCGGCCAGCAGGGTCAGCTCGGCTTCGGTGATCGTGAGCGGTGGGGAGACCACCAGCGTGTTGCCGCACAGCACACGCACGATCGCCCCGCGCTCACGGATCGCCTTCTGCGTGCGCGTGATCAGGCCCCTGTCGCCCGCGAGGACAGCGGCGTCGATCTCCACGGCGCCGATCAGCCCGGTGCCGCCGCGCACCTCGGCCACCGCCGGGTGGTCCGCCAGCCGGAGCAACGCGTCGTGCAGCGGTTTCTCCAGCTCCCGCGAGCGCGCCAGCAGGTTCTCCCGCTCCAGGATGTCCAGGTTCGCCAGTGCCGCCGCGGCCACGCTCGGGTGCCCCGAGTACGTCGGCCCGTGCATGAACGCGGCGCCCGGCGCCTCCCAGAAGACGTCCGACACCCTTGCCGAGACGGCGACCCCGCCCAGCGGCAGGTACCCGCTCGTGACGCCCTTGGCGAAGGTGATCATGTCCGGCCGCAGGCCCCAGCGCTCGACCCCGAACCAGCCGCCGAGCCTGCCGAAGCCGCCGATCACCGAGTCGGCGATGAACAGCACGTCGTGCTCTGCGCAGATCTTCGCCACCGCCTCCAGGTAGCCGGGTTCCGGCGGCCGAGCCCCACCCGCGCCGATCACGGGCTCCGCGAAGAAGGCGGCCACCTTCTCCGGGCCGATGCGCTCGATCGCCGCCCGCAGCTCCTCGGCGTCGTCGTAGGCGACGCGTGTGGCCTCGGCGACGAGCGGGCCGAAGCCGTCGCGGTTGCCCTCGATGCCCGCGATGCTGGTGCCGAGGCCGTTCGTGCCGTGGTAGGACTGCCGCCTGCTGATCAGGTGGGTCCGCTCGGGCTCACCCCGGCGCGCCCAGTACAGCCGCGCGAGCTTGGCCGCGGTGTCGATGGACTCGCCGCCGCCCGTGGTCAGGAAGATCTTCGCCTCGTCCATGGGCGCGAGGCCGGACAGCCGCCGCGCGAGCTCCTCTGCGGGCTCGTTGGAGTAGTCGTTGAACGTGAAGTAGTTGTCGAGCCGTCGCATCTGCGCGGCGACGGCGTCGACGATCTCCGTGCGCCCGTGCCCCACGTTGCAGTACCAGAGCCCCGCGGTGCCGTCGAGGTATCGCTTGCCGTCGCGGTCGTAGAGCCACACGCCCTCGGCGCGGTCCACGACGAACTTGTCGTCCTTGACCTCCGCCATGTTGGCGAAGGGGTGCCACAGCCGCGACTGCGCCGATCCGGTTGCCATCCCTCTCCTTTCGTTCAGGCCGTCGCGTGCGCGTGCAGGATGCGCGCCACGGCCTCGGTCACCCGCTCGGTCTGCTCGAGGTGCAGCCACTCGTCGGGCACGTGCGCGTTGTTCCCGGGGCCTCGCGGCCCGGTGACGACGAACTGCGCGTCGGGGTAGGCCCGCCCGAACAGGCCGAGGAACGGGATGGTGCCACCGAGCCCGAGCGCCCGCCAGGGCTTGCCGAAGACGTCGGCGCTCACTTCGTCCAATGTGGACTCCAGCCACGGCGCCCTCGGCGTGGCGTTCCAGCCATCGGCGGCCTCGGCCCTCGCCAGCTCCACCTGCGCGCCGAATGGTACGTCCGTGGTGAGCGCCTTCTCGATGGCCTGCAGCGCCGACCCGGCGTCGACGGTGGGCGGCAGGCGGAAGCTCAGCTTGAGGCTCGTGTACGGCCTCAGCACGTTGCCCGCGTCGAGGATCGGCGGGAGCCCGTCGGCCCCGGTGATCGAGAGCGTGGTGCGCCAGGTGTTGTTGAGCACCAGCTCGACGGGGTCGTCGGTGACGTAGCGGACCCCGTCGGCGAGCGGCAGCTGCGGCGCGAGGAACCCCTCCTCGGCGGCGACCCTGATCTCGGCGAGCCGGTCGGCGGGCACCCCCACCTCGAGTTCGGGCAACTTCATCCGGCCCGTGCGCGGGTCCTCGATGCGGTCGAGCAGCTCCCGCAGCACGCGGAAGCTGCTGGGCACGAGCCCACTGCCGTGCCCGGAGTGCACCCCTGAGGTGAGGACGCGGACGGTGAGGTCGAGGAAAGCGATACCGCGCAGCGACGTGGCGAGCCAGAGCCGCTCGTAGTCGGCGCCCGAGGTGTCGAGACACACCACGAGGCCGACGCGGCCGAGCCGCCCGGCGAGGTGTTCGAGGTAGGCGGCGAGGTCGGGGCTGCCCGACTCCTCGCCGGTCTCCAGCAGAACCACCGTGCGCGCGTGCCTGCCGTCCGCCGCGTGCAGCGCCTCCAGCGCCGTGGCCGCCGCGTACCCGGCGTAGCCGTCGTCGCCCGCGCCGCGGCCGTAGAGCTTCTCGTCCTTCACCACGGGCGTCCACGGCCCGAGTCCAGGCGACCACGTTCCCGCCGCGGGCTGCTTGTCGAGGTGGCCGTAAACGACCACGGTCTCCGGGTTGGTGGCCGCGCGCGCCGGGACGTCGAGCAGGAGCACCGGGGTACGCCCCGGTAGCTCCACGACCTCGGCCTTCGCTCCGGCGATGGGCCGCTCGGCGAGGTAGGCCCGCAGATGTTCGACGGCGGCGTGGAGGTGGCCGGTTCTCGGCCAGTCGGCGTCGAAGGCCGGGGAGAGCGCCGGGATGGCGACGAACTCGGAGAGGCCGGCCAGTGCCTCTCGCGCCCACAGGTTCCTTACCGTCTCCCGCACCAGTCGCTCGTCCATGCTCCTGATCGTGGCACGAAAGCTCTGTGGCACACGTCACAGTGGGTGTACCGGCTGGTATTGCCACGCCACCGGCGAACGGCCGGGTCTCCGGCGAAGGGCTGGTTAACGCCCGTTCGCACCACCGAATTTCGGCGGGCACATGGTCGGTCTTCCAAGCGTTTCCGCAGCTCAACAGCAGATTCGGGGCAACGAAACGGACTCGGGGCCTCTCCAGAACCGGCCGGTTCGTGCCAGGATGACGACGTGAACCGTCACCGCCGACGGATACCTGAGCGCTCGGACCCGAGACGCGAACGGTGGCCGCCGGTGCGCCGTAGCGACCGCCACAAGCGGCTGCGCGGCACGATCCCAAGGAGATAGCGCATGCCGTCCCCCGAACAGTGGACGCGCCCGGAGCCTGGCGCCGGACCGGCCGCGACAGCGGCGGAACCGACCCCAGAACAGGTGATTGCGGGTTTGCGAGCAACTACAGAAGGCGGTGCTGAGCTCACTCAGCTCCTGACTCCCGAAGGCGAGCGCGTCTCGTCGGCGATGTTCGACCCCTATGTCGCCGACATCGACGCCGAGGCACTGCGCGGACTCTACCGCGACATGGTGCTGGTCCGCCGCGCCGACCGGGAAGCGAACGCGATGCAGCGCCAGGGCCAGCTGGGCATCTGGGTTCCGCTGCTCGGGCAGGAAGCCGCACAGGTCGGCTCCGGCCGCGCGCTCAAGCCGCGCGACATGGCCTTCCCCAGCTACCGCGAGCACGGCGTCGCCTACACGCGCGGCGTCGACTTCCGCGAGCTGCTGGGCATCTTCCGGTGCACCGACCACGGCGGCTGGGACTTCCAGCAGCACCGCTTCCATCCGTACACGATCGTCATCGGCAACCAGGTCCTCAACGCCGCCGGCTACGCGATGGGCCAGAAGTTCGACGGCAAGGTGGGCGGAGCCGACGCGGACGAGACCGCCGAGGCCACCATCTGCTACTTCGGCGACGGCGCCACCAGCCAGGGCGACGTGCACGAGGGCTTCGTGTGGGCCGCGGTCTACGACGCGCCGCTCGTGTTCTTCTGCCAGAACAACCAGTGGGCCATCTCCGAGCCGACGGAGCGCCAGTCGCGACTGCCGCTCTACCAGCGCGCGCGGGGCTACGGCTTCCCCGGCATCCGCGTCGACGGCAACGACGTGCTCGGCTGCCTCGCCGTCACCCGCTGGGCGCTCGAGGAGTGCAGGCACGGCAACGGTCCGGTGCTGATCGAGGCGTTCACCTACCGCATGGACGCCCACACCACCACCGACGACCCCACGCGCTACCGGCTCTCCGACGAGCTCGAGGTGTGGAAGCACAAGGACCCCATCGAGCGGGTCCGCGTGCACCTGGCGCGCACGGGCAGCGCCGACCAGGAGTTCTTCGACGAGGTACAGGCCGAGGCCGACCGGTTCGCCGCCGAGCTGCGCGACTACTGCTTCAACATGCCGGAACCGCCGCCGGAGCGGGTCTTCGCCAACGTGTACGCGGAGCCCTCGCCGGTGCTTGAGGCCCAGCGCGAGGAGTACCTCTCCTACCTCGCGGGCTTCGGGGCGGGTGAGCACTGATGGCGGCTCCCGTGAAATCCACAGTAGACACTCCGACGTCGAGCGTGCAGAACCTCACGATCGGAAAGGCGCTCAACCTCGGCCTGCGCAGGGCGATGGAGGCCGACGACAAGGTCATCGTCATGGGCGAGGACGTCGGCAAGCTCGGCGGCGTCTTCCGCATCACCGATGGCCTGCAGAAGGACTTCGGCGAACACCGGGTGCTGGACACGCCGCTCGCCGAGTCCGGGATCATCGGCACCGCGGTCGGCCTCGCGGTGCGCGGCTACCGGCCGGTGTGCGAGATCCAGTTCGAGGGGTTCATCTTCCCCGGCTTCGACCAGATCTCCAGCCAGGTCGCGAAGCTGCACTACCGCACACAGGGCAAGGTCAAGGTCCCCATCGTCATCCGGGTGCCGTTCGGCGGCGGGATCGGCGCTGTCGAGCACCACTCCGAGTCGCCGGAGTCGTTGTTCAGCCACATCGCGGGGCTGAAGGTCGTCTCGTGCTCGAACCCGGTGGACGCGTACTGGATGATCCAGCAGGCCATCTCCGCCGACGACCCCGTGCTGTTCTTCGAGCCGAAGCGGCTCTACCACTCGGGTGCGCTCAAGGCGCCGGTCGACACCGCCGCCACGCCCGACCCGCTGTTCGCCTCACGGGTGCTGCGCCGCGGTGACGCGGCCACCCTGGTGGCCTACGGGCCTTCGGTGAAGGTGTGCCTCGACGCCGCGACCGCGGCCGAGGAGGAGGGCCGGTCGCTGGAGGTCATCGACCTGCGCACGCTCTCGCCCCTCGACCTCGAGCCGGTGTTCGAGTCGGTGCGCCGCACCGGACGGCTCATCACGGTGAGCGAGGCATCAGCCGAGTCGTCGCTGACCTCGGAGATCGCCGCCCGCGTCCAGCAGGAGTGCTTCTACTCGCTGGAGGCGCCGGTGCTGCGCGTGACCGGGTTCGACACGCCGTACCCGCCGTCGAAGCTGGAGGAGCATTTCCTCCCGGACCTCGACCGGGTGCTGCACGCCGTCGACCGCGCGCTGGACTGGTGAGGGGGAGGGTATGCCCGAGTACAAGCAGTTCCCCCTTGCCGACACCGCGGAAGGGCTGACGGAGGCGGAGATCCTCGGCTGGCGCGTGAAGCCCGGCGACGAGGTGCAGGTCAACCAGATCGTCGTGGAGATCGAGACGGCGAAGGCCGCTGTCGAGCTGCCGATCCCGTGGGCCGGTGTGGTCACCGAGCTGCTCGTGGAGCCGGGGCAGACGGTGGAGGTCGGCACGCCGATTCTCACGGTCGACGTTGACCCGCACGGCGCCGAGGCGCCCGCCGCGGCCGCCAACGGGTCCGCGCCCGCACCGCGGCAGGCCGCCGAGGAGGAGATGAAGCCCCTCGTCGGCTACGGCTCGAAGAACGTGGTCGCCAAGCGCCGCCCGCGCAAGGCAGCCGCGTCCGAGCCCACGGCGGTCGAGCCGGCACCGGTCGAGGCCCCACCGGTGGAAGCCGTGAACGGAGCCGCGGCACCGCCTCGCGGCGGGTACGTCCCCCTCGCGAAGCCGCCCGTGCGCAAGCTCGCCAAGGAACTGGGCGTCGACCTGCGCGAGCTCACCGGCTCGGCCGAGGGCGGCGTGATCACGCGCGAGGACGTGCGGCGGGCGGCGGAGCCCTCGGCACCGGAGCCGGTGCCGACCGGGGACCGGGAGCGGAGGGTGCCCATCAAGGGCGTCCGCAAGGCCACCGCGCAGGCGATGGTCGCGAGCGCGTTCACGGCCCCGCATGTCACGGAGTTCCTCACCGTCGACGTCACGCCGATGATGGAGCTGCGGGAGAAGCTCAAGACGAGCCCGGCGTTCGCGGGCGTCAAGCTCACGCCGCTCGCGTTCGCCGCCAAGGCCGTGTGCCTCGCCGCGCGCAGGACACCGGACGTCAACGCGGTGTGGGACGGCGAAGCTGGCGAGATCGTCTACAAGGACTACGTGCACCTCGGGATCGCCGCGGCCACCCCGCGCGGGCTCGTGGTGCCGAAGATCCGGGACGCCGACGCGATGTCGCTGGTGGAGCTGGCCAGGGCACTCGACGAGCTGACCGCCACGGCCAGGGACGGCAAGACGCCGCCGGAGGCGATGGTGAACGGCACGTTCACGATCACCAACGTGGGCGTGTTCGGCGTCGACACCGGCACGCCGATCATCAACCCCGGCGAGTCGGCCATCCTGGCGGTCGGCGCCATCCGCGACATGCCGTGGGTGGTGGACGGCGAGCTGGCCGTGCGCAAGGTGATGCAGCTGTCGCTCAGCTTCGACCACCGGGTGATCGACGGTCAGCAGGGCTCGCAGTTCCTCGCCGACGTCGGCGCGCTGCTCGCCGATCCGGCCGTGGCGATCACATACTAGGCCCCGATGCCGCGGCCCGCCTACGGGTGGGCCGCGGCGTCCGGGTGCCGCCTGCGTACGTGCGCCTCGGGTAGATCCGTGTCGACAAGTTCCACCTCGCGGGCGTTGAGCCAGGGACGCAGCCTCTCTGTGGGCCCCGCGGGCAGCCCCAGCTCACACGCCTCGAAGCGGGTGTCGATGAGCCACAGGTACGACGGCGCCCAGTGCAGGTCCCGCAGCTCGACGGAGCAGCGCTCGAAGCCGCAGCCTTCGACCACCACCTGCCCCATGCTGGTCTGGTTCAACCCGAAGGTGCCGCCGAAGTCCTCGAATTCGTAGTCCAGCGAGAGGTCCAGCCGGGAGTCGGCGAACTCGCACCGGTCGAACCGCAACGTCCCCGCCTTGACCAGCGCTCCCGAGAAGTCCAGCTGCTGCTGGTCGAACCTGGTGCGGTAGAAGTCGATGCACTGCCCGTGCAACTCCATGCGCCAGAAGTCGATGACCTTGCCGCCGAACTCCACGCCGACGAACTCCGCCCGCGCTTTCCCGAAGTAGGCGGAGCGAAAACTCGTCCGTTCCGAGGAGAACGTGGTGCCGTGGCAGCTCAGCAGCCCGTTGAAGGTCGTCTTCTCGAACGACGTGAGCGCGCCGGTGAAGCTCGCCCGGTCGAACGTCACGTCGCCGCTGAACGTGAGGCCGCTGAAGTCCGCGTCGACGAAGGTGACGCCCGTGAAGTCGAGGGCGACGCCGCCCCACCGCGCCAGCCGGTCGCGGATCACGCGCAGCACGGTGTCGCGGACCTCCCGTTCGGACTCGGCGTTCTCGTCCTCCGCCAGCCGCAGGTAGCCGCACAGGACGTCGACGCACACCTGTCGCTGGTCGGTCCAGTCGTCGGCGAGGCCGGCCATCGCGTAGATGCCCGCGATGCGAACGGCGGCGTTCTCGTGGGCGAGTTGTTCGGCTGCGGAGCCGAAGCGTTCGTTGAAGGCCTGCGTCTGCTCGCGGTCGCCCCGCTCGACCTCCAGGTCGTGCTGGGCCTCCGCCACCCGCTGCTTGCGCAGGTTGAGAGCGAGCAGCACCACCCCGCCGAAGCCGGCGACCACCGCGAGCGCGATCTTGAGCAGCTCCAGGGTCTGCGCGACCCCGAACTCGCTCGCGGCGGGGAACCGGGGCCAGCCGAGCAGCCACAGCAGCCCGGCCGCGGTGCCGCTCGCCACGAGCACGGCCACGAGGAGCCAGCCGAGCACCGACGCCGCGATGCCCGAAGGCACGAGCTTCGAGAGCCGTTCGAGCACGCGTGCCAGGGCGAACAGCACCGCCCAGGGCCGAGACCACCGGCCGCGCCTCGCGCCGACCCTGATGATCATCAGCGCCGCCACGATCAGCGCCCCGACCACCACGAAGCGCAGCACGTCCCAGGTGAAGATCCCGCTCACGAGGGGTGACGTTATCCATTCAGCGCGCAGCGCGGGAGCAAAAGGGCCGACTCACGCGTTGTCCGGGTATGGCAGTCGTGTTCTTGCTGTACCTGGTCGCCGAGGTGGCCGCCGTCTGGGCGGTCGCTTCGCTGATCGGGTTCCTGCCCACGCTCGGCGTGCTGCTGGCCGGGGCCTTCCTCGGCTCGTGGCTCGCCCGCCGCGAGGGGGGCAAGGCAGCACGCGCGTTCATGGCCACCGCGCGGTCGGGGCGGTCCCCGCACGCCGAGGTCACCAACGGCATGCTCGTGGGCCTCGGCGGGCTGCTGATCCTGATCCCGGGCTTCGTGAGCGACGTCTTCGGCCTGCTGTTGCTGCTGCCGCCGACGCGTGCGGTGGTGCGCAAGGCGTGGGTGCGCCGCATCGAGAAGCGCGCTCCGCTCGGCTACCCGGCGCAGGGCCGGGTGATCGTGGTCGACAGCGAGGTCGTCGGCGACAACAAGGGCGACCAGGACCCGCCGCCGCGCATGATCATCGACTCGCAGTGACCTACGCGCCCTTGGGTATGTCGAAGTAGCTGCTGAACCGCACCGCCGGCGCGTACTCGCCCTTCACCTTGACCTTGCCGGTCACGAACATCGTGGCCACGGCGGCGTTGCCCGTCGCCATCCTGATGAAATCCTCCACGGCCACCGTGATCGTCGTGTCCGCGGTCCGGGCGCAGTCGGCGCTCGAAACGCACCGGCCGTCCTCTATCACCGTCTGGAACCGGTCGAAATCCTCGGAGCCGTCCGGAAAGCGCCAGCCGACCACGATGCTCAGGTGCTGAGCCTTCTGCGGCAGGAAATGATCGGACATTCGCCTGAAGATCTCGTCGAGAAACACCGCGCGCAATTCCGGGTGCTGCGCGATTCCTTTGATCTGTTCTTTCGAGGCCCGGCCGACGATTCCGGCGAGCACCTCCGTGGACAACGACGTGAGCGACACCCCCGCGCCCGCCGTGTCCAACATGTGGAGGGTTTCGAGCAGCTGAACGAACTGCTCGGTGCTCAGCGCCCGCACGTCGATGCTGCGAGCGAAGTCGTCCAGGACGCTTTCCGAGGACACGGCGTAAGGTTACTCAGCGGTAGATAAGGCGGCAAACCGAGCGGAACCTCCCTGCCGGGTAGCGTTTCCGGGAGGACAGGAGGTTCTGGTGACCGAGGACGTAAGACGCTCGCCCGAACGGGCTAAACGGCTACCCCGAGCGGTGCGGGAGAAGCAGATTCTCGACGCCGCGGTGGCGGTGTTCTCGCGTCACGGCTATCACTCCGCGTCAATGGACGAGATCTCCGATGTCGCGGGCGTGTCCAAGCCGATGATCTACAGCTATCTCGGCGCCAAGGAGGACCTGTTCATCCACTGCATCCGCCGCGAGGCGGGCAGGCTGCTGCAGGCCGTGCAGACCGGCATCAAACCGGACGTCCCGCCGGACATGCAGCTGTGGCACGGGCTGCGCTCGTTCTACGGGTTCGTCGCCGAGTACCGCGAGTCATGGACGGTGCTGCACCGGCAGGCACTGACCGTGGGCGGCCCGTTCGCGGGTGAGGTCGACGCGCTGCGCAGCAAGGCGATCGAGCTGGTGTCCGGGCTCGTCGTTTCCGCCGGCGCCCGCAAGGGGCTCGCCGAGCAGGCCGAGTTCTCCGGCGAGGGGCTCGCCGCCGCGCTCGTCGGCGCCGCCGAGTCGCTTGCCGACTGGTGGCTCGACCACTCCGACGTCTCCGACGGGGTGCTCGCGTCGTGGCTGATGAACCTGATCTGGCTCGGCTTCAACGACCTGGTCGAGGGCGAGGTCTGGCGGCCTACCGAGTCGTGATCGTGCCCTCGAGATGGGGCTTTGGCTTGCGCGCGTTCCACAACTCCAGGGCCCACCCCTCATCGGTCCGCCAGGTCGTGAACGCGACCTTCGCGGGCAGCAGCACGGGCAGCTTGAACCGCACGTCGACGGTGTAGGCGCCGGGCAGCCTGCCCTCGAACGCGGCGAGGCTGCGGGCCTTGGTCCACATGCCGTGCGCGATCGCCGACGGGAAGCCGAACAGCTTCGCCGTGAGCCGATACAGGTGGATCGGGTTGCGATCGCCCGACACCTCGGCGTAGCGGCGCCCGATATCGGACGGCACGTGCCAGATCGCGTCCGCCGACGGCGCCGCGAGCTGCTCCTTCCTGCCGCCCGAACCGGACCCGCCGCCCCGCCGCAGGTACGTGCTCACGTCGGTCCACACCGTCTCGCCGCCCGCGATCGCCTCGCTGACGACGTCGAACTGCCTGCCCTTCTCGTGCGGGCGCAGGTGCTCCGCCCGCACCCGCAGCGTCAGTTCCTCGCCGATGCGCACCGGGCGGTGCTGGGTGATGCGGTTGGCCACATGCACCATGCCCAGCAGCGGGAACGGGAACTCCTGCTCCGACATCAGCGCCACCTGCAACGGGAAAGCGAGGATGTGCGGATAGGTGGCCGGCAGCTCGTCGGTGAGCCGGAAGCCGCACACCTGGTTGTACGCGGCGACGTGCGCCGGGTCGGCGACCACGCCCGCGCGCACGTACTCGATCTCCGGCAGGGTCTCGCCACCCGCCTTGCGCAGGCCGCCGACCACCGCCTTCGGGTACAGCTTCGACAGGCTCGGCGCCTCGGTGAGCTCCTTGACCGTCATGTCACGCCCCCAGGAACGCCTGGCCGCACACGCGCACGACGTTGCCGTTGACCGCCGAGGAGCCGGGGTTGGCGTACCAGGCGATGGTTTCGGCGACGTCCACGGGAAGGCCGCCCTGGGCGAGGCTCGACAGCCGCCGCCCGACCTCGCGGATCACCACCGGAACCGCCGCGGTCATCTGCGTCTCGATGAAACCGGGGGCGACGGCGTTGATAGTGCCGCCGTACTCGGCGAGCCTCGGCGTGCCGTCGTGGACCATCCCGATCACCCCCGCCTTGCTGGTGGCGTAGTTGGTCTGGCCGAGGTTGCCCGCGATGCCCGCGATCGAGGAGACGCCGATGATGCGGCCGTTCTCCTTGAGTACCTTCTCGGCGAGCAGCGTGTCGTTGACGGCGAGCTGGGCCACGAGGTTGACGTTCAGCACGGCGTCCCACGCGCTGTCGCTGAGGTTGCCGAGCGTCTTGTCCCTGGTGATGCCCGCGTTGTGGACGACGACGTCGACGCCGCCGTGGCGCTGGGTGAGGTACTCGGCGAGCTTGGCGGGCGCGTCGACGGCGGTGATGTCGAGTTGCAGCGCCGAGCCGCCGATCCTGTTGGCGACGGAGGAGAGGTCGCCGCCCTGCGCGGGGATGTCGAGCGCCACCACGTGCGCGCCGTCGCGCGCGAGCACCTCGGCGATCGCGGCGCCGATGCCCCGCGAGGCGCCCGTCACCAGCGCGACCTTGCCGGCAAGGGGCTCCTCCCAGCTCTCCGGCGCCCGCGCCGTGGTGACGCCGCCCGTGCCGATCCGGATCACCTGGCCGTCGACGAACGCCGACTTCGCGGAGAGCAGGAACCGCAGAGTCGACTCGGTCGCGTCCTCGGCTCCCTCGCCGACGTAGACGAGCTGCGCCGTGGCACCGCGCTTGAGCTCCTTGCCGACGGAGCGGGTGAACCCTTCGAGCGCGCGCTGCGCGATGTGCTCGCGGCCCTGCGCCTGCTCGGGCGGGGTGCCGAGCACCACGACGCGCCCGTTGGCGGCGATGCGGCGGATCACCGGGTGGAAGAAGCGGTGCAGCTCGCGCAGCGCTGCGGGCTCGGTGATGCCCGTGGCGTCGAAGACCAGCGCGCCGTAGCGCACGTCGTCGGCCGCGGCGGTGTGGACGTCCAGCCCGATCGCGCCGAGCTGGGTGGTGAGTACCTTCTCGAGCCTGCCACCGGGCGCGCTGCCGAGAAGTGCGGGACCATCGAGAGCGGGCTGTCCCGGCCGGTAGCGACGCAGGGTCGGTGGGTTCGGCAGGCCGAGCCTCGGCACCACGAACTTCCCGACCGGTGTCCTGGTGAACCGCTGATACCTGTCAGCCATCGGATTGCCTCCCGTGCCGATTGTGCACCGCCAGCCTAACCTACTCGCGAGTAGGTTACACTCGCCAGTGGGTGCGTGAACGCTGACCAGGAGGAGCCATGACCTCAGCGCAGAAGCCGGAGAAGGCACGCAGGACGAGCACCGGCAGCAGGCGAAGCAAAGCACAGACAGTGCGCAAGGTCGCGATCATCGGAGCCAACCGGATCCCGTTCGCCCGCTCCAACGGTCCCTACGCGAACGCGTCGAACCAGGACATGCTCACCGCGGCCATCGACGGGCTGGTCAGCCGCTTCTCCCTGCAGGACGAGCGGCTCGGCGAGGTCGCGGCCGGCGCGGTGCTCAAGCACTCGCGCGACTTCAACCTCGCCAGGGAGTGCGTGCTCGGCAGCAGGCTCTCGCCCGCCACGCCGGCCTCCGACGTGCAGATGGCCTGCGGCACGGGCCTGCAGGCGATCGTCAACGTCGCCAACAAGATCGCGCTGGGGCAGCTCGACTCGGCCATCGCGGGCGGCGTCGACACCACGAGCGACGCCCCGCTCGCCGTCAACGACAGCCTCCGCAGGCTGCTGGTGCGGCTGAACGCGGCCAGGTCGCTCGGCGACCGCCTCAAGCTCCTCGCCAAGATCCGGCCGGGCCACATCGTGCCGGAGATCCCGCGCAACGCGGAACCGCGCACGGGCCTGTCGATGGGCGAGCACGCGTCCCTCACCGCCAACACGTGGGAGGTCACGCGCGAGGAGCAGGACGAGCTCGCGGCGACCAGCCACCAGCGGCTCGCCGCAGCCTACGAACGCGGGTTCTTCGACGACCTCGTCACGCCGTACCTCGGCCTCACCCGCGACCAGAACCTGCGTCCCGACTCGACGCCGGAGAAACTCGCCAAGCTCAAGCCCGTCTACGGCGGGCCGGAAGGCACGATGACGGCGGCCAACTCGACGCCGCTCACCGACGGCGCCTCGACGGTGCTGCTCGCGACCGAGGAGTGGGCCAAGGAGCACAACCTGCCGGTGCAGGCGTACCTGACCTTCTCGCAGACGGCGGCAGTCGACTACGTCCACGGCGAGGAGGGCCTGCTCATGGCGCCCGTGTACGCCGTGCCCCGGCTGCTCGACCGCGCCGGGCTCACGCTCGGCGACTTCGACTTCTACGAGATCCACGAGGCGTTCGCCTCGCAGGTGCTCGCCACGCTCAAGGCTTGGGAGGACCCGACGTTCGCCAAGGAACGACTCGGCCGCGACGAGCCGCTCGGCTCCATCGACCGCGACAAGCTCAACGTCAACGGTTCCTCGCTCGCCGCGGGACACCCGTTCGCTGCGACCGGGGGCCGGATCGTCGGCACGCTCGCGAAACTGTTGCAGGAGAAGGGATCCGGCCGGGGCCTCATCTCGATCTGCGCGGCGGGGGGCCAGGGGATCACGGCGATCCTCGAAAGGTAGTTCGCGCACGGCGGAATCGCACGACTTTTGTCGGGGGGCGCTCCTAGTCTGGCGTGATGTCCGACACCGACAAGGGAGTCGCGGTCAGGGCACGCGGCCTCGTCAAGCACTACGGCACCACCCGGGCACTCGACGGCGTGGACCTGGAGATCCCCACCGGGCAGGTACTCGGCCTCCTCGGGCCGAACGGCGCGGGCAAGACGACCACGGTCCGCATCCTCACCACCCTGCTGCTGCCCGACTCGGGTGAGGCCGAGGTGGCCGGGCATGACGTGCTGACCGACCCCGACGGCGTGCGGCGCTCGATCGGGCTCTCCGGCCAGTACGCGGCGGTGGACGAGAACCTCACCGGCTTCGAGAACCTCTACCTGGTCGCCCGGCTCTACGGGCAGCGCAAACCGCAGGCGCGCAAGCGCTCGCGCGAGCTGCTCGCCCGATTCCGCCTCGACGAGGCCGCCGACCGGCCCGCGAAGGGCTACTCGGGCGGCATGCGGCGCAGGCTCGACCTCGCGGGCGCGCTCGTGGCCGAGCCGAGCGTCGTGGTGCTCGACGAGCCCACCACCGGGCTCGACCCGCGCGGCCGGATCGAGATGTGGGAGGTCATCGAACAGCTCGTCGCCACCGGCGCCACCGTGCTGCTCACCACGCAGTACCTGGAGGAGGCCGACCGGCTGGCCGACTCCGTGGTGGTGATCGACCGGGGCAAAGTCATCGCCAGGGGCACCCCCGACGAGCTCAAGAACCAGATCGGCGGCGAACGGCTCGAACTCGTCGTGGCCGCCGCCGAGGAGGTGCCGCTCGCCGTGCGCGTGCTCGCCGAGGTCGGCAGCGGTGAGCCCGCGGCCGACGAACGCTCGCGCCGCGTCGAGGTCCTGGTGGACACCGGCACCAAGGCCTTGGTCGAGGCGCTGCGCAGGCTCGACGCGCTGGACGTGGTGGTGCAGGACGCGGCGCTGCACCGGCCGACGCTCGACGACGTGTTCCTCTCGCTCACCGGGCACGGCACGACCGAGGAGGTGCCGTCGTGACCGCTCTGGCCAAGGTGTTCTCCGACAGCGGCGTCATCACCTGGCGCAACGTGATGAACGTGCGGCGCAACCCAGAGTGGCTGCTCGGGGCCACGGTGTTCCCGATCATGTTCGTGCTGATGTTCGCCTACGTCTTCGGCGGCGCCATCGGCGGTCCCGGCGGCGACAGCGTGGAGTACCGCGAGTTCCTGATCGCGGGCATCTTCGCGCAGACCGTGGCGTTCAACTCCTCCTACACCGTCATCGGCTTCGCCAACGACCTGCAGAAGGGCATCATCGACCGGTTCCGCTCGCTGCCGATGTCGCGCTTCGCGGTGATCCTCGGGCGGACCACCGCCGACCAGGTGCTGAGCGTCGTCGTGCTGGTGGTGATGTCGACGTGCGGCCTGCTGATCGGCTGGCGGATCCGCGGCAGCGCCTTGGACGCCGTGCTCGGTTACCTGATGATCCTGCTGTTCGCGTTCGCGTTGTCGTGGGTCGGCGCCTACATCGGGCTCATCACGCCGAGCGTCGAGGTCGCCAACAGCGCGGGCCTAATCTGGATGTTCCCACTGACGTTCGTCTCCTCGGCCTTCGTGCCGCAGGAGAGCCTGCCCGGTGTGCTGGGCACGATCGCCGACTGGAACCCGTTCACGGCGGCCGTCAACGCCACACGCGACCTCTTCGGCAACGCGAGCCCGGCCGGGTGGCCACTGCCGTCGGGCTGGCCCGCCGAGAACGCGGCGCTCTACGCGATCCTCAGCTCGGTGGCGATCATCGCGATCTTCGCTCCGCTGGCCACCGCGCGGTACCGCAGGGTGGCCAGCAAATAGGTCCGCGGGCGGGCGCAGGAGGGTTCCGCCACGTCAGCCATCCCGAAACTCGCGCTGGGCGCGGTCAGCGGGAGAGCGCGGACTCGACGGCCTTGGTGGCCTTGCCGGTCGCCTTGTCGACGGCCTTCGTGGCCCTGCCGGTCGCCTTGCCCGTCCTGCGCTGCACGGTGCTCGCCGTGTCCTGCACCTGATCCACGGCCTCGTGCGCGGCCTTCTTCGCGCGCCACGCCACGGACGGCTTGCCCTCGGTGTCGGCCGCGGCGAGCAGGAGTCCGCCCGCGAGACCCGCGTTCTTGAGGAACTCGACCAGCTGCGCCTGCCGCTGCTCGGAGTCCTTCTCCTCCCAGAACGGGTGGCCGGCGACGGTCGTGGGCACGAGGCTGCCGAGCAGCATCAGTGCTGACACCCTGGGCATCCGGCCCAGCGCGAGCAGCGTCCCACCGACGATCTTCACCGCGGCATCGATCTTCACCAGGCTCACCGGATCGGTCGGCACCTGGTCGGGCAACGAGTCGGCCTGCGGCGCGACGGTCTTGTCGACCAGCGGCTTGGCTGCCTGCGCGTGGCCCTCGGCGTCCCGCAGAGCGTTGATGCCGCCGGAGATGAAGATGGAGGCGAGGAGCGGGCGCGCCACTCGACGGAGAATCATCGCGACCTTCCTTGACGAGGAGAAGCAGTGCGCCAGGAAACTACCCACTACTCGCCGTCTTCACCCATCTACGGATTTCTAGCGTCCACGCTAGAAAGGGCTAGCGAAGCGGATACGACTTCGGGAGCTTGAACCCGCGCTCCTCCGCCACCTCGCGCAGCCGGTCCGGGTAGTCGGTGATGATCCCGTCCACCCCGTCGTCGATCAGCTTGTGCATGGTTGCCTTGTCGTTGATCGTCCACGGGATCACCTTCAGCCCGGCGCGGTGCGCCTCGTCGACCAGCGCCTTCGTCGTGAAGGGGACGTAGTCGGGGTCGGTCACCGAGCCGCCCTGCGGGTTGCCGTGCACCGGGGACAGCGCGCTCGCGCCGAACGACTTCACCGCGCGCACCGGGCTCCCGCCGAAGTCGTCGATGTCGAGCCCGCCGAGCCACGGCGACTTCCCCGGCTGGCCGACCTGCAGGAACTCCGGCTGGGTCAGCGCGACCACCGGCAGCCACGGCGCCCGCTCCCGCACCAGCATGAGCGCGCCCCAGTCGAAGCTCTGGATCGAGACGTTGCGGGCGAAGCCCGAGCGGAGCACCTCCCGCACCACACGGTCGACGAACTGCTCACGCGGAGCGGTCTCGTGCGGCGCCGCGGCCTCGACCTTGGTCTCGATGTTGAACTCGACGTGCCACGCTCGGTGCTTGCGCACGAGCGCGAACAGCTCGGCCAGCGTCGGCATCTTCGCGCCGGGGGAGAGCTCCTGGTCGGGGTGGTTCGGCTGCCGCTGTGAGCCGCAGTCGAGCGTGCGGACCTGGGCGAACGTGAGGTCCTTGATGTACTTGCCCGCGTACGGGTACTGGGGGTCGCCTGGTGTCACCGGCGCGGTGTCGGCGCACTTCGCCGGATTGATCCTGCGGTCGTGGGTGATCACCTCGCGGCCGTCGCGGGTGATCTGGATATCGAGCTCCAGCGTGGTGACGCCGAGCGTCAGCGCCTTGGAGAACGCGGCGAGCGTGCCCTCCACAGTGAGCCCCAACCCACCGCGGTGGGCCTGGATGTCGAAGGTCTTGTGCTTCGGCTTGGCGGTGGCGACGCCGGTGAAGGCGACTATCGCCACCAGCCCGGTCGCGAGCACCGCGAGTGTCCGTTTCGTCATGGTCACGTGGCGACGCTCGCACGCGTGGGTGACAGGCAGGCGAACCGGAGCTGTCCGCGCGGGACACGCCGATAACCGTTTCTCGCGCAATATCGGTCTCGCGCTAGAGAACCCAATAGTGTCGTAGCGATGGACCCCGTGCGGAATCCGTTCGCCCCGGGCGCAGGGCAGCGCCCACCGGAGCTCGCAGGCCGGGAGCGCGAGCTCCAGGCGTTCGAAGTGGTGCTGGAGCGAGTCGCGCGTGGCAGGCCGGAGCGCAGCCTGATGCTGACGGGACTGCGCGGCGTGGGCAAGACCGTGCTGCTGGGCGAGCTGCGCTCGATGGCGATCCGGCGTGGCTGGGGCGCGGGCAAGGTCGAGGCGCGCCCCGACGCCGAACTGCGCAGGCCGCTTTCGGCCGCGTTGCACAGAGCGATCCGTGACCTCGCCGTGCGGCACCGGGCACCCGAACGGGTGGACGAGGTGCTGGCCGTGCTCAAGGCGTTCGCGCTCAAGGCCAACAAGCCGGACGCGAAGCTGCGCGATCGCTGGCAGCCGGGCATCGACGTGCCCCCGGCGCAGGGCAGAGCCGACTCCGGCGACATCGAGATCGACCTCGTGGAGCTGTTCACCGACGTCGCCGAGCTGGCCACCGATGTCGGCACCGGGGTCGCGCTGCTGATCGACGAGATCCAGGACCTGGTGCCGCAAGACGTCTCGGCGCTGTGCGCGGCGTGCCACGAGCTGTCGCAGTCCGGCGCCCCGCTGGTGGTGGTGGGTGCGGGCCTGCCGCACGTGCCCGCCGTGCTCTCGGCATCGAAGTCGTACTCGGAGCGGCTCTTCCGCTACACGCGCATCGACCGGTTGAGCAGGGGAGACGCCGACCGGGCCGTGCTCGCACCCGTCGAGCGGGAGGAGGCGGAGATCGCCCCCAAGGCGCTCGACGAACTGTTCACGGCCTCTGGCGGCTACCCGTACTTCGTGCAGGCGTACGGCAAGGCCGCGTGGGACGCCGCGCCGTCGAACCCGATCACCGAGGAGGACGTGCGGGTCGCTGCGCCCGAGGCCGAGGCCGAACTGGCGGTGGGCTTCTTCGGCTCACGCGTCGAGCGGGCGACACCTGCCGAGCGGGAGTACCTACGCGCGATGGCCGAGCTGACCCAGGGCCGGGACGAGAGCGCGGGGACGTCGGACGTGGCCGTCTTCCTCGGCCGCAAGCCGTCGTCGCTCTCGCCGGCGAGGGACAGCCTGATGAAGAAGGGGCTCGTCTACTCCGCGGAGCGCGGGCACATCGCCTTCACGGTGCCGCACTTCGGCCAGTACCTACTCAGCCGCGTCGACGATTGAGCCTTCTACAGCTTTCTAGCTCCGCGACTATAGAAAGGTAGACAAGGCTAGCGGTCAATCCTGATCGGAGAATGACCTCCGTCACCTACGATCTTTCGGCGAGTAAGCCATCTCACCGGATGATCGCTGGCGACTTTGTGAAAAATGGTACATAATGGGATGCGTACCGGCCAACCGACGAGACCCCTAAGGGGATGCCGCAAAACCGATGAACAACATCGCCGCCCGCCTTCGTGTCCGCCGTGCCGAGAACCGGACCCGCCGAGCGATCAACCGCGCGATCGACAACGCCGCGACCGCGACCATGCGCCAGGAGCTCATCGCCATCGCGCAGACACGCCCCCGCTACGAGCGCTCACCGCGCGTGTGACCTGAATTACAATCAACCCAGGGTGTAACGCCGGCGAAGGCGCTGTCGATACCCCCCATGACCCCGTGATGCTGGCGGACCCCCGACCTGGCAGCATCACGGGGTTTCCATTTTTCCGGCCTCTTTTTTTGCCGTTATTATTGACATAGTCAACGAAGTTGTTGAGGTGGTCAATGAATACCGACCCGGAGCGGATCGCCGGTGTCCGCGCCTTCAACCGGCTCTACACGCGGGTGATCGGGGTCCTCGACGAGGGGCTCGTCGGGTCGGACTTCTCGCTCAGCGAGGCCCGCGTGCTCTACGAGCTCGCCCAGCAGGACGTCCACGACGTGCCGGAGCTGCGCAAGCGCCTCGATCTCGACGCGGGCTACGCCAGCAGGCTGCTCGCGAAACTCGAGGGCAAGGGGCTGCTCGTGCGCGAGCGCTCCGAGAGCGACGCCCGCAGGCAGACCGTCGGCCTCACCGAACTGGGCCGCAAGAAGCAGGCCACCCTGGAGCAGAACACCGACACCCAGATCGGGGAGCTGCTCGGCAGGCTCACCGAGGCCGACCAGCGCCGCCTGCTCGCCGCGATGGGCACCATCACGAGGCTGCTCGGCGAGCATCGCGCCGATCCCACGCTGGTGCTACGGCCGCCGAGGGCCGGCGACTACGGCTGGGTGGTGCAGCGGCACGGCGAGCTCTACGCCCAGGAGTACGGCTTCACCGCCTCCTTCGAGGGGCTCGTTGCCGGGATCGTCGCGGAGTACGTCGGGGCCGAGGGCACCGCACGGCAGGCCGGCTGGATCGCCGAACTGGACGGCGAGCCGGTCGGATCGGTCTTCTGCGTCGAAGGCAGTGACGCGGACACGGCCAAGCTGCGCCTGCTGCTGGTGGAGCCGAGCGCGCGGGGGCACGGAGTCGGCAAGCGGCTGGTCGCCGAGTGCGTCGAGTTCGCCCGCCGCTCCGGCTACCGCTCGATGGAGCTGTGGACACAGAGCAACCTCACCGCGGCACGCGCGATCTACCGGCAAGCGGGCTTCGAACTGGAAAGCGCCGAGGAGCACCGAAGCTGGGGGCAGGACCTCGTCTCCGAGGTCTGGCGCACGAGGCTAGGGCGGGCCTGATGGCTCTTTCCGTCGCGAGCAGCGGGAAGGGAACCAGCAGGCGCGTCCGCCCTACCGGCCCAGCGTGTAGAACTCCGGGTTCGGCTTCAGCGCGGTGAGGTGGGCCAGCCGGTTCGACATCGCGAACAGCGCGGTGATCGAGCCGACGTCCCAGATCTCGTCGTCGGTCAGCCCGGCCTCACGCGCCGCCGCGAGGTGCCGCTCCCCGAACTTCGCCGAGTCGTGCGCCAGCGCGAGGGCGAGGTCGACGATCGCCCGGCCGCGTTCGTCGAGCTCCACCTGCCACGGGTTGCTGGACACGCGGTCGGCCAGCTCCGGGTCCTTCGAACGGATCCGCAGGATGGCGCCGTGGGCCACCACGCAGTACGTGCAGTGGTTGGCGCCCGACGTCGCCACCACCACGAGCTCCCGTTCCGCCTTGCTCAGTCCTTCGGCGCGGTTCATCAGCGCGTCGTGGTAGTCGAGGAACGCCCGCAGCTCGTCAGGCCTGCGCGCGAGCGCGCGGAAGATGTTCGGCACGAAGCCCGACTTCTCGGCGATCGCGCCGATGCGCTCGCGCAGGTCCTCCGGCAGCTCCTCCGGTTCGACGACGCCGAACCTGCTCACCTGCTCGCTCATGGATGTCACGCTAGCCGTGTCGATTTCCGTTGTCCTCGTTCGTCTGCCGGGTGACCGTCGACAAGCATCGAGATTGAGGAGGCACCATGCCCCGTTACGTCGGATTCATCCGCAATGCCGAGGACTCGCACGCCGGACTGAGCCCTGACGAGGCGCAGCGCACGCTCGAGGCGTACCTCGCCTGGAGCGACGACCTCGAGAAGGAGGGCAGGCTCGTCATCAGCAGCGGGCTGTCCCACAGCCAGAGCCGTGTCGTACGGGTCACCGACGGAGTGCTCGCGTCAGCCGACGGCCCGCACACCGAGGCGACCGAGGTCGTCGGCGGCTTCATCGTGATCGAGGCGGACGACCTCGACCAGGCGGCGAAGCTGTTCGGCACCCACCCGCACCTGCGGTTCGGGCCGATCGAGGTGCGCAAGCTCGGCGAGAACGGCTGCGAGGCCTGAGCATGGGCGGGCCGGCCGGCGTGGTGGAGCATCTGTTCCGGCACAGCGCCGGACAGATCGTCGCCACGCTGGCCCGCACGCTCGGGCCCGCGAGGCTCGACCTCGCCGAGGAGGCTGTGGCCGACGCGATCGAGCAGGCATTGCGTACGTGGCCCCACGACGGCGTGCCGAGGAACCCGCGCGGCTGGCTGTTCCGGGCGGCTCGCAACCGGGCCCTCGACGTGCTTCGCCGCGAGCAGACCTTGCGGGCGAAGCTGCCGCTGCTCGCCGCGCTCGACCCGGAGACCGAGCGGAGCGGCGACGCCGAGCTGGCGATGATCCTGCTGTGCTGCCATCCGGATCTGCCGCAGACCTCGCAGGTGGCGCTCACGCTCAAGACCGTCGGCGGGCTCGGGGTGAACGAGATCGCCTCGGCGCTGCTGACCAAACCGGCGACCGTCGCGCAGCGGCTCGCAAGGGCGAAGCGGTGGCTGCGCGGCGCGGGACCGCTCGAACTCCCGCCGCCCGAGGAGCTGCCCGGGCGCGTCGACAGCGTGCTCTCCGTGCTGTACCTGCTGTTCACCGAGGGGTACGACGCGACGAGCGGCGACGAGGCCGTGCGCGGTGAGCTCTGCGGCGAGGCGATCCGGCTCGGCAGGCTGCTGCTCGCCGACCCGCGCACCGACCTGCCGGACGCGCGGGCGCTCGTCGGCCTGTTGCTGTTGCAGGCGAGCAGACTGCCCGCGCGCGTGGACGACGCCGGAGACGTGCTGCTGCTCGCGGAACAGGACCGCTCGAAGTGGGATCACGCGATGATCGCCGAGGGCACCCGGACCTTCGGCGCCGCCTGCACGGGCACGGAACTCACGGCCTACCACGTGGAGGCCGCGATCGCGCTGTGTCACGTCGCGGGCGACACCGACTGGCCGAGGATCCTGAGCCTCTACGAGCGGCTCGTGGAACTGCGCCCCTCGCCGGTCGTCCGGCTCAACCGGGCCATCGCGCTGGCGATGGTGCGCGGACCGAGGGCCGGGATCACGGAGCTGGAACGCCTCCAACAAGATCCCCGCCTCGCCGGGTACCGGCTGCTGCCCGCCGCGCTGGGCGAGTTGTGGTTCCGGGCGGGGGAGCCCGGCAGGGCCGCCGCGTGCTACCGCGCGGCACTGGCGCTGCCGGGCTCCGAACCACAGCGCAGACTGCTGCGCCGCCGGCTCGCCGACTGCGTTCCCTCCGGTCAGTGAGTCGCGGCGATCGGGCGCAGGTCCTTGTCGTGCTCGTCGACGTGGTAGTCGGCGTCCACCGTGGTGTCGGTGCCGTTGAAAACCCTCAGCCGCCGCGCGATCACCGTCACCACCACGGCCACGAGCAGGTTGGCGACCAGCGCCACGATGCCGACGTAGATCTGCACCGTCGAGCCCGCGAACGGCTGCCAGCCGAAGATGTTCAGCTTGTCCAGCGCGAGGGCCGACCCACCGAAATGCGCCTTGCCCGTTGCGGGGTTCGGGATGTTGTAGAGCAGGATCAGGCCCCAGCCGAGTCCGGCGATCCAGCCCGCGACGAGGCCCCACCGGTGCAGCCAGCGCGTGTAGAGCGCGATCGCCACAGAGGGCAGGGTCTGCAGGATGATCACCCCGCCGATCAGCTGCAGGTCGATGGAGAACTGCGGGTCGATGAACACGATGCACGCCACCGCGCCGAACTTCACCACCAGCGACGCGAGCTTGGCCTGCCTGGCCTCCTCGGCGTGGGTGGCGTCGCGCTTGAGGAACTCCTTGTAGATGTTGCGCGTCCACAGGTTCGCCGCCGCGATCGACATGATCGCCGCGGGCACCAGCGCGCCGATCCCGATCGCGGCGAAGGCGATGCCGGCGAACCACGCGGGGAACTGGTCGTCGAACAGCTTCGGCACGATGGTGTTCGTGTCCGGGTTGCCGGTCGCCTGGTTGGTGATCGCCTCGGTGCCGGCCGCGATGGCGGCGAAACCGAGCAGGGCCAGCATGCCGAGCAGCAGCGAGTAGGCCGGCAGCGCGGACATGTTGCGCTTGAGCACGTCGCGGCCGCGCGAGGCGAGCACGCCCGTCACCGAGTGCGGGTAGAGGAACAGCGCGAGTGCGGAGCCCAGCGCCAGCGTCGCGTACTGCAGTTGGTTGTCGGAGTTCAGCAGCAGGCCGTCGGTCGCCGACTCCGTCGCGGCGAACTTCTCCTCGGCGGAGCTGAAGATCGTGTCCCAGCCGCCCAGCTTGATCGGCAGGTAGATCACGGCCACGAGGATGACGACGTAGATCAGCAGGTCCTTGACGAACGCGATGAGGGCGGGCGCCCGCAGACCCGACTGGTAGGTGTAGACGGCGAGGATGAGGAAGGCGATCAGCAGCGGTAGGTGGCCGAGGAAGCCACCCGCGTTGAACCCCATCGTCCGCAGCACCGCCTCGAGCCCCACGAGCTGTAGCGCGATGTAGGGCATGGTCGCCACGATGCCGGTGATCGCGATCAAGGTCGCCAGCAGCGGCGAGCCGTAGCGGCCGCGTACGAAGTCGGCGGGTGTGACGTACCCGCGGGCTCTCGACACCGACCACAGGCGCAGCAGCGGGAGGAACACCAGCGGGTAGGCGAGGACCGTGTACGGCAGCGCGAAGAAGCCCATCGCCCCGGCCCCGAAGAGCAGCGCGGGCACGGCGACGAACGTGTACGCGGTGTAGAGGTCACCGCCGATCAGGAACCACGTGATCCACGACCCGAACTTGCGGCCGCCGAGTCCCCATTCGTCCAGGTGGTCCAGCGTCGAACCGGCCCGCCACCGCGACGCCAGGAAACCGAGGACGGTGACCAGCAGGAACAACGCGCTGAAGACGACCAGCTCCGGCCACTGCAGGTCGTTCATCGCGCGTTCCCCTCGTCGAGGTCGTCGACGTCGGCGGGCTCGCTTGGTGGCGCGGTTGCCGGCTTGTGCCTCGTCCCGAGGTACACGAGCGTGGTGCAGGCGACCCCGATGGCGATGCCGACGAACTGGAACCAGTAGAAAAAGGGCATTCCGAACAAGGCGGGGTCCTCCCGGTTGTACAGGGGAGTCAGGAGGATCCAGAACGGAATGATCAACAGGAGGTTCCACGGACTGAACCGCAGCCCGGAGCCCCTGTTCCCGGTTTGTGCTGCCACAGGAATTCACCAGCTCTCGTGATGACTTGTGGATAACCCACGGGTAATGCGGCGTTGACCTTAAGTCGTTCGTGTCGCCCCTCGGTAGGGTCTTCACCGATGTCGAGACATGGGCGAGTGCTTTCCGCGGCCGTGCTGGTGGCCGCCGTGACGCTGTCGGCGTGCGCCAGCGAGGTGGCGGGCACGCCCAGACCCGCTGAGCCGGCGGAAGCGGCACCGCCACAGGCGACCGTCACCACCGCCCCGCGGCCTTCGGAGCAGGCGCCCGAGCCGGCGGGCATCGGCGAGTGCGTGGCGGGAAACGACCCCGCCCCAGTGGACTGCGCGCAGCCGCACACGGTCGAGATCACCAAGGCGGGCACGTTCGGCAGCGGCATGCCGGGGGAGTCGCCCGACAAGGAGACGGTGTTCGCCGAGGTGTTCCCTGAGTGCAGGCAGGCGGCGGCCGAATACCTCGGCAGCGACTCCTACGACGCGACGACGCTCGGCGCGTGGCTGCTGTGGGCGGGCAAGGAGGACTGGAAGGCGGGCGACCGCTGGTACCGCTGCGGGGTCGCGCAGCTCGACGGGGAAGGTCAGGCGCGGTCTCGCACCGGCTCCGTTCGCGGCATCCTCGCGGACGAGCGCGGGCACGAGTTCCAGAGCTGCTCGTCGGTGCGGCCGTCGCAGGAGCTGCCGCAGCAGGTGCCCTGCGACGGGCCGCACACCGGCGAGGCGATCGGCACGGTCCGCATGGGCGGCTCCAGCGACGCCTTTCCCAGCGACGAGCAGTTCAACGCCGCGGCGGCGCCCGCGTGCCGGCAGGCGCTGCGGGAGTACCTCGGCACCACGCGCGACGACGTCGCCGCCTCGTGGCGGTGGCCGGATCAGGTGAACTGGCGGAATGGCTTCACCAACGTCACGTGCTACGCCGAGACCCAGGATCCGGTGACCAGACCACTTCGCGGCATCGGTTCGGCGCCTCTGCCCCGGTAGAACACAAAGGACCAACGAACGATCGGTTGCCCGTCGCGCGCGGCCAAGATCTAATGTCGGCCGGTACACGACAGCTGAGGGGCAATCCGATATGAGAACACTTCGCCTCGCCGTGGCCGTTCCCGCGCTCGCAGCCTCGTTGCTGGCCGGGACGACGCCTGCGGCCGGTGCACAGGACGACGTGGTCGAGATCCCGGCGCGCTACACCGAGCAGCGGCTCGACTGGCACGTCTGCGCACCCGACGAGCTGTCGTCGCCCCCACCGGAGGGCGCGAAGGACATCGAGTGCGCCACGTTCCTCGCGCCGCGCGACTGGGACAACCCGGCGGAGGGCACCGACATCACGGTGGCGGTCAGCAGGCTGAAGGCGACCGACGGCCCGGCGACGGCCAGCGTCCTGACCAACCCGGGAGGCCCCGGCGCGCCGGGCCGGACGTTCCCCGCGCGGCTGCGAGATCAGGACCGGCTGCGCGCCCACCAGGAGATCATCGGCCTCGACCCGCGCGGCACGGGCAAGAGCACGAACATCACGTGCGGCGGCGCGATCGGCACGGGCAGCGCGCTCGACCCGAGGGACCGCAGCAGGGAGAACCTCGACCTGATCCTCGACGGCACGCGGTACGCCGCGGAGTCGTGCCAGGTGAAGTCGGGCGAGCTGGGCCCGCTGATCAACACGTACCAGACCATCCACGACATCGACCTGCTGCGCACGCTGCTCGGCCGCGACAAGATCAACTGGGTCGGCTACTCGGCGGGGACCTGGCTGGGGGCGCACTACGCGCAGCGGTTCCCCGAGCACACCGGCCGCTTCGTGCTCGACTCGGCGACGGAGTTCACCACCACGTGGCAGGAGTCGTTCGACTGGCAGCCGCTGGGCTTCGAGCGCCGCTGGCGCGAGGACTTCCTGCCGTGGATGGCGAAGTACGACTCGCTTTATCACTTCGGCACCACCGGCGAGGCCGTGCGCCAGACCTACGAGGAGGTGCGGGCCGCGCTCGCCGAGCAGCCGGTGGACTTCGAGGGCCAGCCGCTCGGGCCGAACGAGCTGGACTCGGCGATCGCCTCGCAGCTCTACGACAAGGCGTCCTTCCCCGATCTGGCCGACTACCTGGTGAGCGTGCGGACGCTCGCCGGGGACGGGGCCACCGACGCCGAGCAGGCGGCGGCGCTCGAGAAGGTCGCGGCGTACGTGCCCGACGCCGAGGTGATCGGCCCGCAGCCGCTGATCGTGCCCGGCGAGTACGCCGACGCCTACGACGCCAGCTTCTGGACCATCCCCTGCAACGAGGGCAGGTGGTACGGCAACCGGCACAGCGTGGTGCGGCAGTCGGAGGAGCTCGGGCAGGAGTACCCGCTGCTCGGCTGGGGCTGGCTCGTGCAGCCGTGCATCTTCTGGGAGAACCGGCCGATGAAGCTGCCGGAACTCGACGGTGAGGGCGTGCCGCCGGTGCTCATCGTGCAGTCGGAGCACGACCCGGCGACGCCGATCGAGGGCGCAAGGCGGGCGCACGAGGCGTTCGAGGGCTCGCGGATGCTGACGATCACCGACGAGGGCGATCACGGCATCTACGCGGGCGGCAACGCCTGCGCGGACGACGTGGTCGAGGACTACCTCGTGGACGGTGTCGTGCCAGAGGACAGGTCGTGTCCCGGCATGCCCCTTCCAGTGCCGCCGGGCGCCTGACGCACCCGGTCCCGCTTCGTCGAGGGGGTGTCCTCGTCCTCGAGGGCACCCCCGAAGACTGTGATGAGCGTGGCGCCGAGAGCGACGACCATCATGGCCAGGCCTGCGGAGAACATGCTGACCTCCTCGCTCGCTCGAAATGTGATCCCGGTCACTCTCTAGGACGTCTCGGCTGCCCTTCTCGTTTCGTGGGCGCGCGTTGCACTTCGGTCTCGGGCCGGGGGCATCCACAGCCTGTGCACAGAGTTGTCCACAGGCTGTGTGCAAATCAGCGAGCGGTATTAGTATCGGAGCCGTGGTTCGAGTGCCGTTGACCGAAGCAGAGCGGGCCCGCGGCGAGCGGCTGGGGGCCGCGCTGCGCGAGGCAAGGGGCGTCCGGAGCATGGTCGAGGTCGCCGCACAGGCCGGGATCTCCGTCGAGACGCTGCGCAAGATCGAGACCGGACGCATCCCCACGCCCGCGTTCTTCACGGTCGTCGCCGTGGCCGACGCCGTGAAGCTCTCGCTGGACGCGCTGCGAGGCATCGTGGAGGACGGCGAGGCCGGCACCCTGCCACGAGTCTCCTGACCTCACGGAGCACGGTCCGACATCGCCGGATCTCCCCGGTTCCGTTGACGCGGTGATCGGGCTACGTTACCGGGCATGTCTCACGAGGTCGGGCACGAAGACGTTAAGGACGTACCGGTCGGCTGGCGAGCCAGGCTCCGGCAGGTGGGCCCTGGCGTCATGGCCGCCGCGACGGGGGTTGGCGCCGGTGACCTGGTCGCCACCATGGTCGCGGGTTCGCGCTACGGCTACACCCTGCTCTGGGCGGTCATCGTCGGCGCGATCTTCAAGATCGCCCTGGCCGAGGCGGTCGGCCGCTGGCACCTCACGTCGGGGCGGACGATGCTCTCCGGCTGGCGCACGCTCGGCAAGTGGGTGCTCGTCTACTTCGGCGCGTACGCGATCGTGTGGGGCTTCGTCTACGGCGCCACGGCGATGTCCGCCTCCGGCCTGCCGCTCAACGCCCTCTTCCCCGGCGTCCCGCTGCGCGTGTGGGCGATCGTCTGTGGACTACTCGGGCTCGCACTGGTCTGGTTCGGCCGTTACGCGGTGATCGAGAAGATCATGACGGTCTTCGTCGGGATCATGTTCGTCACCGTCGTGGGCACCGCGATCCTGGTGACGCCCAACCTGCTCGACGCGGTGGAGGGTTTCGTCCCGCGCCTGCCGAGCGGCTCGTTCGTCTACGCCCTCGGCCTGATCGGCGGCGTCGGCGGCACGATCACGATGGCCGCCTACGGCTACTGGACCATGGCGAAGGGCTGGCGCTCGTCGAAGTGGCTCCCGATGATGCGGCTCGACAACACGGTCGGCTACGTCACCACGGCCATCTTCGTCGTCGCGATGCTCATCGTCGGCGCGGAGCTGCTGATGGGCACCGACGTCGTCTCGGGCGACGAGGGCCTGCTCATGCTCGGCGACGTGCTGGCCCAGGACTACGGCCAGTGGGCGAGGATCCCGTTCCTGATCGGCTTCTTCGCGGTGTCGTTCACGTCGCTCATCGGCGTGTGGAACGGCGTGAGCCTGCTCTTCGCCGACTGGTGGCGTACCTGGCGGCTGCCGCGCGACACCGTCGAGACCGTGGAGGACTACGACCGCAAGGCAGGCCAGCGCAGCCCCGCGTTCCGCACCTACGTGCTGTGGCTGACGTTCCCGCCGATGCTGCTGCTCTTCCTCGACCGGCCGTTCCAGCTGACCGTGGCCTACGGCGCGCTGGGCGCGCTGTTCATGCCGTTCCTCGCGGGCACGCTACTGGTGCTGCTCAACTCCAGCCGGGTGCCGCGCGAGGGCCGTTCGCGCTGGCTGTCCAACGCCCTGCTGGTCATCTGCCTCGCGCTGTTCGCCTACCTCGCCGTCGACGAGCTCATCGGCCTCTTCCAGGACGATTAGGACTCACCTGGCACTCACCGCAGGACGCACCACGCGATGAGCGCCCCCGTCACCAGCACGGTGACCAGGCCGAGCGGGGCGGCGGCGAGCACCCACACCCCCACGGCGCCGAGGTCGGGCCCGCGCACCACCTGAGCGACGAGGCGGACGGGGGCCTGACCGAACGGTGTGTCCGTGATCCCGGGCGCGTCGTAGTCGACGGGTGGCCGGGTGGCCGTGCGCAGCACCGCCGCCGCGGCGAGCGGGATCGCGAGCCACGCGGCGCCCGCGAGCGGCGAGCCGAGCAGCAGTGTCCCGGCGAGCACCACGAGTCCCCACGCCAGCGCGAGCACAGCAAACACCACGGCGTGCCAGGCGCGCAGCGCCACGTCCGAGGCGTCGAGCCACCGGCGCAGGCCGGGTGAGCGCCACAGCTGCCCGATCCCTCCGCCGAACGGCAGCAGCGCGGCGAACGCACCGATCCCGACGAGCACGGCGTCGGGCAGACCCGGCAACGCGACGTGGGCGAGCGCGACGACGACGCCGAGCAGCAGCGCGGGCACCGCGAACCGAAGGCGCCCCAACACGCCGACGAGAGCGAGCGCCACGAGCGAGCGCACCGGCCTTCCCGGCACCGGACCGGCGGAGGGCAACATCATGGTCGGGTCGAGGAAGGTCACCGACACCAGCCGCACCACGCGCGCGGCCCAGCCGTCGACGAGCCGCTGCCGTCCCGCCGAGACCGCGACCGGCAGCCGCAGCGGCGGCCCGACTCCCGCGGCTAGCGGCAGCACCACAAGGCTCCCGACGCCGAGCAGTCCGATCCCGGTCCACCACGTCCACGATGGAACCCCGGCCGCCGCCGCCAGCAACGCGCCGACGTAACCGAGCACGAGCAGCCGTGCCGACCAGACCGTCCACACGCGACCGCTGACGAGCCGCACCCGGTCGTGGCCGGTGAAGTCGAGCCAGGTGAGCACGGCGGGCTCGGCCCACAGGAACGAGCGGCCGAGCAGCGACCCGAGCCCGAGCGCGACGAGCGCGGCGAACAGACCCAGCAGCGCCGGGGCGGGCACCGCCGATCCGGCGAAGAGCACCGCGCGCCACCAGTCGAGCTGGAAGAACGTCGTCACCAGCCAGCCGAGCGCGAACAGCGCGACGAACGTCGGGGTGTCACCGCTGAAAACCCCGCCGAGCCGGGCCCGGCCGGGCACCCTGACCCGCGTGGCCGTCGCCGTCACACCAGGTCCACGACGTGGTCGGCCGAGGACAGCAGCGGCGGGTGGTGCGTCGCGAGCACCACGGCTGCGCCCGAGGACACCGCCCGGGCCACCAGCGTGGTGAGCCACTCCTTGCCGTCGGCGTCGAGCGCCCGCTCGGGCTCGTCGAGCAGCAGCACCTCGAACGGGCGTGCGGTGGCGCCGAGCAGCAGGAGCCTGCGCCGCTGACCGGCCGAGAACCGGCCCGCGGTCACGGTGGCGCGCTCCTCGAGCCCGGCGTCGGCCAGCAGCTCGTCGTGGTCCAGCTCCACGCCGAACGACCCCGCCACAAGGTCGAGGTGCTGCACGGGCGTCAGCTCGGCGAAGAAGTCCGAGTCGTCGAGCAGCGCCGAGACGCGGCGGCGGAAGCCGCGGTCCCGCTCGTCCGGTGCCCCACCGAGGACCGTGACCGCGCCCTCGGTGGGCTCCTGCATGCCGTAGAAGCACCGCAGCAGTGTCGACTTGCCGCTGCCGTTCGGCCCGACCAGCGCGAGGCACTCGCCGGGCCGGACTTCGCAGTCGAGTCCCCGGAAGAGCCAGTGCTCCCCGGCCAGCACGCCGAGATGCTCGCCGGTGATCAACGCAGCAGCGGGATCACGGGCGCCAGCGCGTCGAGGTGGGCCTCCATCACGGTGACGTAGCTGATGCCGTAGGCCTTGCGCTGGGCCAGCAGCTGCTCGGCGATCTCCTCGGCCGTGCCCACCAGCACGATCGGCAGCGCGGCCAGCTCCTCGACGGTGCGGTCGGGCGCGTAGGCGCGGATCGCGTCGAGCGTGGCCGCGCGGTCGTCGGTCACCTCCGCGTGCTGGATGAGCAGGTTGAGCTCCAGGTCGGCGAAACGCTCCCCGGCTTCCTTGCGCACGAACTCGACCCGCTCGGCCAGCTCCTCCGGGCCCGCGACCGTGGCCGACGTGCCGTCGCGGTCGAAGCCGATACCGGTGAAGCCGACGATGTCGGCCTCGCGGGCGGCCATGCGGAGCATGCGGTCGCGGTGGCCGCCGAGCAGCAGCGGCGGGTGGGGCTCCTGCGCGGGGCGGGGCTGCCCGTCGGCGAAGAGCCGCCGCAACTCGGCGAGGGTGTGTTCGAGGTGGTCGAGCCGTTCACGCGGGCCGGGGAAGGGCAGGCCGGCGGCGTCGAACTCGGCCTTGACGTAACCGGTGCCGAGGCCCAGCTCCAGCCTGCCCTCGACGAGCTGGTCGGTGCCGGCTGCGTCGCGCGCGAGCAGGACCGGGTTGTAGAAGCCGGCGTTGAGCACGAACGGGCACAGCCGCACGCGTTCGGTCGCCTCGGCGGCCGACACGATCGCCGGGAACGGCGCCGGCATGCCGAGGTGATCGGCGACGCCGATGACGTCGTAGCCGAGGTCCTCCGCCTTGCGGCACTTGTCCACCCAGTCGGACCGGCTACCCGAAACCATCATGTTCACGCCGAAGCGGAACGCTCGCTCTGTAGTAGAGGTCACGCCCCGACGTTACCGAAAAAGCCCCCAAGGCCACCTTTGTTGCGTTGAACGCACCGAAGGTGGCCTTGGGGGGCGGTTGGGCTTGCTCAGCCTAGGCGCTGCTTGAGGGCTTCCAGCTCGTCGCGGAGGCTGGAGGGGACGCGGTCACCGATCTTGGCGAACCACTCCTCGATCAGCGGGATCTCCTCGCGCCACTCGGCGGCGTCGACGTCGAGCGCGGCCTGGATGTCGGCGAGCGGCTCCTTGAGCCCCTCGGTGTCGAGGTCCTCGGCGCTCGGCACGTAGCCGACCGGGGTCTCGTTGGCCGAGGCCTTGCCCTCGATCCGCTCGACGATCCACTTCAGCACACGCGAGTTCTCGCCGAAGCCCGGCCACAGGAACCGCTTGTCGTCGCCGCGGCGGAACCAGTTGACGTAGAAGATCCTCGGCAGTTTGACGCCGTCGGCGCCCTTGCCGATCTCCAGCCAGTGCTGGAAGTAGTCACCGGCGTGGTAGCCGAGGAACGGCAGCATCGCCATCGGGTCGCGGCGCACCTCGCCGACCGTGCCCGCCGCGGCGGCCGTCTTCTCCGACGACATCGTGGCGCCCATGAACACGCCGTGCTGCCAGTCGCGGGCCTCGGTCACGAGCGGAACCGTGGTCTTGCGGCGGCCACCGAACAGGATCGCCGAGATCGGCACGCCCTTCGGGTCGTCCCACTCCGGCGCCAGCGTCGGCACCTGGGCGATCGGGGTGCAGAAGCGCGAGTTCGGGTGCGCGGCCGGCACGTCGGACTCGGGCGTCCAGTCGTTGCCCTTCCAGTCGGTCAGGTGCGCTGGCGCCTCCTCGGTCATGCCCTCCCACCAGACGTCGCCGTCGTCGGTGAGCGCGACGTTGGTGAAGACCGTGTTGCCCTTTTCGATGGTCTTCATCGCCACCGGATTGGTCTTCTCGCCGGTGCCGGGCGCGACACCGAAGAGGCCGAACTCCGGGTTGATCGCGTACAGGCGGCCGTCCTCGCCGAACCGCATCCACGCGATGTCGTCACCGATGGTCTCGGCGCGCCAGCCGGGGATGGTCGGCTGCAGCATCGCGAGGTTGGTCTTGCCGCAGGCGCTGGGGAACGCGGCCGCGATGTAGTAGGCCTTGTTCTCGGGGGAGATGAGCTTGAGGATCAGCATGTGCTCGGCGAGCCAGCCCTCGTCGCGGGCCATCACCGAGGCGATGCGCAGGGAGTAGCACTTCTTGCCGAGCAGCGAGTTGCCGCCGTAGCCGGAGCCGTAGCTCCAGATGGTGCGGCTCTCCGGGAAGTGGCTGATGTACTTGGTGTCGTTGCACGGCCAGGCGACGTCCTTCTCGCCGGGCTCGAGCGGCTTGCCGACGGAGTGCAGCGCGGGCACGAACTCGCGCTCGGTGCCGTCGTCGGTGACGAACTTCTCGAGCGCCTTGGTGCCCATCCGGGTCATCACGCGCATGGAGGCGACGACGTAGGCGAAGTCGGTGATCTCGATGCCGAGCTTGGGGTTGTCGTCGCCGAGCGGTCCCATGCAGAAGGGGATGACGTACATCGTGCGACCACGCATGCAGCCCCGGTAGAGCTCGGTCATGGTGGCCTTCATCTCGTCCGGGTGCATCCAGTTGTTGGTCGGCCCGGCGTCCTGCTCCTTCTCGGAGCAGATGAAGGTGCGCTCCTCGACGCGTGCGACGTCGCTGGGGTCGGAGGCGGCCCAGTAGGAGTTCGGCCTCGCCTTCAGTGGCACGAACGTGCCTGCATCCACGAGCTCCGCATTGATGCGTTCGGCTTCCTCGTCGGAGCCGTCCACCCACACCACTCGGTCGGGGGTGGTCAGCTCCGCAACCTCCCGCACCCAGGACAGCACGCCACTGTGTGTCGTTGGCGCCTTGTCCAGCCCGGGGATGGCTACTGCAGTCATCTCATCTCCTGTCTTCGACGACAAGAGCCCACACCGAACTGCGTCGTCCGTATGCGGGCTCCGAGCTCGTCCGACCGAATTGCTTTCGCGCACCGTCAAGCGGTGTGCTGGTTTTGGGGATTCCCTGAGACTAGCGGTCAAACCCAAGAGGAACCGAGGGCTGACCTGTCGGTTCTCTCACAAGAACGATCAGGGAATCGATTCAGTTCTCGCTGAATCGCGCCAGGAGGAAAGACTTTCCTGTCCACGAAACGAAGGCCCGGTACGGCGTCCGTACCGGGCCTTCGAGATATGTCTTTTTCGACCGTTTTGGATCTTGACGAAGTTTTAACGCCGACGCGGTCTGGTTCTGGCTAGTTCTGGCTGATCCACTGGCCGGTGGCCGAGTCGATCTTGGCGACGCCCTCGACGGTGTCGGTGCCGCCGCCCCACAGGCTGTCACTGCCGCCCGCGGCGCCCGCCGTGCCGCCGGCCTCGGTCCACTCACCGTCGCCGGTGTGCTCCAGCACGGTGGACTCCCCGTCCGGCCCGATCACCACCGCGACGTCGGCCTGTCCGTCGCCGTCCACGTCGGTGAAGGCGATGGTGTTGCCGCTGCCGTCCTCGACCACGGCCGTGTCGTTGACGCCGTCCTCGTTGGTGTCCACGGTCGCCGGCCCGACCTCGACGTCACCCTCCGGCATGTCGGCCGTGATGGTGCCACCCGCGCCGGTCTGCGTGTCGGTCGAGTCGCCCCCGTGGCCACCCGGGTCGATCGACACCCACTCACCGCTGGCCTGGTCGTACTCCGCGTGGGCGACGACCTCGCCCTGCGCGTCGAGCGCGATGTACTCGTCGGCCTCGCCGTCACCGTCGTTGTCCACGAACGCCTGACCGCTGCCGTCGGCGTGCTCGATGACCGCGGTGTCCTCGACGCCGTCCTCGTTGATGTCGAAGTTGACGTCGGCGGAGTAGTCCTCACCTTCGACGGTGATGGTCATCTCGTCCGAGGTGCCGGTGGTGTCGGTGGCATCGGACCCACCACTCTCGTCGACCCACACTGGGAACTCCCCCTCCGGTCAGGGCTGCTTGCTGCTGATGTGGTTAGGACTCACGTTATTCCCGTTCGGTTCCCCACACCAGGCTCTCAACTCTCTCGTGGCCGGTCCCGCAGCGCCCTGATCCTGCCGAGGAAGCCGTCGGCGCGCTCCTGCGCGTCGGCCATCTCCTTGATCCGCTTGGTGACAGCCGAGAGCTTCTTCGCGCGCTCCTGCGCGTCCATCTTGATGGTCTTGTCGACCTCTTTCAGCTCCGTCTCGATCGCCTCGATGCGCCTGCTCAGCGCGTCGTCGAGGGCCAGGGCGAGCTGCTGCTCGGCCTCGATCAGCTGCTCGGCGACGAGCTGGTCGAGCATGGAGCGGGCGTCGGCGATCGACTCGACGAGCCACTGCTTGGTGTGCTGCTTGTCGGCAGCGTGCCTGCGCGTGCGCGCCATCCACCAGCCAGCGCCGAGCCCGATCACGATGGTCGCGGGCAACACCACGGGATTGAACAGCGCGAACCCGGCGAGCGGTGCCGCCGCGAGCTTGGCGGCGCCCGCGCCACCGGAGACGCCCATGAACACGAGCAGCTTGTCCTCGGCCGTCGGCGGGCGCCTTTCCGGAGGCCTCAGCACCACGGGCGGCCCGCCCGCACGCGCGAACTGGGCGCGGATGATGTCGAGCTCCTCGGCGGAGAACAGCTCGGCGAGCGCGACGTCGGTGACGTGGTTGAGCCGCTGCGCGAGCTGAGCCGACACGCGCTGCGAGATCGTCTGCAACGCCACGTCCACCTGCTGCGGCAGCTTGCCGAGCTGCTCGCGGTCGGCCGCGTCGATCTGCTGGCGGAAGTACGACTGGGCGTCGCGCATCTGCCTGCTCGCCTCGTGCCCGAGCTCGACGCGGGTGCGCTGCACCTCGCCGCGCAGCTTCAGCTGCCAGCCCCTGGTGGAGGAGCGGCGCTCGACGGTGAGCTGGTCGCGCCGGGCCCGCAGCTGCTCGGCCTCGGACTCCCCGGCCGACAGCGCCCGCTTCTCGGCGCCCAGCTTGGCCTTCTGCTCGGCGAGCGCGCTGGAGAGCGCCCGCAGCGTGTTGGCCTCGCCGAGCATCGCCGAGCGCCCGACGAGCAGCTCCTGCAGCGCGCCCTGCAGCTCGGCGACACCGGACTTCTCGCGGAGCATCGCCGCTGCCTGCTCGTTGGGGGCCTTGCCCGCCATCTCGAACATGCGCGCCGACACGGCGTGGAACGGCGAGTCCGCGAACCGGGGCGCGTGCTCGGCGAGCAGTTCCTGGTCGGCGGCCAGCACCTCCCGCCAGCCGCGGAACTGGTCGATCTTGGAGAGCGCGAAGACGACCGTCTCGACCCGGTCGGCCATGTTGCGCAGGAACTGCAGCTCGGTGGACGTGAACGGAGCCGACGCGTCGACGACGAACAGCAGCGCCGTCGCGCTCGCCGCCGCCTCCATCGCCAGCTCGCCGTGCATCGCGTCGAGCCCGCCGACGCCGGGGGTGTCGACCACCGACACCCGCTCCAGCAGCGGGACCGGCCCCGACACCTCGACGTAGCGGGGCGGCAGCTGGCCCTCGGGCAGCTCGTGCGCCACGGACACCCAGCGCGGCAGCTCCTCCAGCGGAAAGCCCACGGGTGCGAGCTGCCCCGGGTAGCACGCCTGCGCCAGCCACTCGTCGGAGTACTCGAACGCGAGGTACGTGGACGTGGCGACATCGGCGTCGACGGGGGACAGGCCCGGCGTGGCGAGCAGCGCGTTGACCAGCGAGCTCTTGCCGCGGTTGGTCTCGCCGACCACCACCACCGACGGCTTCTTCGACCGCGCCTTGCGCTGCTCCTCCACCCACTTCGCGGCCTGCGGGTCCGCCTCGCGCAGCAGGGTCAGCAGTTGTTCACGGGCCTGCTTGACCTGTGCGGGCAGGGTCGGCTTACCGAGGGAAGGGGCAGTCACGGGGTTGATTCAACCAGCGGCGCGAAGTGCCACGTCAGGGGGCGGTGGCCGGGCCTATCGTCTGGTGTAGACCGTGACGATCGGCGCACGCAGCAGGCGATCATGGTCGAGGAAGCCGACGACCTCGGTCTCGGCGACGGTGCCCTCCAGGCCGGCGTCCTCGGTCGGCACCGCGCCGCCCGCCTCGTGCAACGTCGGATCGAACCGCTGTCCGTCGGGGCGGAGGGCGTGCACGCCGATCCCGGCGAGCCCCTGCTCGATGCGCTCCACGACGCCGCCGCTGCGGGCCCGGTCCATCGCGTAGAGGCACAGCTGGATCAGTGCCTGGCGATCGGCGAGAGCCTGCTCGTGGTCGATCGGGGAGACGGCTACTCCTACGGGTTCCACGTCGGGTTTCGACGCATTACCCGCCGGTACGGTTCCCGCTGTGTGCTCGCGCGCCGCCGGGATCTGGCCGGTCGACTCCTCGGCGTCCGTCTTGTCCTTGCGGAACCACGCGTTCATCGCGCCCCTCCAGAAGGCTCCCGCAGCTGCTGCCAGATGAGGAAGTACGCCCGGTGCACCACGTGGGCGACGCGGCTCTGCGCGGGCGTGGCGCCGAAGGAGGCGAACGAGCGCCACCAGCCCGCCCGCTCCAGCGCGTACGTCGCCAGGTCGGCGCGCGGGGTGTCCGAGGGCTTGCCGAGCTGTGCGGGCAGCTCGGCGTTGCTGCCGACGCGCAGCACCTCCTCGCTGAGGTCCTCCGGCATGTCCACCGCGCCGGACGCGACGAGCGTGAGTGCCTCCAGCAGGCGCAACTGGTGGGCCTCCGGTTTGGCGAGCAGCACCTCGATGGCGTCGTGCACGCGCTGGCGTTCGGCCGGGTCGCCGGAGGCGTGGGCCAGCGCGGTCACCGACGCCAGCGCCGCGGCGGCCTTGATGCCGTCCGCCCGCGCGGCGAACACCGTGCCCAGTCTCGCCCGCACGGCGGCCAGGCCCGAGGCGTCGAGCAGCCTGCGCCGCAGCCCACCTGCCGTGATCTCCGGCTCGGCCCGCACGGCGTCGATCCCGTGCCGGATGCCGAAAAGGTCGAGCTTCTCCAGCAGCCGCACCCGCACGCCCGCAGGCACGTCGCACTCCCAGCTCGTGAACATGTCGGCCGAGATCAGCATCATCTCGAGGATGTCGTCGTCGAGCGCGGCGAGTTTGCGCAGCGCGTCGGCATCGGCCGAGGTGAACTGGCCCGACTCGGCCGACTCTGCGATCAGCCCGATCACCGGCAGCACGTCGGCCACCCTGGGCTTGAGTGTCGCCGCCTGCTTCTCGGCCAGCAGGGAGGCGGCTTTCCACACGTCTCCGCCGGAGCCGTCGACCGACTCCGGCGTGATCGTGTCGGCCTTGTTCAGCACCGCGATCGCGTTGACAGGCCCCGCCTCCCGGCTCGCCGTGGCCGCGGTGAACGCCGCGAGCGCCTGCTGGTCGTCGGCCCTGATGCCCTGCGTGACGACGTAGAGCACGGCCTCGGCCCCGGCCACCGCGTTGCGAGAGGTCTCGTCCAGCTCGTCCGAGCCCGGCTCCTCGTCTGTGCCGTCCTCCTCGCTCGCCCTGGCCGCACCCAGCAGCTGCTCGGTCCGCGACACGGACGCCGCGTCGAGCGAGCCGAGTCCGGGCGTGTCGATCACGGTCATACCCTGCAGCACCGCGTTGGTCAGGTACGCCTCGATGTGGGAGACGTCGTCGATGTCCACGCCCAGCTCGGCCGGGATCATCCCGTCCGGCGCGAACGGCAGCACCTGCTTGCGGCCGTCGGTGAACACCACCTCGATGCGGTCGACGGTGCCGTACTGGAAACGGGTCACCAGGCGCGTGCACTCGCCGACGTCGGTTGGCGCGACCCGGCGCCCGATCAGGGCGTTGACCAGTGTCGACTTGCCGGACTTGATGCGGCCGGCCACCGCGACCTGCAGCGGGGCACCGAGCCTGCGCAGCACCTCGGAGAAGCCGGCGGCCGTGCGCGGCGAGACCTGCGGCTGCAGCCGGCGGCACAGGTTGGCCACCGAGGTCGAGAGCGGGCCCGCGAGCCGTCCGCCCTGCTCCGTCGGTGCCGTCACGGGCGCCCCCTCTCGTCGGGCAGATCCTTCCATCGCGTCATCCTCCGCTCGCAGTCACGGTGCTACCGCAGGAGGACGCGAGCGGGGCCGTCAGCACCATACTGTGGATGCGTGCGGCGGCTGAGTCTGTGGATGCGGGCACACCCGATGGTCGGCGACAGCCTCATCGCGGTGCACCTGCTCCTCATCGATATCGCGATCTTCGTCGTCACGCAGTTCGAGCCGGAGGGCGCTTCGCAGCCCTGGTACATCACCATCCCGGTCGACATCGTGATGGTCTCCCCGCTCGTCCTGCGCAGGCGGTACCCGCTCGCGACGGCGTACGCGATCCTCGTGCTCGGGTCCGTGCACAGCGCGCTGGAGCTGGGTCTCGCCAGCGGGCTCGCGAGCGGCGTCGCGGTCTACAGCGTCGTGGTCTACGTCGGCCGCCGTCAGGGCGCGCTGTACCTCGCGCTCATGCTTGTGGTCACCGTCGTTCAGCTCTACGTGCAGCACTTCGACGACTGGCTGGTCAACATCATCGTCGCCGTGCTGGTGCTGGCGCTGTGCTGGTTGCTCGGCGAGTTCGTCGGCGCCCGGCGCGCATACCAGGCCGAGGTGGAGGCACGGCTGCACCTGCTGGAGACCGAGCGCGGCCAGGCCGCGCGGATCGCGGTCGCCGAGGAGCGCGGGCGCATCGCGCGAGAGCTCCACGACGTGGTGGCCCACGCCGTCAGCGTGATCGTGGTGCACGCCGACGGCGCCTCCTACGCGCTGCGTGCCGACCCCGACCTGGCTGAACGCGCGATCCGCACGATCTCCGACACCGGCAGGGGCGCGCTCACGGAACTGAGGCGCTTGCTCGACGTGCTGCGCGGGGAGGACGACGACGAGCCGAGGGTGCCGCAGCCCACCACCGCCGACCTCGCCGACCTCGCCGACCGGATGCGCACGGCGGGCCTCACCGTCCGGCTGGAGCTGGACGAGCTGGGCGAGCTACCCGCCGGTGTGTCGCTCGGGGTGTACCGCATCGTGCAGGAGTCGCTGACCAACGCGCTCAAGCACGCGGGCCAGGGCGCGAAGGCGACGGTGCGAGTGCGCCGCAACCCCGACGTGGTGACCGTGGACGTGACCGACGACGGCGCCGGGAAGGCGAGGCAGCTGGTGCCGAACGGGCAGGCCGCACCGCCCGCCGGGGGCAACGGGCTGATCGGCATGCGCGAGCGCGCACACGTGTACGGCGGCACGCTGCACGCGGGCCCGAGTCCCGGCGGCGGGTGGCGCGTCAGCGCCCGGCTGCCCGTTAGGTTGGACTCGTGATCCGGGTACTGGTGGTGGACGACCAGGAGCTCATGCGCGTCGGCTTCCGCATGGTGCTCGGCGCGCAGGACGACATCGAGGTGGCCGGCGAGGCGGGCAACGGTGCCGAGGCGGTGCGGCTCGCGGGTGAGCTGCGCCCCGACGTCGTGCTCATGGACGTGCGGATGCCCGTGCTCGACGGCGTTGAGGCGACGCGCCGCATCGTCACCGAGGGCACCTCCAAGGTTCTGGTGATGACCACGTTCGACCTCGACGAGTACGTGTACTCGGCGTTGCAGAGCGGCGCGAGCGGATTCCTGCTCAAGGACACACCGCCCGACCACCTGGTCTCCGCGCTGCGCTCGGTCGCGGTGGGCGACGCGGTGGTCTCGCCCGCGGTCACGAGGCGGCTGCTCGACCGCTTCCTCGGCTCTGGCCGGGTGCCGCCGCGCGACGCCTCGGTGCTCGACGTGCTGACCGAGCGCGAGCGCGAGGTGCTCACGCTGATCGCGAAGGGACTGTCGAACACCGAGATCGCCTCGACACTCTTCCTGTCCGAGGCGACGGTGAAAACCCACGTGGGCCGGATTCTCGCCAAGCTCGACCTGCGTGACCGCGTGCAGGCCGTGGTGCTCGCCTACGAGACCGGCCTCGCCCGGCCCGGCGCAGGCTAGCGGTACCGCGCCGGATCGGCCTGCTCCGGGTCGAGGCCCGGCTTGACCACGTCGGCCATCCAGCGCCCGAAATCGGGCCTGCTGCCGTCGACGTCGGTGACGCCGTAGGCGCGCATGAGGGTCCACGACGCAAGCGTCTGCCCGGCGAAGCGCTGCACCTTCGGGTCCGTGGCCAGCGCGACCACCCCGCGCGCGAGATAGGCCGGGGTCTCCGAGACCGCGAAGTGCGGATCGCTCGCGATCGCGTCCCGCCAGTTGTCCTCGGTGACACCGAAGTGGTCGAGCATCGCCTCCGAGCGCAGGAAACCCGGCGTCACCGTGAGCCCCGTGCAGCCGTGCCCGGCCAGCTCGGCGCCGAGCGCCCTGCCGATCGCGCGCACGCCCGACTTCACGAGGTAGTACGGCACCCCCGCGCCCACGTACTCGTCGCTGTCGCCGTCGGTGACCTCGATCGCGAGGCCGCCTCCGGTACGCACCAGCAGCGGCAGCAGCCGATGCAGCGCGATCAGGTGTGTCTCCAGCCCGTTGCGCACCATCGTGAGCGCCTTGTCCAGATCGGACTCCCAGTACGCCGTGCCGAACTCGGCGTAGGGATCGCCGCCCCAGACGTCGTCCACGAGCACGTCGAGCCTTCCGTCCACTTCGGAGTGGAGGCGCTCGACGAGCGCGTCGACATCGGCCACGACGCCGAAGTCGCAGCGCACCGGGATGCCCCGGCCACCCGCGGCGTCGACCAGTTCGGCCGTCTCCTCGATGGTCTCCGTCCTGCCCATCGCGGACTTCCGCTCGCGGGTCGTTCGTCCGGTGACGAACACCGTGGCGCCCACGCGCCCGAGTTCCACCGCGATCGCCCGCCCGCACCCGCGCGTGGCCCCCGTGACCACCGCGACCTTGCCGTGCAGCGGCGTGTTCATGCGTACCAGCTCCCCACTATGGATTCGAGGTCTGCGCGCAGCCTCTGGGTCAGGTCCCCGCGCGGGCGGATCGACCAGTCGATCGCCGCGCCGTTGACCGTGGCCAGCAACGTGCGCGCGGCGAGGCCCGGCTCCGGCCCCCGCCAGCCGGTGTCCCTCGCACGGAGGACCAGGCCGCGCAGTTCGGCCTCCATCGCCGCGTAGTGCTCGCCGAGCAGCGCGCGCAGCTCCTCGTCGGCGAGGTCGGCCGCGAGCTGGCCGAGGCTGTTGGCCGCCGTGGCGGCGTCGTCGAGTCCCGCGTAGACGGTCACGAGCGCGTCGAGCAGCGCCTCCCTCGGCCCCGGCGCGGCCGCGGCGGCGTCACGCATCCGGGTGACGACCTCGACCCTTCCCACCTTGCTCAGCGCCCTGAGCAGGCCCTTCTTGGAGCCGAAACGCTGCGCCACGCTGCCGACGGCGACCCCGGCCTCCCTGGCCACCTGGGCCAGCGTGAATCCGGGCCCGACCTTGCTGATCACCGCGCCGGTCGCCGAAAGCAGCCGTTCGTCGCTGATGCTCCTCGGTCGCGCCACGCCAGTTATTGAACCACAGTTCATTAACCCTCGCCAGGTAGATCAGGGACAAGTCAGGGTCATCACGGATCGGCAAGGGGCGCCTCGGTCGGCCAAGCTACGACCACAGGCGAATCGGAGTTCGGTCTCGAGGATGACGCGCGAGGGCGTCTCCATCGGAAACGATGGGGTCAACGTCGGCAGACCGGCAACGGGGAAACGCCACGCAAGCCACGAACACGAAGCACGCGTCATTGCGGCGCATCGGCCGCACCAGGAGGACATGATGATCGAGGCACAGGGCCTCACCAAGCGGTACGGCAAGACGCTCGCGGTCGACGACCTCTCGTTCAGCGTCACGCCCGGCAAGGTCACCGGCTTCCTCGGCCCCAACGGCGCGGGCAAGTCGACCACGATGCGCATGATCCTCGGTCTGGACAACCCGACCGCGGGCCAGGTGCGCATCGGTGGCAAGCGCTACCACGAGCTGCACCATCCACTCCGGACCGTCGGCGCGCTGCTCGACGCCAAGTGGGTGCACCCCAACCGCTCGGCCAGGGCACACCTCGCGTGGATGGCGAAGTCCAACAAGATCTCGCCGCGTCGTGTCGACGAGGTACTGGAGACCGTGGGCCTGAGCGCCGTCGCCAACAAGCGTGCCGGCGGCTTCTCGCTCGGCATGTCGCAGCGGCTCGGCATCGCCGCCGCACTGCTGGGCGACCCGGAGGTGCTGCTCTTCGACGAGCCGGTGAACGGTCTCGACCCCGAGGGAATCCTCTGGATCCGCAAGTTCATGCACCGGCTCGCCGAGGAGGGCCGCACGGTCTTCGTGTCGAGCCACCTGCTCTCCGAGATGGCGCTCACCGCGAGCGAGCTGGTGGTGATCGGCAAGGGCAAACTGATCTCGCAGAGCAGCACCGACGACTTCGTCGCCCGCGCCAGCGAGAACAGCGTCAAGGTGCGCAGCCCGCAACTCGACGTCCTGCGCGACGCGCTCACCCGCGCGAGCGCAACGGTCGCCGCCGCAGACGACGGCGTGGTGGTGTCCGGTTTGGACATCGCGAAGATCGGCGAGATCGCCATGGACAACGGCGTCGTGCTCCACGAGCTGAGCCCGCAGCGCGGCTCGCTCGAGCAGGCGTTCATGCAGATCACCGGCGACTCCGTCGAATACCACGCCGACCTCGAGGCCGAAGCGCGGCAGGCGCTGGCCCCCACAGCCAACTGACGAGCCACCACCGAAACCGAGGAAACCTACGATGACTCTGCTCGCAGTCGAACGCATCAAGCTGCTGTCCACGCGGTCGCCGTGGTGGTGCGCGCTCGTCGCCCTCGTGGTGACCGCCGGCTTCACCGCGCTCGTCGTCGGCAACGCCGACGAGCAGTTCCCGGCCACCGTCGCCACCACCCAGTTCGGATACAGCTTCGGACTCGCCGTGATCATGGTGCTGGCCGCGCTCGCCGTCACCACGGAGTACCGCTTCGGAACCATCCGCACCACGTTCCAGGCCATCCCGCACCGCGGCTCGGCGCTGCTCGCCAAGACCACGGTCATCGCCGCGCTGGCGCTCGTGATCGGCGAGATCACCGCGTTCGTGTGCTGGGGCCTCTCGATGCTGCTCCAGCCCAACGCCGACCTGGCCCTCAACAGCACCGCCGACTGGATCAACGTCGCGGGAGTCGGCGTGGTCTACGCGATCTCCGCCGTGATCGCCGCGGCCGTGGGCATCCTCGTGCGGCACAGCGCGGGCGCCATCTCGCTGCTGATGATCTACAGCCTCGCCGTGGAGAGCCTCGTCCAGCTCATTCCGAGCATCGGTGACGACATCTACGAATGGCTTCCGTTCAACGTCGCCAACAAGTTCCTCATGGGCGACGGCGGCTCCAACTCGGGCAGGGCGGCCGACGCGGGCATGCCCCTCTCGACGAGTCCACTGAGCCCGGGCTGGGCCCTGGCCTACTTCGCAGGCTTCGCCGCGGTGCTGCTGGCCATCGCGATCACCACCGCGAAGAAGCGCGACGCCTGAGCACGCGACCACCACAGGGAAGATCCGGACTCTGCCGCAATTCGGGGGCGGCGGGATCGGATACGGGGAGAGAAGAAGAGGCTCGGACCGCAATTCGGGGGCGGTCCGAGCCTCTTTCTCGTGTGCAGCTGATTAAAAGCCGGTTAACTGTTTGTGAGGACGCCCACTGGCCACGCGAAAAGGCATCGGCGCAGGGGATATTGGGTAACACCCGTCAGGACTTCCACGGAGGTGACCCTTGACGGTGACAGAGATTCCCCGCCTCGAGCCGATGCCCGAGCTGGAATGGGCTCGCGCCATCGAACTGCCCCGCGACGCCGGTTCCGCGACGACCCCGGCCGAACTGCGCACCGCCTGGATACACCGGGCCCCCGAGGACCAGGTGCTGGCTCTCTACCGCGCCGCCTGCACCCCCGGGGAACCGGTGCCGTCCCCGTGGTGGCTGCGTGCCGTCGCGGCGGGGACCCTCGGCCACCGGGAGGACGGCTTCCGCATCGAGGACCGCGTCCACAAGCTGCTCGGCAGACGCCCCGGCTGGGAGTACGTGCCGTGGGCCGCCGACGGCGAGTCGGGCTACTGGGAGTTCATGCCGTCGGAGGGCGGTCGCGCCGGCCACCGCATCCCGACCACGATCCTCCCCACCGAACGCCACCCCGGCTGGATCGACGTGCTGCCCGCCCACAGCCTCACCACGCCGGAACCGATCGCGGTCGCCGGCCTCGCCGGGCTGCGCGCGCGGCTGGGGGAGTTCGAAGCGGTGCGCTGAGCCGCGGCTATCGTGCCTGCTCGTGGATAGCGAGCAGGAGCCGAGGATGCGTAGCGTCGTCAGCTACGTCAAACGCGGCGGGCGCATGACGGCCGGGCAGCAGCGCGCGTGGGAGACCAGGTGGCCCGAGCTGGGCCGCACGGTCTCCGAGCTGCCGCCGGGTCCGATCGACTTCGCCGCGTGGTTCGGCAGGCCCGCCCCCGTGATCCTCGAGATCGGCTCGGGCATGGGGGAGACCACCTCGCAGCTCGCGGCGGCATCACCCGAGGTGAACTACGTCGCCGTGGAGGTCTACGAGGCCGGGCTCGGGCAGCTCATGCTGCGCGCCGAGCGCCTGGGCGTGGTGAACCTGCGCCTGCTGCACGGCGACGCGGTGCCGCTGCTGACCGAGCACGTCGCGAAGGAGTCACTCGCGGGCGTGCGCATCTTCTTCCCGGACCCGTGGCCGAAGAAGCGCCACCACAAGCGGCGGCTGGTCCAGCCGGACTTCGTCGCGCTGGTGGCGTCGCGGCTCGCGTCGGGCGGCACGCTGCACCTGGCCACCGACTGGGAGAACTACGCCGAGCAGATGCTGGAGGTGTGCGGCGGCGAGCCGACGCTGCGCAACCGGTTCGACGGCTGGGCGCCGAGACCGGAGTGGCGGCCGGTGACGAAGTTCGAGCAGCGCGCCGAGGAGGAGGGGCGCGTGAGCAGGGACCTGATCTTCGAGAAACTGCCGTGACCGACGATTCGGTACGCACGGCGTACCTGGTCAAGCGGCTGGAGCAGGCCGTGCGCGGGCACCTGGAGTCGGTGCTGCGGCCGCACGGGCTCACCACGGCCCAGTACACCGCGCTCACCACGCTGCGAACCCAGCCGGGGCAGTCGTCGGCGCAGCTGGCCCGGCGCTCGTTCGTCAGCGCGCAGACCATGCAGGAGCTGGTGACGAGCCTGCAACGCCGGGGGCTGGTCGAGAAGGCGCCCGCGCCCCGCAACCGTCGTGTCCTGCACATCAGCCTGACCGCTCGCGGTGAGGCGGCACTGCGCGAGCTGGACGACGAGGTGGACGCCCTCGAACGCGAGATGCTCGCCGACCTCGACGCCGAGCAGACCGCCGCCTTCCGCGAGGCCCTCCGCGCCTGCTCCCGCCGCCTCACCCATCCGGGGACGCGGTGACTGCCCCCAAGGCCACCTTTGTTGCGTTGAGCGCACCGAAGGTGGCCTTGGGGGACGTTTGGTCACCTCACTCGTCGGCGAGGGGTTCCGCGCGGACCCGGTTGAGGGCCGGGCGGCAGACCGACGCGGCCAGCACCGCCACTCCGGCTCCCAGCACCACCGGCGCCGCGATCCACGGGGTCAGCACCACCGAGGACTCCTCCTCGACGAGGCTGTAGAGCCCGATCGCCACCAGCACCCCGACCACGCCGGCTCCGATCGTGGCGACCAGCGCGGGCATCGCCGCCTCCGTGCGCAACGCCCTCGCCAGCACCCGCACCGGCGTGCCGGCCGCGATGAGCGCCCCGAACGTGCGGCGCCGGTCCATCACCGAGCCCGCCGTCGCGATCGCCGCGCTGCAGCCGCTCAGCACCGCGGCGGCGACCAGCCCGATCACGGTGACCCTGCGCAGGTCCGACAGCTGCGTCTGCTGGTCCCAGATGCGCATCTCCCTGCTCTCGATCTGCGCTCCGCCGGCTGCCGCGGCCAGCGCCGTGCGCACGACCTCGCGGTTCGCCTGCGTCGTCGGCACAGCCACCGTCACCTCGGACGGGGACGCCCCCTCTGGCAGCACGGCCGGGTCGATGATCGCCGTGCTGTACATGTCCTCGCCGGTCACCTCGAACGGCCGCACCGGCGTGTCCGCCGGGAGGGGCACCCCCTGCGTGCCCCACTCCGCGCTCACCGTGACGCCGTTCAGTTCCATCGGGTACTCGCTGTAGACCCCCGGCGTGCCCGCGCACGCGCCCGCCATGTCGAGCCGCAGCAGCCCCTCCGCGCGCTCACAGTCGAGCACCAGCGCCTGCTGTCCCGCGTTCTCGCCCTTGGCCAGCGCCACCTCGCCGACGCCGATGGCCCGCTCCCGCTGGCCGTAGCGCTCCAGCGTCGCGTTGGTCTCCGCCACGATCCCCTCGGCGCGCGCCGCGTCGGTCGGCACGTACAGGACGGAGTCCCGGAACGGGGAGCTCGACCCGGCCATGGACTCGAACGACGGCATGAGCGTCAGCGCCATCGAACCCGTGAACACGGCGAGCACGACACCGGCCGACGCGCGGTAGGCGCCCTTCGGATCGTCCCGCAGGCGCCGCCCGGCCAGCAGCACCGAGGGCCTGCGCCAGATCCGCCCGAAGATGCCGCCGATCGCCGACGTCACCCACGGGCCGACGAGCGCGGCCGAGGCGACGATGAGGGCAAGGCCGAGCAGGACGAGCATCATGCCCATCTCGTCCTCGGCGGTCGAGACGACGACGGCGAAGAACAGTCCCGCGAGCGGCAGCGACAGCAGGCGCCACCAGTGCAGCGGCTTCCGCTCGTGGGAGCCGGTCGCGCCCAGCGGCGTCCACATCACCCTGCGCAGGCCCAGCACCGCGGCGAGCAGCACCAGGGCAGGCATCAGCAGAACGACCGGGATGGCGACGCCCAGCGGCAGCTGGAAGTCCGACGCCTGCCAGGTTCCGCCGTCCCAGGGCACGAACGTCGCGAGCTTGTGCAGCAGCGGGCTGGCCACCGCGCCGAGGAGCGCGCCGCCGACGGCCGCGATGGCCGTCTCCGCGGAGACCATCGAGATCACCTGCCGCGGGGTGGCGCCCGCCAGCCGCAGCGCGGCGAGCCTGCGTTCCCTGCGGGCCGCGATGAGCCGCGCCGACGACGCCACCAGCACCAGGCTCGGCACGATCAGCACGACCACACCGACCCCGGCGAGCAGCTGCAGCAGCGGATCCTGTTCCGCGCCGCCCAGCGCGAACCCGTTCTGCTGGAACGCCGTCACGGGCATGTCGTCGGCGTCGTGCCCGACGAGCGCGACCAACTGGCCGGGGAACTTCAGCGCGTCCTCGCCCAGCGTGCCCACGACGTCGCCGCCGAAGCGCTCCCCAAGCTGCGAGCCCGGCATGCCGTCGGCGAGCCTCGCCAGTTCGGGCGAGAGCAGCACCTCTCCCGGCGCGGGCAGCTTCCCGACGCCCGGCGGCAGGGCGATGGAACCCGGGTCGGTCAGCGGCGCGACGTCGACCCGCGTGATCTTGTCGCCGCCTGCGTAGTCCTCGCTGGACGCCAGCGAGAGCGTGGCAGGGCCGTCCTCCCCCGAACCGTAGGACGGCTCCTGCCACGTGGACCGCTCGCCGCGTGCCTCGGTGGCGAACGGGAGACTGACGAGGAGGAGCACCAGCCCGGTCGCCACCGCGACACCGAGGCCGGTGAGGATCGCCGACGTCCGCGTGCGCCGGTCGCCGCGCAGGACCCGCAGCGCGAGCCGGAAGCTGTTCACGACCCCGTCACCCCGGTGGCGATACGGCCGTCGCGGATGGTCACCATGCGGGGCACCGACTCGGCGAGGTCGCGGTCATGAGTCACGATCACCACGGCGGCTCCGTTCTCGGCTGCCGCGCCGAGCAGGGCGTTCATGGTGTCGCGGCCCGTGCGCGTGTCGAGCGCGCCGGTCGGCTCGTCGGCGAAGATCACGCTCGGCTGGTGTGCCAGCGCCCGCGCGATCGCCACGCGCTGCGCCTCGCCACCGGACAGCTCACCCGGCCTGCGCGCCCCCTTGCCGGCGAGGCCGAGCCGGTCGAGCCACTGCCGGGCGTCCGCGAGGGCCTGGCCGCGGCTCACGCCGCCGAGCAGCAGCGGCAGCGCGGCGTTCTCCTCGGCGGAGAGCTCGGCGACGAGCATGCCGGACTGGAAGACGAAGCCGAACTCGGTGCGCCGCAGCTCGCTGCGCTTGGCCTCGCCGAGGTGGTCGATGCGCGTGCCGGCGAGCAGCACCTCACCGGAGTCGGCCGGCAGGATGCCCGCGAGCACGTGCAGCAGCGACGTCTTGCCGGAACCCGAGGGGCCCACGATCGCGACGGCCTCACCCGGTTGGATGTCGATGTCCACCCCGGCCAGCGCGTGCTGCGCGCCGTAGCGCTTCACGAGCCCGCGGCCGGAGAGCGCGGGACGGGTGGAGGTCGCGAGTGGACCCGGCGACTGTGTGGTCTGTGTTGGCATGCACAGCAGCGTCGCGCGAACCGCGCACTCACCACTTCGGACAGACGGCCAGGACCGGACCAGTCGGCCTCGGCCGATCGGCCGAGGGGACACCGGCCTGACGGCCAAGGTGCGAGCGCAGCCGGATCAATTACCTTCGCATCGTGTCCGTACCACCTTTCCGGCGTAAGGTCGCCGATCTGCTGCAGTGGCTGGGCCTGCCGGGGGTGGTGCTCTTCGCCGCGCTCCTCTGCGATCTGGTGATCGTCGCGGACGCGAGCCTCGACGGCTTCGGTCCCCGCGGCGTCGACCTGCTGCTCCTGCCCGGCATCCTGAGCCTGTCGGCATGCGCGTTGTGGGGCCGCAGCCAGCCGGTGGTGGCGGCATGGGTCGGCGCGGCCGCGCTCGTCGGGAGCACGGTCCTCATCCGGCTCACCGGCACCCTGCCCTACACCGCGCTGCTGCCCAACATCTCCTTCGCCGAGACCGTCGCCGGGCTCGAGCTGGTGTTCTTCTGCGTCCGCGCGGCGAAGGCGGGCATCGCGTTCGCCACGACGTCGGCGATGGTGGTGGCCTGCCTGCTGGCGACGGCCGGCCGTGACTCGATCAGCTCGCGCTCCGAGCTCGTGCAGGCGCTCGTGAGCGGTTTCGTGCTGCTCACGGCCACCGTCGTGGTGGCCGTCCAGCTGCGCAAGCCGGCCGCGCAGCGGGTCCGCAGCGAGCTGATGACCCTGCTGCGCAGGCAGTGGCCGCTGGTCGGGGTGCTGGCCGCAGCGGTGTTCATGGACATCTTCATCTCGGCGTCGACCGGCGTGTTCGCGCTGGTGGTGCTGGCGACGAACGCGGGCGCCGTGGTGGCGACCGTGCAGGCCATCAAGCAGCCGGTGCGGTCGGCGCTGTGGCTGGCGGGCGTGATGTTCGTGTGCGCGCTGGGGCTGGCGTCGATGGGCGAGCGCATCGCCTACGTCAGCTTCGGCGGGTTCCCGCTCACGCAGGTGCTCGCCGGGATGATCGTGGTGGTCTTCCTGGTGCGCACCGCCGTGCCGCGCCAGGCCACGTGGTCGATCGGCCTGCTCTCGCTCGTGGTGGCCTGTGGCGCCGTCGCCAACACCATCGACCGCGACCAGGACTCCCTGCGCGCCCTCTTCGTCTCCGCGCTGCTGCTGCTCGGCATCTCCGTGGCGACCGGCCTCTACTTCCGCGCTCGCGACTCCGAGCGCACGCAGGCGGTGGAGACCGCGGTCAACGAGGCGCAGACCGCCGAGCGGATGGCGCTGGCGCGCGAGCTGCACGACGTGGTCGCCCACCACGTCACTGGCATCGTCGTGCAGGCGCAGGCGGCGAAGATGCTCGGCGAGAAGGACCCGCGCGTGGTGGTGGACGCGCTCGGGCAGATCGAGCACGCGGGCACCGAGGCGCTGGTGGCGATGCGCAGGCTCGTGCGCAGCATGCGCGGTGACGCGCCCTCCGGCAGCAGCGAGTTCAGCGAGCAGGCCACCACAGACCTGGGCGCCGACCTGCGGAAGCTCGTCGAGGCGGGCAACCACGGCGTGCCGACGGAGATCGAGCTGGACCTGCCTGCCGACCTGCCGCAGGAGGTGGCCCGCTCGGCGCTGCGCATCGTGCAGGAGTCGCTGACCAACGTCGGCAAGCATGCCTCCGACGCCACGCTCGCGACCGTGGCCGTCCGGGCGTCCGGGGAGGAGCTGCACGTGCGGGTGAGCGACAACGGGACGAAGGGGGCGGCGGTGCTGCCGGGTGGGGGCTACGGTTTGATCGGCATGCGCGAGCGGGTCGACCTGTTGCACGGGCGGCTCGCGGCGGGTCCCGGCCCCGATGGCGGCTGGCTGGTCGAGGTGTGGTTGCCACTGGACGGAGACGAGACGCAGTGATCCGGGTTCTGATCGCCGACGACCAGGACATGGTGCGGATCGGCTTCCGCATGATCCTCGACGCGCAGGACGACATCGAGGTGGTGGCCGATGTCGCCGACGGCATCGAGGCCGTGCGCAAGGCACGGGAGCTCCGGCCCGACGTGTGCCTGCTGGACATCCGCATGCCCGGCATGGACGGCCTGCAGGTGACCAAGCAGCTCGCTGGCCCGGACGTCGCCGACCCGCTCAAGGTCGTGGTGGTGACGACGTTCGACCTGGACGAGTACGTGCACACGGCGCTGCAGGGCGGGGCATCCGGCTTCCTGCTCAAGGACGCGGGGCCCGCGCTGCTGATCGAGGCCATCCGCGCGGCGGCCAGGGGCGACGCGCTGGTGTCACCGCAGATCACGGTGCGCCTGCTCAAGCACTTCGGCGACCAGCAGCAGGCCAGGCGTCCGGTCGAGCAGCCGTCGGAGCCGTTGACAGCGCGCGAGCTGGACGTCGTCAAGGCAACGGCCCGTGGGCTCACCAACACCGAGATCGGCACCGAGCTGTACCTGTCGCTCTCGACCGTGAAGACCCATCTGGCTTCGGTGCAGAGCAAGATCGGCGCCCGCAACCGCGTGGAGATCGCGGCATGGGCGTGGCGCAACGGCGTCGTGGACGACGCTTAGGCCTTGTTCGCGAGGTCGCGCAGATCCTTGCGAAGGTTGCGGCGCACGAGCGGAGCCATCAGCCACCCGGCGAGGCCGTAGAACCCGCTCGCGTCCCCACGCACCCTGATGCTGGCGAGTGTGCCGCTCGGATGCTCCTCGAAGCGGTAGGTCACGCGCATGGGGAACGGCCCGGCGACCGACGACATGTCGAGCAGCTCCGGCGGCGCATGCGTGAGCACCCTGAGCACGTAGTCGATGCGCCTGCCGAGGAAGTGCGCGGTGCGGCGGACCTCCGCGCCGACGCCGAACCCGCCGCCGGGCGCCTCGTCGGTCAGCTCCGCTCTGGTGATGCCCTGTGTCCACTGCGCGTCGTTGCGCCAGTCCATCGCGTACGCGGCCACACGCTCGCGGGGCAGTTCGATCACCCTGTCGGCCTTCACGTCCATGTGTGCCTCCTCTGCCCTCGCCGGTGAAGTCGCGGAGGCGGGCCCCGGCGCGACACTAGAATCGCGCCCATGTCCCGCCGTCTGCGTGCGCCCGTGGTCCTGCCTGCCGATCCGACCTGTTCCGTCATCCGCGACGGCGTGGTGGAAATCGACGACGCGGGCCGGGTCGCCTACTGCGGACCTGCGGTCTCGGCGCCGGGCCGGGCCGATGCGGCCGAGGTGACCGACCTGCCGGGCATCCTGCTGCCCGGGCTGGTGAACACCCACGCGCACAGCCCCATGGTGCTCCTTCGCGGCATGGGCGGTGACCTGCCGCTGCTGCGCTGGCTGCGCGAGGTGATCTGGCCCGCCGAGGCGAGGCTGCGTCCCTCCGACGTCCACGCCGGGATGCTGCTCGGCTCGGTGGAGATGCTGCGCAGGGGCGTCACCACCAGCGCCGAGATGTACTTCCACGCCGAGCAGCTCGCCGACGCGGTGCTCACCACGGGCGCGCGCGTGGTGCTCGGCGGCCCCATCATCGACCTGCCCGGCCTCGACTGGCGGACCATGATCACGGCGACGGAACGCTGGATCGACGCCGACGGGCTGCGGTTCGGCCGCGGCGAGCGGGTCGAGCTGTCCTACGCGGCGCACTCGGCGTACATGCTGCCGCCCGAGGCGCTGCGGGAGGTCGCCAAGTCGGCGGCGGCGCGCGGCGCGCTCGTGCAGATCCACGTGGCCGAGGCCGCGGACGAGGACGAGCGGCAGCGCGCCGAGTTCGGCTCGGTGCCACGCCTGCTCGACCAGGTTGGCCTGCTCGACGGCAGGCTCATCGCCGCGCACGCGGTGCATCTGTCCGATGAGGACATCGCGTTGCTCGCCGCGCGTGGGGCGGGGGTCGCGCACTGTCCCGGGTCCAACGCCAAGCTCGCGTCGGGCATCGCGCGACTGGCCGACCTGCGGGCGGCCTCGGTGCCGGTCGGGCTCGGCACCGACGGCCCCGCCAGCAACGACGACCTCGACCTCTGGGAGGAGGTCCAGCTCTCGGCGATGCTCGCGCGGCTGTCCACTCGGGACTCGACCGTGGTGACCGCGGCGGACGCCCTGCTGCTGGCCACGCGCGGCGGGGCGGACGCGCTCGGCCGTGACGACATCGGCGCCCTGGAGCCGGGGCGGTGGGCCGACGTCGTGCACGTCGACCTCGACGACCCCGCGTTCGCGGCCGGTCTCGACGTGCCCGACGACCAGCTGCTGGCGAACCTCGTGTGGGCCGCGGGATCTCGGCGCGTGCGCGATGTGTGGGTGGCGGGCGAGCAGGTGGTCGCCGAGGGCGAGGCGCTGCGCGCCGACCGCGCCGAGGCGCAGGCGAACGTGGCCAAAGCCGCCGCCCACCTCCGAGGCTGAACGTTCCCGCAAGGCCACCTTTGTTGCGCTCAACGCAACAAAGGTGGCCTTGGGGGGCGCTACGAAAGTACGGGTCAGATGCCGCAGCTGGGGGCTGACCAGAACTGACCGGAGCGGTGGGCGACGTGGACGTGGTCGTCGTGGCCCTCGTAGCCCGGTCCGAGGATCTCGGCGAACCCGTGGTGCCGGGCCTGCCGCGCCAGCGCGCAGAAGCCCTGCGATCCGGCGCCGAGGTCCACGGCATCGCCGTAGAGGTGACGGCTCGCCGGAGCGCCGCCGACCGCGTTGTTGCAGGCGACGCTGCGGAACCCGCCGTTCACGACGATCGGCCGGTCGCCCATCGCGTGCCGCATGGCCTGCAGCTTCCACATCGACACCAGCGCGTTGGCCTTGGCCTGCGAGGCGGAGACGTTGCCACCCGACCAGTCGGAGTTGCAGTTGTTCAGCTCGCCGTAGGAGAAGTTGACGGGCGTGCAGTCGTCGTCCTGCAGCTCGTAGAGCTTGGCGTAGGTCTGCGCTCCCGCGATTCCGTCCGCGCCGAGCCCGTACGCCTGCTGGAACCGGGTCACGGCGGCCTTCGTGCCGGGACCGAACTGACCGTCGATGGCGAGCACCCCTCCCTCGCCGGGGTAGCCGGCCACACGGATCTGCAGCTGGCGGACGTCCTCACCGGACGCTCCCTCGCTGAGCGTGCGGTTCCAGGTGTAGCAGCCGTCAGCGGCGGCGACGTCCGCTGAGGCCGGTGTCGTGAACGACAGCGCGGCGCCGGCCAGCAGGGCCAGCAACACCGCGACGAAACGGGTTTTCATGGTGGGGGCCTCCTCCGGGGATCACACCGGGCGCCCGAAAGCGTGGCAATGTCGCTTTCGGACTGTCAATGGATCACCGGATAAAGGCATGGTTTGGTGGAGACCAACCGGCCGGACGGACTACACCAAACGAACCTTGACGCCTCACCGGGGACGCGGGCGGACCGTGATCTCGGTGAGGTGCGCGTCGGGGCTCGCCAGCACCGCCGAGCGCACCGCGGCGGCGACGGACTCCGGACGCAGGTACTTCTCCGGCAGGTAGTCGCCGCCCTCGCCCGCGACCACGGCCTGCTGCATCTCGGTGTCGGTACGGCCGGGGAAGACCGACGTCACGCGCAGCGCGGTCTCCTCGGCACGCAGCACGTCCGCGAAGGCGCGCAGGCCGAACTTGCTCGCCGCGTAGGCGCCCCAGCCCTCGCGCACGGCGAGGCCCTGACCGGAGTTGATCAGCACGACGTGGCCGTGGGCCGCGCGCAGCACGGGCAGCAGGAGCCTGGTCAGCTCGGCCACGGCCACCACGTTGACCTCGAAGTTGTGCCGCCACACCTGCGCCGGCGACTGCTCGACCGTGCCGAGCTCCGCGACCCCGGCCGAGTGCACGAGCACGTCGAGCGAGGAGATCTCTGCCGCTGCCGTCGCCACGGCGGACGCGTCGGTGAGGTCCACGGGCCACGGGCTCGTCTCCGGCAGCTCACCGGCAAGCTCGGCGAGCGCGAGCTCGTCGCGCCCGCCGAGCAGGAGCCGGTGGGTCGGGGCGAGTGCCCGTGCCACGGCGGCACCGATTCCCCTTGACGCGCCGGTGACGAGTGCGAGCGGTCGGTCAGCCATGCCCTACACCGTAAAGGGCACGGCCGAACCGCTGCCGCCTACCGGACGCCGATCTTGCCCGCGCCCCGGCGGCCCTTCTTCCACACCGCGACGACCGAGGGACGCGGGTTGGCCGAGCCGCCGTCGGGCCAGTGCGACTCGGGGTTGGCCGCTCCGGCGCCCTCACCGGGGTGCTGCACGGCGACCAGCACGAGGTCCTCGGTCACCACGGGACCGCAGGTCTCCGCACCGATCGGCACCGTGAGGAACTGCTTGACCTGGCCCCGGTTCGGGCCGTCGACGGGCACGGAGAACAGGCCGTCGTTGGAACCGAGCGCGTTGCCGTCGGTGGAGACCCACAGGTTGCCGTACGGGTCGAACGCCACATTGTCCGGGCAGGAGATCGGGCTGACCTGGTCCTTCGGGAAGCCACCGAAGTAGGTGTCCGCCGTGGCGGGGTCACCGCAGACCAGCAGCAGCCGCCACGAGAACTTCGTCGACGCCGCGTCGCCGCGGTCCTCCTCCCACTCCAGCACGTGCCCGTTGCGGTTGCCGTTGCGCGGGTTGGCCTCGTCGGCCGCGGCCTTGCCCGCGGCGCCACGGTCGCTGTTGTTGGTCAGCGCGGCGTACACGCGGCCGTTGACGGGGTTGGCCTCGATGTCCTCCGGCCGGTCCATCTTCGTGGCCCCCACCTTGTCGGCGGCGAGGCGCGTGAAGATGTAGACCTCCTCGGCGGTGAAGCCATCCACAAAGGACTTGTCGCCGCTGGCCAGCGGAATCCACTCGCCGTAGCCGTCGAACTCGCCGTCGGAGGGCAGCTTGCCGGTGCCGTCGATCTCGCTCGCCGGGCTGTTGCCGGTGAACTTGGCGACGTAGAGCGTGCCGTCGTCGAGCAGGGCCGAGTTGTGCCTGCGAGCGTGGGCGCTGGTGCCCTTCTTGTACTTGCCCTTGGACACGAACTTGTAGATGTAGTCGAAGCGCTCGTCGTCACCGGAGTACACGGCGACGCGGTTGTCCTTCGTGATCTTTATGTTCGCGGCCTCGTGCTTGAACCGGCCGAGCGCGGTGTGCTTGATCGGCTTGCTGTTCGGGTCGTGCGGGTCGATCTCGACGACCCAGCCGAAGCGGTGCACCTCGTTGGGCTCCTGCGCGACGTCCCACCGCTTGTCGAAGCGCTCCCACTTGCGCGTGCTCGCGGCGCCGCTGAGGCCGTAGCGCCTGAGCCGCGCGGCCGCGACCGGGTCGGTGACCGTGCCCGCGTTGGCGAAGTACTGGTTGAAGTTCTCCTCGCCGGAGAGCACGGTGCCCCACGGCGTTACGCCGCCCGCGCAGTTGTTCTGCGTGCCGAAGACCTTCCGGCCTGTCGGGTCGGCCGAGGTCTTGAGGTAATCCGAACCGGCGGCGGGACCACGGACCTCGAACTCGGTGTCCATCGTGATGCGGCGGCTGTACCTGCTGGGCACGACCTTGAGGCCACCGCGCGGGTCACGCACGGCCTGCACGACCGAGAGCCCGTGCGCGGCCCAGGCGATCTTCACCTGCTCCTCGGTGGGGTTGTTCGGGTCGTACGTCCCGGCCGGGAACATGTCGGTCTCGGTGGTGTACTCGTGGTTGACCACGAGCAGGTTGCGCCAGCCACTGGCGTCCTGCGGGATGAGGCCGACGAAGTCGCAGTTGTAGCCGAACTGCTTGGCCTGGCCCGCGGCGGTCTGCTTGTTGAAGTCGAAGCGGGGAGCCCCGGGCAGCACCGGGTCGCCCCAGCGGATGACGACCTCCTGCTCGTAGCCGTCCGGAATGATGACGGCGTCGGCGCTGTTGGGCGCCACCGGGTCGAAGTCGGTGCCCGGCACAGGGCGGCCCGGCTTGCCGGGCTGGCCGCGGCCCGCGAGCGCGGGCGGCACTGCGGGTGTGGCGGCGGCGGTGCCGGACAGCGCGGCGAAGCCCGCTGCGGCGGCGGTCATCACGGCGCCCGCGCGCAGCGCGCCACGGCGCGACAAGACGTTTCTCACCACGTCGCCGAAGTACTCGTTGTCGGATTCATTGGGCGCCGGGTGCGCGCACGCGTTGCCGCATCGGTACTCACAGGTCACCGGCGACCGGCCGGAACGGTGAGAGGTCAGCAGGGGAAGAAGACGCCCGGGCTCGACGGACACACGGCCTCCAGTTCACTCAGTCAGGGGAACGCGTGTGACGTTAAGTGCCGAAAGCAAGCCGAGACGGTCGTGGAGGTGAACGCCGGGCGAACGGCTTGATCGTTACGACTCTTCATCCACCGGCGCCGCCTCGATCGACAGCAGGCCACCCGCGAGCGTAACAGCACAGCCGCGACGAGGAACGGAGACTGCGGGTGACCAGTCCGTCGCGTTCGAGGCGGGCGACGACGTCGGTCACGGACGGCAGGCGGACGCCTGCCAGCTCCGCGAGCGCGCTCATGCGGCACGGCCCGCCCTGATGGGCTCGGCGAGCACCGATGCCTGCACTTGGGCAGGCTGACAAAATTACTTAGCTACGCGAAGCAATTTGGCACACACGTAGGCTGCGGGACATGGACGCCGTGGTTTTCGATCTCGACGGAGTTCTGGTGGACTCCGAGCAGCTGTGGGATGAGGTACGCCGCTCGGTGGTCGCCGAGCACGGCGGCACCTGGAAGGAAGAGGCGACCAGGGCGCTGCAGGGGATGAGCACGCCGGAATGGGCGCGGTACCTGGTGGACGAGCTGGGCATCCGGCTGTCGGCGGAGCAGGCCGCGGAGACCGTGATCGGTGAGATGGCCAAACGCTACGAGGGCGGACCGCCCGTGCTGCCGGGCGCCGAGGACACGGTGCGTGCCGTTGCCGACCGGTACCCGGTGGCGATCGCCAGCTCCTCGCCGCCGTCGCTGATCGAGGCGTTCCTCACCGCGGCCGACCTCGCCGAGGTGGTGCGCGTGGCGGTGTCGAGCGAGCAGGTGGCGAAGGGCAAACCGGAGCCGGACGTCTACCTTGAGGCCGCGTCACGGCTCGGGGTCAAGCCGGCGGCGTGCGCGGCGGTGGAGGACTCGACCAACGGCCTGCGTGCCGCGCTGGCCGCCGAGATGACCGTGATCGGGGTGCCGAACCCGCACTTCCCTCCGGACCCGGAGGTCCTGGCGAAGGCCGCCGCGGTGCTCACCGACGTGACCGAGCTCCCGGAAGCGCTCCGCCGACTGCAGTGAAGGCCACCTTCACTGCGTTGAACGCAGGCATGGTGGCCTTCACTGCATCGAGGGGGACGGGTCAGCGCTCCACTTCGCCTGCGATGAACTTCTCCACCGAGTCGCGGGCGGTGGAGTCGTCGTACTGCACCGGCGGCGACTTCATGAAGTAGGACGACGCCGAGAGCAGCGGGCCGCCGATGCCGCGGTCCTTGGCGATCTTCGCCGCGCGCACCGCGTCGATGATGATGCCCGCCGAGTTCGGGGAGTCCCACACCTCGAGCTTGTACTCCATGTTCAGCGGCACGTCGCCGAACGCGCGCCCCTCGAGCCTGACGTAGGCCCACTTGCGGTCGTCCAGCCACTGCACGTAGTCCGAGGGGCCCACGTGGACGTTGGCCTTGCCGAGGTCGCGGTCGATCTGCGAGGTGACGGCCTGCGTCTTCGAGATCTTCTTGGACTCGAGCCGCTCCAGCTCCTTCATGTTCTTGAAGTCCATGTTGCCGCCCACGTTGAGCTGCATGGTGCGGTCGAGCTGGACGCCGCGGTCCTCGAACAGCTTCGCCAGCACGCGGTGTGTGATGGTGGCGCCGACCTGCGACTTGATGTCGTCACCGACGATCGGCACACCGGCCTGCTCGAACTTGGCGGCCCACTCGGGGTCGGAGGCGATGAACACCGGGATGGCGTTGACGAACGCGACACCGGCCTCGAGCGCGGCGGTCGCGTAGAACCGGGCGGCCTCGGTTGAGCCCACCGGCAGGTAAGCGACCAGCACGTCGGCCTGCGACTCGCGCAGCGCGGCGACCACGTCGACCGGCGCGTCGTCGGACTCCTTGATGGTCTCCTGGTAGAAGCGGCCGAGTCCGTCCAGGGTTTGCCCACGCAGCACCGGGACGTTGAGCGGCGGGACGTCGCAGATCTTGATCGTGTTGTTCTCGCTCGCCAGGATCGCCTCGGACAGGTCCTGCCCGACCTTCTTGGCGTCGACGTCGAACGCGGCGACGAACTCGACATCCCGGACGTGATAGTCGCCGAACTGCACGTGCATCAGGCCAGGCACGCGCGAGCCCGGGTCGGCGTCGCGGTAGTAGTGAACACCCTGGACCAGCGATGCCGCACAGTTGCCGACGCCAACGATGGCCACCTTCACGCGGCGGTTCTCGCCCATGCCGGTATCTCCCTTAACTCGTGTTCCGTGTGTAGGTCTCGCCGAGCCGCGGCCTAGTTCTCCGTCTTGTTCTGCTCGGCTTGTTCGTGCGCGATCAGCTCGTTGAGCCAGCGCACTTCCCGTTCGCTCGCCTCCAGCCCCAGCTGGTGGAGCTCTCGGGTGTAGCGATCGATCTTCTCCTCGGCCCTGGCCAACGCTGCCCGAAGACCTTCGCGGCGCTCCTCCACGCGGCGACGACGACCCTCCAGAATCCGCATCCTGACGTCGGCGGGTGTCCTCGAGAAGAACGTCAGGTGGACACCGAAGCCCTCGTCGTCCCACGTCTGCGGTCCGGCGTCGGCAAGCAGCTCGGCGAACCGCTCCTTGCCCTCCGCGGTGAGCTTGTACACACGTTTCGCCCGTCGGTTCCACCCGGTGCCCGGGTCGACGGCCTCCTCGACGATCCATCCGGCCCGCAGCAGCCGACGCAGCGTCGGGTAGAGCGAGCCGTACGAGAACGCCCTGAACATGCCGAGGGTCTCGTGCAACCGTTTGCGCAGCACGTAGCCGTGCATGGGTGCCTCGTGCAACAGCCCGAGAATCGCGAACTCAAGCACGGCGCACCCCCTCCGGGAACGAAACGACGCCATCCGGCGTTGCCGCTGGGGTACCCCGGATGACCTTGGTCAACCTACCGGCCCATTATATCGAGCCGATACATCTGAGTGGCGCAGCTAACCGCCGGATCACCCGAAACCTGCCCAAACTTCACCCGAGCGTTATCTTTTCCCCGGCGTGTCGTGCCAGCCGTGATCACCACTGGGCAGAACGGCTCATGGCCAACCCGCGCGGAACACGTACTCTGTTGAGGTGCGAAACCAGCGGCAGGTCGTCGACTACGCGCTACAGCGCCGTGCGCTGCTGGCCGAGGTCTACTCCGGCCGGGTCAGCACCATGGACGTCTGCGACGCCACTCCTTACCTGCTCAGGGCTGCCAAGTTCCATGGTCAGCCCAGCAAGTCCTCGTGCCCGGTGTGCCGCAAGGAGGCGCTCACGCTGGTCTCGTGGGTGTACGGCGACGAGCTCAAGCACGTCGCGGGTTCTGCCCGCGCACCTGAGGAACTCGAGCGGATGGCCAACCTTTTCGGCGAGTTCACCGTCTATGTTGTGGAAGTTTGCCGGTCGTGCGGCTGGAACCACCTGGTGCAGTCGTACGTCCTCGGTACTGGAACAACGCACCCACGCTCACGGAGGACCGCAGGTCAGTGACGGCAGACACGGGATCGATGGAAACAGAATCCCGCCGCGCACAGAGGGTCGGTCCGCAGAACGGCGTACCCCGACGCGCCGATCTGGGAGGGTCTTGAGTGAACGACCAGGGAAATCATCGCTGGCCGGGGGAGGAACCCGGCCGCGGTAGACACGGCAGGCACTCGTCCGGCGGCGACGGTGGCCCGCAGTGGCCCACCGGCGACGAGCCGGCGAGGCCCCCTCGGCAACCGAGGCAGCGCCCCCCGCAGCAGCCTCAGCGGCCGCAGCCGCAGTGGCCGGCCGGGGACGAGCAGGGCCAGGCGCCGCGCTGGCCCGGTGAGCCCGGTCGGCAGCCGCACCGCCCGCAGGGCGGCAGGCCAGGTCCGGCACAGCCGCCGCCCCCGCCCGGCCGCAGGCAGCCTGGCCCTCCCCCGCCCGGCGCACGCCCTCCTGGCGGTCCGCAGCAGGCAGGCAACCGGCAGCAGCCGCCGCACCAGCCGCAACGTCCTCCACGACGTCCCCAGCCGGAGCAGCCGACCGGCATGGTCGCGCCCGTCGGCCTGCCCCACGAGGAACAGCGCGAACCAGAGCTGATCACACACCGCGCGCACAACGGCACGGGCCGCGACGACCACGGCTACGACGATGACGGCTACGACTCCCGCGGCTGGTCCGATGAGGACGAAGCCCGCTTCCGGGAGGCCGGATTCGACGACGACGGCGAGGACGACGTCGACGCGAAGGGCAAGAAGGTACTGACGCCCGCCGAGCGCAAGAGGCGGCGATGGCGACGCATCCGCAGGTCCCTCTACGCCTTCGTCGGCATCTTCTTCGTCCTGCCCGCGATCGCGTTCGCCATCACGTATCTGCTGGTCGACGTGCCCTCTCCCGAGGAGGTCGCCGCGGATCAGGGCAAGGTCGTGACCTTCTTCTACGCCGACGGCAAGGAGATGGGCCGCGACATCCCCGCTGACGGCGGCAACCGCATCCACCTCAAGCCGCACCAGATCACGCCGACCGTCCGGCACGCCGTGTACGCGGCCGAGGACGCGACGTTCGAGACCAACTCGGGCTTCGACATCACCGGTATCGCGAGGGCGGCGTGGAACCAGCTCACCGGCGGCGTCGGCGGTGGGTCGACCATCAGTCAGCAGTACATCAAGATGGCGACCCAGAACGACGAATACTCCTACACGCGCAAATGGACCGAGCTCGTCAAGGCGTTCAAGATGAACAACGAGCAGTCCAAGGACCAGATCATCACGTCCTACCTGAACACCATCTACTTCGGACGTGGTGCGTACGGGATCGAGACCGCGGCGCAGGCCTTCTTCGGCAAGCACGCCGAGGAGCTCAACGCCTCCGAGTCGGCGCTGCTCGCCGGCCTGATCCAGCAGCCGGGGCGCTCCGAGAACCTGGAGGTCGCCCAGCAGCGCTGGAGCTACGTGATGGACCAGATGGTCGCCAACAAGTGGATCACGCAGGCCGAACGGGACTCGGCGAAGTTCCCGACCCCGATCCCGCTCGAGCAGTCCAAGCCCGACGCGATCACCGGCCCGGACGCCTACATCGAGCAGCGGATCAAGGCCGAGCTCGAGGCCAAGGGCTACCCGGAGGAGAAGGTCCAGGCCGGGGGCTACAAGGTCTACACCACGATCGACAAGCGGGCGCAGGAAGTCGCCAAGCAGACCGTGAACGAGGTGATGGAGGGCCAGCCGGAGGAGCTGCGGCAGGCGCTCGTGGCCGTCGACCCCAAGACCGGCGGGGTGCTCGCGTACTACGGCGGGCCGAACGAACCGGGCGTCGACGAGATGGACTGGGCCAACCAGCAGCGCAACCCAGGGTCGTCGTTCAAGCCGTTCGACCTGGTGGCGCTGTTGCAGAGCGGCAAGGGCCTCGGCGAGGTCTACGACGGCAGCTCGCCGAGGACGTTCGGCAACAGCGTCATCCGCAACTCTGAGAACGTGCAATGTCCGCAATGTACGGTCGCCGAGGCGATGGAACGGTCGATCAACACGGTGTTCTACGACATCGTGCTGAACGAGGTGGGCGTGCAGGCGGTCGTCGACGCCGCGCTCGCGGCCGGCATCCCCGAGGACGACGGCGGCAACCGGCCGACGATGGCCAACGCGGACGGCAACATCGCCATCGGCGGTGGTAGCACCGTGGTGACCCCCACCGACATGGCGGGCGCCTACGCCACGTTCGCGGCCAACGGCATCCAGCGCGACACCCACTTCGTCTCCAAGCTCACGACCGCGGACGGCGAGGTGCTCTTCGACGAGACCACGCCGGAGGCAACCCAGGGCGAGCCCGCGTTCTCCTCGGACCCCGAGGAGAGCAAGCAGATCGCGGGCAACGTGACGGAGTCGCTGGAGCCGGTGCTCTCCTACTCCGACCTGACCTGCGCGGGCGGCCGCGACTGCGCGGGCAAGACCGGTACCCACCAGTACGTGGACCCGGAGGGCAACAAGTCGGTCAATGAGAACGCCGAGGCGTGGATGGTCGGCTACACGCCGCAGATCTCCGCCTCGGTGTGGGTCGGCACGGGCTACAACAAGCCGATCCGCGATGCCGACGGCAGCCTCATCTACGGTTCGGGGCTTCCCGGCGAGCTGTGGAAGCAGTTCATGGACACCTACCTCGAGGGCATGCCGGAGGAAGAGTTCGAGGAGGTAGAGCCGATCGGCAAGGTCCCTACCGCGCCGGAGCCGGACGATTCGACGCCGACTCCGGAGTACACCCCGACCCCGACGCCGACGCCCACCCCCACGCCGACCCCGACTCCCACCCCCACGCCGACTCCGACCGAGGAGACAACTCCAACGGACGACACGGAGACGGAGACGGACGACCCGGGACCGGGCCTCCCGACGTGGCCGAACCCAGGGGACGACGACGGTCGGAATCCGAATAGCGGCTGACCGAAGGCGGCGGGCACCACGAGTGCCCGCCGCCTTCGTCATGCGCGGCACGTAACATGCGGCCCGTGCCCAGCGATAGTCAGGATTCGCCGTCGACACCGACGCCAGACTCGATGTCGCTGGACGCCGGGCAGCGCGTGTACCCGAGCCGGACCGAGCCGTTGGTCGCCACGGCCACCCGTCCGCTTGGCGGCCCGCTGGGCGAGCACGCCGCCGTGGGAAGGCACTGGTTCTGGTCGCCGCTGAGGGTCTGCCTGCTCCTCGCGGTGCTGGCGCTCACGCTGGGCTGGTTCGGCAAGGCCGCGTGCATCCAGCAGTTCGTCAACGACCAGGGCCAGGCCGAGCTCGACTGGCGATCGGGCAGGCCCTACGTCGCGATGTGCTACTCCGACGTCGTGCCGCTCTACACCGCGGAACGGCTGGACCGGGACGACACGTTCCCCTACGCCACGAGCTGGGTCGAGAACGAGGGCACTGACCGCGAGCAGGTGCGGTACATGGAGTACCCCGTGCTCACGGGGCTGTTCCAGTGGGTCAACGCAAAGCTCGCGCACGCCTGGGACGACGTCGCCGCGGCGGGCTGGCTGCCGGGGGCGCTCCCGGTGGCCGTGTACTTCAACATCACCGCGCTGTTCCTGGCGGCCGCCTGGCTGATCACCGTGTGGGCGGTGTCCCGAACGGCGCGCCGACGACCGTGGGACGCCGCGCTCGTCGCGGTGTCCCCACTCGTGATCGTCCACGCGTTCACCAACTTTGACACGATCGCGGCCGCGTTCGCCGCGACCGGTCTGCTCGCCTGGTCGAGACGAAAACCCGCGCTGGCCGGGCTGCTGCTCGGGATCGGCGCCGCGGCGAAGATGTACCCGCTGCTGTTGCTCGGCCCGTTGCTCGTGCTGTGCCTGCGCGCGGGCAAGCTGCGCGAGTGGACCACCACCGCGCTCGTCACGGCGGGCACGTGGCTGGTGGTGAACCTGCCGTTCATGCTGTTCCTGCGGCAGGGCTGGGAGGAGTTCTTCCGGCTCAACACCGAGCGCGGCATGGACCCGGACTCGATCTACAACGTCGTCTCCCACTTCACCGGCTGGGTGGGCTTCGACGGCCAGCTGGCCCACGGCCAGACACCGTCGTGGCTCAACACGGTGAGCGGTGCGCTGTTCCTGATCTGCTGCGCGGGGGTGGCCTACCTCGCGCTCACGGCACCGGTGCGGCCGCGGCTGGCCCAGCTGTGTTTCCTGGTGGTGGCGGCTTTCCTGCTCACCAACAAGGTGTGGAGCCCGCAGTACTCGCTGTGGCTCGTGCCGCTGGCCGTGCTGGCGATCCCGCGCTGGCGGCTGCTGCTCGGCTGGATGCTGATCGACGCGCTCGTGTGGGTGCCGAGGATGTTCTACTACCTGGGCACCGACAACAAGGGCCTGCCGGAGGACTGGTTCCTCGGCACGGTGGTGGTGCGCGACCTGGCGGTGATCCTGCTGGCCGTGCTGGTGATCAGGGAGATCTACCGGCCGTCGGAGGACCTCGTGCGCGCGGGCGGCGACGACGACCCGATGGGTGGCGTGCTCGACAGGGCGCCCGACGTCGTGGTGGTGAGGAAGCCGGTGCGGTCCCGGTAGGGCACCGCCTCGGCGGCCGAGAACGCCACGAAGAGCCCGGCCAGCAGCGCGGCCCTTCCCCATACGCCGATCATCACGGCCTGCGCGGCGAACCCGTCGTAGATCGCGCCGCCGCCGTCGCCGAGGGCGCCGTACCAGCGGAAAATGCCGATACCCATGGCGAGGTCGGCCAGCAGGTAGGCGAACACCCAGCCCCACCGCACGCGCACGAGCGCGAACATCGGCAGCAGCCACAGCGTGTACTGCGGCGAGTGGACCTTGTGCAGCAGCAGGAAACCGCAGAGCGCCGCCGCGCACACGGGCAGCAACGGGTAGGCGCCCTCGGCGACCCAGCGCCGCCAGCCGAGCAGGCAGGCGAGCGCCAGCGACGCGAGCACGAGCAGTGGCGACGCGATGTCGGCGAAGGACTGGAACGCCTCGTCGTCGGCGACCAGCGGCCGCACGCCCCAGAACCACACCGAGTTCGTGGTCGCGTCGACGGCGCGCTGCCCCTGGAACTCGAACGACGCCCACCAGCCGTCGAACCCGGCTATCGCGAACGGGAGGTTGGCGGCGATCGCCGTGCCCGCCGAGATCGCGGCGACGCGCACCGCGCCCCGCACGGCCCGCCCGCGCTCGGTGAACACATACAGCGCGAGCGGCACCACGAACAGCGCCGGGTACACCTTCACCGCGAACCCTGCTCCGAGCAGCACGGCGGCCCAGCCCGCGCGCCGCTCCAGCGACCCGCGCCCCTGGTACAGCACGAAGAACGCGGCGACCGAGCACGCCACTGCCAGCAGATCCCAGTTGTGGAACGCGTACAGCACCAGCGGTGGGCCGACCGCCCACACCAGCGCCCGCCAGCCGGCGAGCCTGCCCAGGAGCCACGCCGTCACCAGCCCGAACGGCGCGAGCAGCAGCGCGGAGTACAGCAGGAACTCGGCGTCGTTGTCCGCGAACGCCGCGCCCGCCCACACGACCAGTCCCGTCAGCACCGGGTACTCCAGCGCGCCGCCGACGAGCGTGCCGTCCTGGAGGTCGCCGTGCACATAGGGGAACGTGTGCTGGTCGACGTCCCGGCCGATCCAGAGGAAATGGATGTCGGAGTAGCAGACGTCGAAGTAGTTGCGCTCCGAGTAGTTGGGCGTGCTACGCCCTGAGTCGTCGAACTCCGGACCGGTGCAGCGGTACTTGTTGACCAGTCCCAGAGCCAGCGTGGCGCCGCACAGCAGCAGGATCACCACCAGCTGCGCGCGGCGCTCGGAGCGGGCGGCGCTAGGCAAGCCCGTGCAGGAACTCGATGTCGGCGGCCTGGCCTTCGGCGGGCGTCTCCACGATCACCGGGGCCCCTGCCGACTTGGCGACCTCGGCGAGCAGCGCGGGGTCGATCGTGCCGTCGCCGCCGACCACGTTGGCGTGCCGGTCGCGCTGGGAGCCGAACTCGTCGCGCGAGTTGTTGAGGTGCACCAGGTCGATGCGCCCGGTGATCGCCAGCACCCGCTCGACGGCGGTCTCCAGGTCCCAGCCCGCCGCGTAGGCATGGCACGTGTCGAGGCAGAAGCCTGCGCCGAACTCGCCGACCGCGTCCCACAGCCTTGCCAGCATGTCGAGGTCGCGAGCCATGGCGTTCTCGCCGCCCGCGGTGTTCTCGATCAGCAGCGGCACACCGAAGCCGCCCTGCTCGGCCTGCCGCTCGAAGAGCTTGCGCCAGTTGGCGATGCCCTCCTCGGGGTCCTCACCCCTGCGCACGTGCCCGCCGTGCACGACGAGCCCCTTCGCGCCGACCTCGGCGGCGCCGTCCGCATGCTGGGCCACCGTCTTGCGCGACGGGATCCGGATGCGGTTGTTCAGGGACGCCACGTTGAGCACGTACGGCGAGTGGATGTAGACGGTGACGCCGGCCGGGGCGAAGTCGTCTGCCTGCGGATGCCGCTGCGGCTTCTTCCAGCCCTGCGGATCCGAGAGGAAGAACTGCACGGCGTCCGCGTTCCGCTCGCGGGCCGCGGATAAAGGGTCGTCGTCACGGACGTGGGCGCCGATGAGCATTTCTCGAGGGTAACGATTCGCGGCGGCCTCCATCGAGTACCGTGATCGTGTCCTACGCATTTGACTGGGGTCACACACAGAGCGTGAAGGCGAGGAACTCATGGGGTCTGGGTTTCAGCGGCGCGTCGTCCGGCTCGGCGCGGTCGGTGTCACGCTGACCACCACCGCGCTGCTGCTCCTGCCCGGCACGGCTCTGGCCGAGGGCGAGGAGGGCTCAGTGGTGGTCGGGGAATGCGACGCCACGCTCAAGGGCGAGGACGGCCGGCCGCTCACGGTCGACCTCGGCGCCGCCGTGAACCAGCCGGGCCTGCTCGACATCGGCCTCGGCTCCGAGTCCGGCGCCCTGCTCTCGCTGCCCGTGAAGGAAGCGCTCGACGGCCTCGGCCTGAGCGGCGCGGACGTGGTGGTGAACCCGCTCGGGCAGGTCTGCGACACCACGCAGACCACCGTGAACGCCCTGAGCGCACCCGTGCGGGAAGTCGTGCCGAACCCCGCTCCCGAGCAACCAGAGGAGCCCTCGCCGGAGGACCCGGAGGATCCGGAACAGCCCGGCCCTGGCGAGCCGGATCCCGGTGAGCCCGCGCCAGGCGACCCCGGGCAGCCCGCGCCGGGCGAGCCGGGCGGCGGCGACGGCGGCGAGAACGGCCCCGGCGGCGCCACCGGCTCGGACGGCGGCAGCGGCACGTTCACGCCGTCCCCTGGCTACACCGTGCCGATCAACGCCTTCGCCCCGCTCGGCCCCATCGAGGTGCCCCCGGTGCCGTCGATCCCACCGCTCGCGCCGCCACTGGCCCCCGGCGCCCAGCCGGACGGCGGCAACGTGCCCGAGGTGAACACCACCAGGGACTCCGGCACCGCCCACGCGCTGCCCGCACCCGACTCGCCCGAGCGGCTCCCTCTGCTGCTCGCCGTGGTCGCCCTCGTGCTCGTGATCGCGGGACTCGCCCGCTCCTGGCTGCGCCGCAAGGCCGTCTGAGCCGCGTCACGTCCGCCCGACTGGTTCGTTGCTTATTAGAGCGAACCGGGAGGCAGGCATGCGTAGGAGCACCGGCAGGGTCGCCGCTATGGGGACCGCCGCTTTCGTGCTGGCAGGCACTGCGGCGCTGGCCGCGCCCGGAGTGGCGACGGCGGAGACCAAGACGGTGCCGTGCGGCAGCACGGTCACGGCGGCACCCGGCGACCACATCCGGGGCGTCACGCTGCTCGGGCTCACGCTCGACCTCGGAATCGTCACCGAGGGCATCAGCTCCCTGCTCAACGGCGTCTGCCGGGTCACCGTGAACGTCGTCGACACCGCGGTCGCCCCCGTGCCCGGCGTCGGCCAGCCCGCCGCGAGCGCCGTGAACGGGGCCGTCGAGGGCGTGACGGGCACCGCGAACGACGCGGTCGGCACGGTCACCGGAGCGCTGTCCAGCGCCGGCGGCACCGACCCGGCTCCGCAACACCCGCCGCAGCAGCCGGCGCCGCAGCAGCCCGGCACCCGGCCCGCGCCCGCGGGCAGCCCCGGCGCCGCACCCGAGCGACAGGGCGGTATCCCCGCGCCCAACAGCCCCGTCCTGGGCGGTTCGGCACTGCCGGGCGCGGCCTGGCTCGGCTACAGCACCGCGTGGGCGCCCATGCGCGACTACACAGGGCTGCCGATGGCGACGCCCGGGCTGTTCTCGATGTCACCCGGCGTCCGCTACGGAGGGCAGATCCCTGGTTACTCGCCGCAGTTCGGCATCCTCGGCGAGGACAGCGGCAACGCCGCGGGCGGCGACGACGGCGTCCGCAACGCGGGCCAGGCAGACGCACTGCCTGTGGGTTCCGGAGGTATCGCCGACGCTCCCGCGCTGCCAATGCTGCTCGCCGTGCTGACGCTCTCGGGGGTCACCGCGGCGCTCGTGCGAACCTGGGTGCTGAGAAGGGCAACCACGTAGCGCGTTCTCGCGTATCTTCTCCGGTGACCTCTCGTTACCTATTTGACACGGTGCCAACTTCGGAGGGACAGCTCCTGTGCGGACCATGCCGACCGCTCTGTCACGGATGACTCGGAAGGTGCTCACCACCGCTGCCATCGCCGCCGCGATCACCGGTGGTTCGGTGCTGACCGCGGGCACCGCCGCGGCGGCCATCCCGTCGGCGGAATCGTGCACCGCCGCGGTGACCGGCCCGATCGGCGAAGTGGTGACCGTCAACGGGGCCGCGGTGAAGGATCTGGTCAAGCGCGGCGCGCAAGAGGCCAAGTCGATCATCGTCGTGCACGACCTCACGATCTGGCCCGATCACCTCGCCCGTGAGATCGCCAAGGAGACGCTCACCGTCGGCTCCGTGCCCGAGGCGCAGGGCGGCAACGTCAGCGGCGCGGTGATCGGCACGGCCGTCCGCAACGCGTTGAAGGACGAGGCGGGCCTGGGGGCGCTGAACTCGACGAAGCAGAAGACCCTCGACACGATCGCCAACAAGGTCGCCGGCAACTGCGGGCTCTCGGTCTTCGCCTCCAACTACGTCGCCCCGACCACGAACCCGCCCGCCTCCCAGCCGGGCGCGGCACCCACGACCGCACCAGGCACGCCCGCAGGCAGCCCGGCGGCGGCCCCCGGCGTGCCGATGGGCAGCGGTGGTGCCGCCGTGCCGCCTCGCGACTACAGCGGCCTGCCGGTCGCGAGCGCGCCGAACGCGCCGAGCGCGGGCATCGCCGTGCCGCCCGGCCTGCGCTACCCGCCGTCGAGCGGGGTGCCCGGCTCGGCCGAGTTCGGCATCCTCGGCGCCGACACCGGCAACGGCGCCGACACCGGACAGGCCGACGTGCGCAACGCGGGCAACGCCGACGCGCTCGCCGCCCCCGCCTCCGCGAGCCAGGTGCAGCTGCCGATGCTGCTCGCGGTGGTCGCGCTGGCCGGCGTCACAGCCGCGCTGGTCAGGACCTGGGTGCTGCGCAGGGCCACCTGACCACCCCGTAGACTGACCGACTGGCAACCCTCCTGTCACGGATCGTCCGTGACCGCGAAGCCCATAGGAGGTGAGTGGTTGTGTCACGCCATTACGAGGTAATGGTCATCCTCGATCCCTCGCTCGACGAGCGTACGGTCGCGCCCACGCTGGACAACTTCCTCAACGTGATCCGCAACTCCGGCGGCAGCGTGGAGAAGGTCGACGTGTGGGGCCGCCGCAGGCTCTCCTACGAGATCAAGAAGCACGCCGAGGGCATCTACGCGATCCTCGACCTGCGTTCCGAGCCGGACGCGGTCAAGGAGCTGGACCGTCAGCTGTCGCTGCAGGAGACCGTGCTGCGCACCAAGGTCGTGCGTCGCGAACTGCCGCGGGGCACGAAGGCCGCCCAGAAGATCGCCGCGAAGGCCTGATGCGCTGATGGCCGGAGACACCGTCATCACAGTGGTCGGCAACCTCACCGCCGACCCGGAGCTCCGCTTCACGCCGTCCGGTGCGGCCGTCGCGAACTTCACGGTCGCGTCCACGCCGCGCACCTTCGACCGCCAGACCGGCGAGTGGAAGGACGGCGAGGCCCTGTTCCTGCGCTGCAACATCTGGCGGCAGGCGGCCGAGAACGTCGCCGAAACGCTGACCAGGGGCGCCAGGGTGATCGTCCAGGGCAGGCTCAAGCAGCGTTCGTTCGAGACCAAAGAGGGCGAGAAGCGGACCGTCGTCGAGCTCGAGGTCGACGAGATCGGCCCCTCGCTGCGCTACGCGACCGCCAAGGTCAACAAGGTCAGCCGCGGCAGTGGCGGCGGCGGCGGTGGCGGCTTCGGCGGTGGCGGCTCGGGCGCACCCGCCGACGACCCGTGGGGTTCCGCGCCACCGGCAGGTGGCGGCGGCTTCTCCGACGAACCGCCCTTCTAGACATAACCACGAGAACAGTTCCCCAGGAGTAGACAGTGGCGAAGCCACCCGTTCGTAAGCCGAAGAAGAAGGTCTGCGTGTTCTGCAAGGCCGAGAAGCAGGGCCACCCGGAGCACATCGACTACAAGGACACCAACCTGCTGCGGAAGTACATCTCCGACCGCGGCAAGATCCGGGCCCGCCGGGTGACCGGCAACTGCAGCCAGCACCAGCGTGACATCGCCATCGCGGTCAAGAACTCCCGCGAGATGGCGCTGCTGCCCTACACGTCCACCGCTCGCTGAGAAGGGAGTCAGACATGGCGAAGATCATCCTGACGACCGACGTGGCGAACCTGGGCGGCCCCGGCGACATCGTCGAGGTCAAGGACGGCTACGCGCGCAACTACCTGCTGCCCCGCGGGTACGCCATCACGGCGACCAAGGGCGCGGAGAAGAACGTCCAGACCATCCGCAGGGCGCAGGAGAGCCGTCGCATCCGCGACCTCGACCACGCCAAGGAGGTCAAGGCGACACTGGAGGGCCTCGGCGCGGTCCAGCTCTCCGCCAAGGCCGCCGAGGGCTCGAAGAAGCTCTTCGGCTCGGTCACCACGGCCGACATCGTCGGTGCGATCAAGGCGGCGGGCGGCCCGCTGCTCGACAAGCGCACCATCGAGCTCGGCGAGCACATCAAGACTCTCGGCAAGCACTCGGTCAGCGCCCGGCTCCACCCGGACGTGACCGCCGACGTGCGCATCGAGGTCACGGCCAAGTAGCACGCCTGCTTCACTGATGGCGGGATCCCTTCTGGGGGTCCCGCCATCGGCGTTTCCGGGGGAACTCGTTCGCACTCGCGCACGTCTGAGTGAGCGGACGGGCGGGGTGCGCTTGACGAGCACTCGGCGCCCTGAGGAAACTTAATCTTCACTGAGGGTGAAGGGGGATCGGCGGGCGATGCTGGACGCGGTTGGTGGGGTCGGTCGCGCCGTGGGAGGCGCTGCCAGCAAGGTCGTGACCATGGCCGCTCCGAAGGTGGCGGGCGCTCCGGCGCCTGCGGCCGGAGGCGGCTACAAGTTCAAGGCGGACGAGCTCGAGAGCGTCATCCAGCGCTGGGAGGACCTGCGCGACGCGCTGAAGACCGACGAGCGTGACGCCGAGCGCATGGCCCACGTGCAGGGCCCCGGCCGCGAGTTCGCGAGCGGTGACTTCGCCAACCTCGCCAACCCCTCCGGCAGGGCGTTCCTCGAGGCCAACCAGCGCATGCAGAAGTACGTCACGCAGTACATCGATGCGCTGCGCAAGGCCAAGGAGAGCATCAGCACGCAGGAGGAGCAGGCGCAGTCCGATGTGGCCAGAGCGGGTGAGCAGTCCGCATGAGCATGCGTCAGCGAGCGGGTCTGGCACTCGCCGTGCTCGCGGCGGCCACCACGCTCGGTGCGTGCGGCGGAGGTGAGGAACCGGAGCAGAGCCCCACTCCGTCGCCCTCGGCTCCCTCCGGTCCGGCTCAGGCGGCGCCTCCGGTCAGCGAGCCGCTCGACGCCACGTCGCTGGTGTCGGACCCGTGTGCGGCGCTCTCTCCCGCGGACCTGGCCGAACTCGGATTCGCAGAGGGCCGTCAGGAAGCAGCCGCCGGTGCCGAGAACGCCACGGCGTGTGTGTGGGAGTACGCGGCGGAGAGCGGCAACCGCGTCGATCTGTCCGTGGTGACCGAGAACGAGAACGGCCTCTCCGCGATCTACGAGCAGCGCTCCCGCAACGACTACTTCGAGGAAACCGAGATCGCCGGTTACCCGGCCGTCCACACCGCGACGATCGACAACCGCACCGACGGCGGTTGCGGGCTCTGGGTCGGCGTCGACGAGAAGACCACGCTCTTCGTGCTCACCAACTTCGACTACGGGCCCGAGGTCAGCGACCCGTGCCCGGTCGCCGATCGAGTGGCGGAAGCCACCATCGCCACACTGAGGGGTTGATCCGACATGGTGCTCTTCCTTGTTCCGATAGTCGCGGGCGCCGCGACGTATGGCGCCGCGACGCAGAACGAAGCCGGCAGCTACTCGGGCGGCGACGGCAGCCGCACGATCGACGCGTACCAGATCTGGGAGCAGGTCACGACCGGCCCCGGCGCGGGCTCGATCAACGAGGGTCAGATCTCGGCCAACACACTGCAGCGCGTCTACCAGGACCGGGTCACGCAGATCGACGAGCTGAACCGGGTCATGGACCAGGCGTGGCAGGGCGAGGGCGCCGACGCGGCACGCTCCGGTGCGCATCCGCTCAAGGAGTGGATGCAGGACTCTGGCGACAAGCTCCAGGAGAGCGACCGGGCGCTCGGTGAGCAGAGCGCCGCGTTCGAGACCGTGTACTCGCGGGTGCAGCCGATCCCCAAAGAACCACCGGAAAGCGGCTTCCTCAACGACATCACGCCGTGGGAGACCGACACCGACCGCGCGATCAACGACTACAACACCAAGGCGCAGGCCAACGTCGACGCGTTCAACGAGTACTTCAAGGCCAGCTCCGCCAACGGCGAGAGGCTGCCGACGTACTCGGCGCTCGACGGTGAGGTCGGCGACGTCAACGTAGACGAGAACGGTGGCGGCGACGACAAGAGGAAGCCGGGAGACGGAACGGACAAGCCGGGTGGCTCCGGGGACGGCGACGGCACCGGTGGCGGTGGCAGCGGCGGAGGCGGCGACTACTCCGGCGGCGGCATCCCGGGCGGCATCGGCGGTCCCGGTGGTGGCGGTTCCTACGGGGGCGGCGGCAGCGGTGGCGGCGGTAGCTACGGCTCCGGTGGCGGCGGCACCGGCATTCCCGGCATAGGTGGCCCCGGCGGCTACGGTTCGGGTTCGGGTGGACCCGGCTCGGGCTCGGGTGGCTACGGCTCCGGCGGCTACAACGTCCCGGAGTGGGACGACACCACCAGCTCCTCGGGATACTCCTCGCCGAAGGTGCCCTCCGCGGACTTCTCCACCAGCGGCTACACGCCGAGCGGCTTCGGCCCCGGCGGTGGCGGCGGTTCGGGTTCCGGCTCGTACAGCGGCGGCGGTGTCGGCGGGATCGGCGGTTTCGGCCCCGGCGCTGCGGCGGGTGGCGCCGGCGCGCCCGGTTCCGGCTCGACGACGGGCTCGGCGCCCGGTGCGGGCTCCGGCGCGGGCCGCATGGGCGGCGCGGCGATGGGTGCCGCGGCGGCAGCGGGCGCGGCGAGCCGTGGAGGCATGGGCGGCATGCCGATGGGCGCGATGGGCGGCGCGGGCCGCGGCGGCCAGGGCTCCGACGACGAGGAGCACCAGTCGAAGTTCCTCGTCGAGGAGGACGGCAACTCGCTGTTCGGCACCGACGAGCTCACCGCACCGCCGGTGATCGGCGAATAGGTCGCTGGGGTTGAACAAGAGAAGAGGGACACGACGGTGCTGGACCAGCAGGTGACCTTGACGACGGGCACGCTGCTCAACCTCATCCGCCGACGGGGGGCCGAGCCGCACACGGTGCTCGCAAGCACGCCGGTGTGGGAGGACGAAGGCGCTCGGCGGGCGGCCGACGAGCGGGCGAACCTGGAGTTGCAGGGGTACGGGCTGTACGGGCGGGGTGGTCTGCACAGCGGGCTGCAGGCCACCATCGAGGCGGTCGCTCGGCCGTCGCTCGAGTACTACGGCTGGATCAACGGCGGCCATGACGGCCAGCCGCTGAACTACACCCTGCTCGCCGGGTCCGCGGGTGGGGAGGCGTTCGTGCTCGCCCGCAACACCGACCACGAGGGCGTTGTGCTGGCCTCCATCCGGCCCGAGGAACTGCTGGACAATTTCGTCGCGCAGATCCCCCGGCTGGCGCCTGGTCGCGGCCAGGCGCTGCGCGTGCCCAAGAGCCAGGTGACCGGGGGCAGGCGCCGTTCGGACTCCTACGGTGACGGTTTCTCCGTCATGCAGAGCGCGGCGCCGAGCGCCGCGGGTGCCGAGGCCGACGAGTTGCGCCGGGTGCTGGGCCTGCCGAGGCTCGGCGGGGGCAGCCTGTACGTCGCGGCGCGGAGCCGCAGCGGACGGCGCGAGCGCGTCGAGCGGCCGCTGAACTACATCGACACGAGCGAGGGCCGCTGGCTGACCGAGGAGGTGCCCGGTTCCGGCGAGCCGTTGATCGCGTTCACGCCGGGCAGCCCGCAGGCCATCGTGGAGCGGCTCCGTCACCTCGGCGGCAGGCTGCCGGTCGGCTGAGTGATCCCCACGTGCCCACCCGTTCAGCCGAACGGGTGGGCACGTCGCGCTGCGTAGCTCCATCCACAGGGCTTGTGCGGACCTGGTGACAAGCACCATGTGCGACACGCCGAGTGAGGAGTTCGACGCGACACGCCGTCCCGGGCAAAACTTGTTTCTCCACACCTTGCACACAGGGATTGACCAGGGGTTTTCATGAAGTACCCACCGCTCATCCCCAGGTTGTACACAGGCTTTCGCGAGCTTGTGACTCGTTGGGCGGCTCCGTCAACAGGTTGTCCACAGGAGCGTCCCCAGGCCGGATTGCACTCGTCCTTCCGAGCGATCTAGCGTTCTCCGGCGACCACGGGAACGCGCTGCGCGATGAATCCGCGAACCGGTCGCCGGATCCGATACACTCGAACAGATGTTCGAGTCCGACCCACACCGAGGAGGTGCCTGCACCGGTGGCGATCACCGACGACCGCAGCCCCGCTTTCGCCTCGTCCGGAAATGGCGGCGGGTTCGATCGTCAGCCGCCACAGGACGTCGCGGCGGAGCAGTCGGTACTCGGCGGCATGCTGCTGTCGAAGGACGCGATCGCCGATGTCGTCGAGGTGCTGCGCCCCGGTGACTTCTACCGGCCCGCGCACCAGGCCGTCTACGACTGCGTCCTCGACCTCTACGGCCGGGGCGAGCCCGCCGACCCGATCACGGTGTCGGCGGAGCTGGAGCGGCGCGGCGAGCTGAGCCGCGTCGGCGGCGCCCCGTACCTGCACACGCTGATCGCGACGGTGCCCACCGCGGCCAACGCCGGGTACTACGCGCAGATCGTGGCCGAGAAGGCGATCCTGCGTCGCCTGGTCGAGGCGGGCACACGGATCGTGCAGTACGGCTACGGCGCGGACGGCACCGACGGTGGCGACGTCAACGAGGTGGTCGACCGCGCGCAGGCCGCGATCTACGAGGTCACCGAGCGGCGGACCAGCGAGGACTACATCGCACTGGAGGAGCTGCTCCAGCCGACCATGGACGAGATCGACGCGATCGCGTCCCGCGGCGGCACCGCGCAGGGCATCCCCACCGGATTCGCCGACTTCGACGAGGTGACCAACGGTCTGCACCCCGGCCAGATGATCATCGTGGCCGCGCGGCCCGGTGTCGGTAAGTCGACATTGGGCCTGGACTTCGCGCGGTCGTGCTCCATCCGGCACGGCATGACCAGCGTGATCTTCTCGCTGGAGATGAGCCGCACCGAGATCGTGATGCGCATGCTCTCCGCCGAGGCGCGGATCCGGCTCGCCGACATGCGTGGTGGCCGCATGTCCGACGACGACTGGACGCGGCTCGCCAGGCGGATGAGCGAGATCAGCGAGGCGCCGCTCTTCGTCGACGACTCGCCGAACCTGACGATGATGGAGATCCGCGCGAAGGCCAGGCGGCTCAAGCAGCGCAACGACCTCAAGCTGATCGTCGTCGACTACCTCCAGCTGATGACCTCGGGCAAGCGCGTCGAGTCCCGGCAGCAGGAGGTGTCGGAGTTCTCCCGTGCGCTCAAGCTGCTGGCCAAGGAGCTCGAGGTACCGGTGATCGCGATCAGCCAGCTGAACCGTGGCCCGGAGCAGCGAACCGACAAGCGCCCGATGCTCGCCGACCTGCGTGAGTCCGGCTCGCTGGAGCAGGACGCCGACATGGTGGTGCTCATCCACCGTCCGGACGCGTGGGAGCGCGACGACCCGAGGGCGGGCGAGGCCGACCTGATCCTTGCCAAGCACCGTGCCGGTCCGACCAGCACGATCAGCGTCGCCCACCAGCTGCACTACAGCCGCTTCGCCGACCTGGCGCAGGAGTAGCCCTCACGGGATCGCGAGGCCGGCGCCGCGCAGCGCCTCCTCCACCCGCAGCCGTTCCACGTCCCGCTCGATGCCCTCGGGCACCGCGTCCAGGCGCTGTGGCACGTCGACCGCACGGCACGCCTGCACCAGCAGCGCGTCGTAGGCCTGGTACGTCGCGCGTCTGCGCAGCATGGGTGCGTCGGGAGCCAGCCCCACGAGTGCGCGGTGCACGCGGCGCAGGTCGGCGGCCAGTCGCTCGACGGGCACGGCACTGGTCGCAGGCGGGCGCCTGCGGTTCCACTTCTCGATGAGCCGGGGGATGCGCAGCACCGCCCAGAACGTCGCGGACGGAAACAGCACGACGCCGAGATAGATCAGGATGTTCCCGACCATGTCTCATGGTAGGCACCGGCCCGGATCGGGAAGCGCACCTTTTCAGTCGGCCGACTGTCCGTGCCCGCACCTGCTCGCGAGCGGCGACTGGACGAGACCCCTTCGCATCCGGCGGGAGTAGCGTAGACTGATAGTTGAACATTCAACGTTGGAGTTCGCGATGCCAGTTCACACCGACCGGATGCCGGTGCTCTACCTCAGCCACGGCGCACCCCCGCTCGCCGACGACGCGACGTGGACCAGGCAGCTCGCCGACTGGTCGGCAGACCTGCCGAAGCCCAGGTCGATCCTCATCGTCTCCGCGCACTGGGAAGAGGCACCGCTCACGATCGGCGCCACCACCACCGTGCCGCTCGTCTACGACTTCTGGGGCTTCCCCGAGCACTACTACCGCGTCCAGTACCGGGCACCAGGCGCACCCGAGCTGGCAACGCGAGTGCGCAAGCTCCTGCACAGCACCGAAACGCCCGTGCATCACGCGCCGGACCGCGGCCTCGACCACGGCGCCTACGTGCCGCTCGTGGAGATGTTCCCCGGCGCCGACGTGCCCGTGCTCCAGGTGTCGATGCCCTCGCTCGACCCGGTCCAGCTCTACGACCTCGGCCGCAAGCTGGCTCCACTGCGCGACGAGGGCGTGCTGATCATCGGCAGCGGGTTCTTCACCCACAACCTCCGGGCCATGCAGACGGTCGACGGGGTCAACGGGGCGCCACCGGCGTGGTCTGCCGAGTTCGACCACTGGGGCGCGCAGACGCTGGCCTCCGGCGCCGTCGACGCCGTGCTCGACTTCCAGCACAAGGCACCGGCCGCGCAGCTCGCCCACCCCCGCACCGAGCACTTCGCACCGCTGTTCGTCTCGCTCGGGGCAGGCGAGGAGGGGAGCGCGGCGCGCACCGTGATCGACGGCTACTGGTACGGGCTCGCCAAGCGGTCCGTCCAACTCGGCTGAGGCAACGACAAAAGGCCGGGCCAGGGAGACCTCGTCGTCTCCCTGGCCCGGCCTGATTTCAGCTAACCGCTCGTCAGCGGAGCGCGGCGCCGCCCAGCACGCCCGAGATGGTGCCCTGGACGGAGTCCAGCGACGCCAGGTCGGCCTGCGGGGTCAGCGAGCCCGCGTCCAGCGAGGGCAGGGCGGGCAGACCGGGCAGACCGGCCAGCTCGTTGACCTTCGGCAGCGCGGGCGCGCCCGGCAGCGCGGTCACGTCGGGCATGCCCTGGACCTCCGGCAGCAGACCGATGTCGGCACGCTCAGCGCGCGACAGCGGCGTCTCCATCGGCAGCTGGTTCAGCTGCGGCAGGTCGGTCGGCAGATCCGTCGGGAGGTCCGTCGGCAGCTCCGAGACGCTGGGCAGCGACCTCGGCAGCGTCGGCAGCCCCGTGGCGGGCAGCTCGTCGCCGGTGATCGGCAGGTTGATCTGCGGCTCCTCACCGGCCACCGAGATGTCCGTGGCGTTCTCGGTCGTCGACGTGGCCACCGCGACCAGCGCCAGCGGGATGTCGTAGACCTGCGCGAGCACGCCGATCGGCAGCTGGCCGTCGAAGCCCGAGAGGGCGTCCATCGTGCCTGCCGTCGTGGTCTCGCCACCCACCGTGCCGGTGGTGTCGTTGTCGGCGACGGCGTGCGCCACGCCACCGACCGAGCCCGCCACGCCGAACACCTGCGCGACCGCGGCCACCGGGACGTCGAAGATGTCGCCCGACAGCGCGCCACCGACACCGGAGGTCTCGATGTCGCCGCCCGAGGTCACCTCGGTCGTGTTCGCACCCTCGCCGGTCGCGACGGCGGTCAGGCTCGCGGCGGAGCCGAAGACCTGCGCGATCGGCAGCGCCTGAGCGCTCACCACGTCACCGGCGATGGAGCCACCGTCGCCGTTGGTGGTGGTGTCGCCACCGGCCTCCGACACGACGTCGTTGGTCGACTCGCCCGAGGCCACGCCGACCCAGCTCGCACCGAGGCCGAACACGGTCGCCGCGGCGCCGGCCGGAACCTGCACCACGTTGCCCGCGATGGAGCCGCCCTCACCCGTGGTGGTGGCGTCGCCGCCCGCCTTCGAGTCGAGGAGGTTGTCGCTCTCGCCACCGGCGTTGCCGATCCAGCTGCCGCCGATGCCGTGCACCTGGACGGGCAGCGACACCGGGACGAAGCCGATGTTGCCCGCGCCGGTGCCCTTCTTGCCGTTGGCCTTCACGTTGCCGCCGGCCTCGGAGATCGTGTCGGCCGAAGCCTCGCCGAAGCCGTTGCCGATCCAGGTGCCGCCGATGCCGAACACCTGCGCCGGGAGCGACACCGGGGTGGAGATGAGGTTCGCCGCGGCGAATCCGTAGTCGTCCTCCGTGTTGCCGCCGCCACCGGCCTTGACGACCTTGGTCTCCTCGGCGGTGCCGACGCCCTGGCCGATCCAGCTGCCGCCGACGCCGAAGACCTCGGCGGGCACGGCGAGCGGGACCTGAACGATGTTGCCGGAGCCGGCCGAGTCGTTGCCGCGGGTGCCGTTGTAGCCACCGGCGTCGACCGTCTTGTCCTCGGTCGCGTGGCCCGAGGCGTTGCCGATCCAGCTGCCGCCGATGCCGAAGGCCTCGACGGTGGAGGCGATCTGGCCAGCGGCGGTGTTGCCCGAGAGGAACGAGCCGTCACCGTTGGTCAGGTTCTCGTCACCGGCGAAGGCGCTCGTGGTGTTCTCGTGGCCCTTGGCGTGCGCGTTGCCGATCCAGGTGCCGCCGATGCCGAAGGCCTCGACGGGCAGCGCCACCGGCAGGTCGGCGATGTTGCCGGAACCGGCGGCGTTGCGGCCGCTCGTGTACGACGGCCCACCGGCCTGCATCTCCGCCTCGGAGCTGGTGTCCTCGGTGGTGGAGTTGCCGATCCATGCGGCTGCGGTGCCGGTGACCGACGCGAGCAGCGCGCCCTGCGGCTGCACGATGTTGCCGGCGAGGAACGAGTCGTCGCCGTCGGTGGAGATGTAGGCGGGCTTGCCGCCGCGGTCGCCGGGGATGTCACCCGCGGTGGCCTCGACCTCGGAGGAACCGGTGGCGTCGGCGTCGCCGCCCCACGACACGGCGTCGTTGGCGACGCGGACGGGCAGCGCGATCGGCGCGCCGACCACGTTGCCGGTGCCCGCGCCCTTGGCGCCGTGGGTCTCGATGTAGCCACCCGACTCAGCTTCGCTCTCGGCGTCGAAGTCGCTCTCGGCGTGCGCGAGGAACCAGCCGAGCGCGTTGCCCGACAGCTGCACCGGGGTCGCGAACTGCGGCGCGACGACGTTGCCGGCGAGACCGCCGTTGGTGCCGTCGGTCTCGATGTCGCCGGTGGTCTCCGCGCTCTGCGACGCGCTGCCCGACGTCTTGCCGCTGCCACCGAGGCCACCGGCGTTACCGGAGATCTGGACCGGCAGGGCCCAGTCGAGGTTCACGACGTTGCCGGCGAGGCCGCCGCCCGCGCCGTTCGTGCTCACGTCGGTGTTGTGGGCGTAGGACTGCTCGGCGTCGGAGTGGACCTCCGCGTTGCCGAGGACGCCGACCGCGTTGCCGGTGATCTGGATCGGCAGGGCCAGGTTTCCGACGATCTTGTTGCCCATGAAGGGGTCGTCGGTCTGCTCGACGGCCGGGAGGGCGCGCTCCTCGGCACGCTGCGGAGCCATCGGAGCCTTCGCGGCGGCCTTGCCGAGCGTCGAGCCGGCCTCGGACACCTTGCTCACGGCCTTGTTCACCGGAGCGGTGGCGGGCGCGGCGACCTTCGCGGCGGGAGCCGCGGCCTTGCTGACGGGAGCAGCTGCCTTGTTCACCACGTCGGTGACCGGCTTGGTGCTGACCTCACCCTCGTGGCCCGGCAGGTTGACCTGCCCGAGCGGCGTGCCGACGGCGTTGTCCTTGATCTGATACGGAACGCTGAGGGTCAGGTCGAGCGGCCCTGCGGGGGCGTCGGGGTCGACCCTCTCGTTGGCAGAAGCGATGCCGGTGCCCAGCATCAGCAAACCACCGGTGACCAGCGCGGTCTGGATTCCGCGCTTCGCCCAGGTCTGCATAGTGAGGTGTTCTCCTTTTCCTTGGTTCCCTTACGGGGCTTGTGCTGCGCTCCGTCGTGGCGCGATTCGGATGGACCGACGGATGCGGGTACGCGGAAGAGACCGCGTGCCGCGGTGGAAAAGCGGGGAACACGAAGCTGACGCGCGAGCGGGCGCGGGAAACGGCCGCGGAGGGTGGCGTCAGCTACCCCGCGGCGAGAATCAGTCTGGCGTCACACCGGGCTGCGAGCCCGGCTGCGTCGGCAGGTGCACGACGCCGGCCCGGACGGAACCGGGCACGTTGTGGTCGAACGCGGCCACGCCGCCGGCGGGAATGCCGAGCAGCGGACCGTCGAAGTGAAGAGCGTGGGTGTGGCCCACGGGCGCAGGCGCCGCCGGGCTCACGGGAAGGGGCAGCGGTGCGGCCGGAGCGCGCTCGCGGTCCTGCTCGCCGGTGTCCGCAGGGTCGTCCGCGGGCGCCGAGCGGACGGGCGCCTTGCTCTCAGTGCGGTCCTTGCCCGCGACGTGCTCGTCGCCTTCGGCGATCGCGTCGCCCTCGACGTGCGTGGAGGGGCCTTCGACCGCGCGGCCGGGCTCGGCGGAGGAGCCGGTTTCGCCGTGCCCGTCGAGGCCAGGCAGCTCGGTGAGTCCAGGCAGCTCGACGAGCTCGCCGTCGCGGGGCTGAAGCGCGTTCCACACGTTCCTGCCGAGGTCCTGCCGCTCCTCTGGAACGGTGAGCATGCGGCCGACGCCCTCGAGCGTCTCGCCGACCGGCTCGGCGACGGCGCGCTGCCAGAGGTGCCGCACGGAGTGCTTGACCTCGGCGGCGATCCGGCCGTCGCCGAGCCTGGCCGGCTGCGGCGTGTCGTCCTGCGGCTCGGCGGCGGGCTTTGGCCCGGCGAGCGCGGCGCCGACGCCCTTGGCCGCACCGGCGACAGCGGGAGCATCGAGCTGGGGAACGTCCTCGGCGGCAGAAGCCGACGCGGTGGAGACGGCCCACGCGGCCGCGACGCCTCCCGCGACGAGCAGGGCACGCGACAGCCACCTGCGGACGCGACCCTCGCGTCCCGTGGTGGCGGCTGCCGTCGTGGCCACAGCTCTCCTGTCGGAAGGTGTTCTGAAGTGGGTGACACAGCGTGCTCGACCGAGCACTTGTTGGCTGCGTGCCATCGACATTGGCAAATGCCGGGGGCCGGATGCACGTCCAACACGACTTGATGGCCCAATCGTGTGAAGAACACTGTGTGTGTCCACACCTCACCACCGGTGATCAAGGCTGACCAACGTCGTTAACTCTCCGTTCGCGGCAAATGAGCCTCCAGTGTGGACAGTTGGCGGCCCGGATGCACCGATCACCGAACATCGGTGGCCGGGACCGATACGGTGGCCTGGTGAATGAGAAAACACCGAAGATTCCGGTGATTTCGGAAGATCCGGACGTCACCGGGTCGGTGCCGAAGGGCCTCCGGGTGTGCGCGGCACTCGCCTGGCGCTTCCTGGTCGTCATAGCCGCGCTGTACGTCGTCGTGGAGATCGTCGGCTACCTGTCGGTGGTCGTGATCCCGGTGTCGATCGCGCTGTTGCTCGCCGCGCTCCTCGCGCCCGCCGTGCGCAGGCTGGTGGCCGTGCGGGTGCCGCGCAGTCTCGCCACGGCACTCGTGCTCGTCGGCGGGCTCGGGCTCGTCGGCGGCCTGCTGACGTTCGTGATCATCCAGTTCACCGACGGTCTGCCCGCGCTGCAGCGACAGCTCACCGAGAGCCTGAACCAGATCGAGGACTGGCTCATCAACGGGCCGCTGCACCTGCGCGAGACGCAGATCGAGGACGCGATCAACAGCGCCATCGGCATGATCCAGGAGAACCAGGCCGCGCTGACGTCCAGTGCTCTCACGACGGCCAGCACGGTCGGCGAGTTCCTCACCGGCTTCCTGCTCACGCTCTTCGTGCTGATCTTCTTCCTGGTCGGCGGCGACCAGATCTGGGGCTTCCTCATGCGCGGCGTGCCCGCACACGTGCGCGACCGGGCCGACACCGCCGGGCGACGCGGCTTCGCGTCGCTCGTGAGCTATGTGCGTGCGACGGCCGCCGTCGCCGTGGTGGACGCGGTCGGTATCGGCATCGGGTTGTGGATCGTCGGCGTTCCGCTGGTGATCCCGCTGTCGACGCTGGTGTTCCTCGGCGCGTTCATCCCGATCATCGGCGCCGTCGTGACCGGCGCGGTCGCCGTACTGGTGGCCCTCGTGACCAACGGCTTCGTCACCGCACTCGTGGTGCTGGCCATCGTGATCGGCGTGATGCAGCTGGAGAGCCACGTCCTGCAGCCGCTGCTGCTCGGTCGCGCCGTGAAGCTGCACCCGCTCGCCGTGATCCTGGCGATCACCGTCGGCCTCGTCGCCGCGGGGATCCCGGGTGCGCTGTTGTCGGTGCCGCTGCTGGCCGTGCTCAACTCCGGCATCAAGTCGCTGCTGCACGAAAGCTCGCCCGATCCGGAGAGCGTGGACGTGCTCGCCGACAAGGAGGCGAAGGTCAACGCCGACGACGAGACCGAGGCCGAGGTAGCGGAACGGGAGCAGGAAAAGCAGTGAGCACGTCGCCCGCGCTGCGCGACCCCGCCACGCCACTGTGGTGGGGGACGATCGTGCTGCGCTGGGTGACGCTCGCCTTCGCCCTCGGCGCGCTGCTCGTCCACCACTCCGGCTACGACCGGCCCGGTCTCGCGTGGGCGGGGTTCGGGGTGATGGCGGCGTGGTCGCTGGTGACCACGCTGACCTTTGCGCGCGAGTCGCTGCGGCTGCGCTCGCTCGTGGTCGCCGACGTCGTGGTGACGTGCGGGGTGATGCTGACCTCGCAGCTGGTGCTCTCCGACCAGCAGTTCGCCGAGACGGCTCCCCTCGTCACCACGGTGTGGGCATCCGTGGCGCCGCTGACGGCGGGCGCCCGGTTCGGCGCCGTCGGCGGGGTGCTCGCCGGCCTCGTCATGGCCGTGTGCACCGGGCTCGCGCGGCTGGAGGTCGACCTCGACGTCGCCCGCGACGGGGTGCTGCTGACGGCGAGCGGCCTGTTGATCGGCATCACCGCCACCACGGCACGCCGCTCACAGGCCACGCTCGCGCAGGCCATGCGCACCGAGGCGGCGACGGCCGAACGGGAACGGCTCGCGCGCTCCATTCACGACAGCGTGCTGCAGGTGCTCGCGAGGGTGCGGCGCAGAGGAGCCGAGCTCGGCGGCGAGGCGGCCGAGCTGGCGAGGCTCGCCGGGGAGCAGGAGATCGCGTTGCGCGCGCTGGTCACCACGGAACCGTCCGGGCCGGCGGACGGCGACGCCGATCTGCGCGCCGCACTTCAGCTGCTGGCCACGCCGAGGGTGCAGGTGTCCGGGCCCGCGGGCGAGGTGCGCCTGCCCGCCACGATCGTCACCGAGCTCGTGGCCGTCACCAAGGAGGCATTGTCCAATGTGGAACGGCACGCGGGACCGTCGGCGAAGGCATGGGTGCTGTTGGAGGACCTCGGCGAGGACATCGTGCTGACGATCAGGGACGACGGCCCCGGCATCCCGCCGGGCAGGCTCGAGGAGGCCGAGGCCGAGGGGCACCTCGGTGTCGCGACATCCATCAGAGGCAGAGTGAACGACCTGGGAGGCACGAGCACGCTGGAGACCGCGCCAGGGGCTGGAACCGAGTGGGAGATTCGCCTGCCACGGCCGAGACAGCGGAGAAGGGGGAGCCGATGACGGTCTCGGTGATGATCGTCGACGACCATCCGATCTGGCGGGACGGCGTGGCCCGCGATCTGGCAGAGCACGGTTTCGACGTGCGGGCCACCGCCGCGGACGCCGACGCGGCGGTGCGGATCGCCCGAACGGTGCGGCCCGACGTGGTCCTCATGGACCTGAACCTCGGTGACACGTCCGGCGTGGTCGCCACGCGCTCGATCACGGGAGACCTGCCACAGACGCGGGTGCTCGTGCTCTCGGCGAGCGGTGAGCACAGTGACGTGCTGGAAGCGGTGAAGGCGGGTGCGTCGGGCTATCTGGTGAAGTCGGCCTCGGTGAGGGAGCTCGTGGAGGCCGTGCACCGCACCGCGGACGGCGACCCGGTGTTCACGGCCGGGCTCGCGGGCATGGTGCTGGGCGAGTACCGGCGCATGGCCGACGCGCCCGCGGCCGGTGAGCCGCCGCCCCGGCTCACCGAGCGGGAGACCGACGTGCTGCGCCTCGTGGCCAAGGGGCTCACCGCGAAACAGATCGCCGACCGGCTCGTGATCTCCCACCGGACCGTGGAGAACCACGTGCAGTCGACGCTGCGCAAGCTCCAGCTGCACAACCGTGTCGAGCTCGCACGCTACGCGATCGAGCACGGTCTGGACCGCGAGGAGGACTAGCGCGTCAGGGTTCGCTCCGGGGTTTTCCCCGATCCGCCGGGCGGTCCGGGGCCATAGCATCGAAGGCGTGGCTGAGGGCGAGAACATCCAGACGGAACAGGCGCCGGTCCTCGACGAGCAGGCGCGCCAGCGCAATCTGAGGGTCTCGGACGCGGAGCGCGAGCACGTCGTCGAGTTGCTTCAGCGCGCGATCGGGCGCGGCATGCTCGACCTCGACGAGTTCACCGAACGCACCGACATCGCGCTCGCCGCCCGGACCCGCGGCGAGCTGAACGCGGTGCTCATCGACCTGCCGGGGCTCGTGCATCGCGACGCGGTGGCGCCACCGACGGCCTCGATGGCGGCTCCCGCGTTCGTCCCCGCGGCGGACGGCGAGCGTCTGGAGCTGAAGGCACACGGCTCGTCGCTCGTGCGGCGCGGTCGCTGGCGGGTGCCGACCGAGGTCCTCGTGCGCAACAAGTACGGCGAGACGAAGCTCGACTTCAGCGAGGCCGACATCGCGGGCCCCGTGGTGCACCTGGAGCTGGACACCAAGTGGAGCTCGGTGACGGTGATCATCCCCGAGCAGGGCGCGGTGGACCTCAACGGCATCAGCGAGGTGAAGTGGTCGTCGATCGACGACAAGACCAACTCCACCGGCAAGGCCGGTGTGCCGAGGTTCGTGCTCACCGGCCGCGTCCACGGCGGCTCACTCACCACCCGCTACCCTCGCCGCGGCCTCTTCGGCTGACCCTTTCGTGGCGCACCTGGCTGCCCCGGGGAGCGCTGTCAGGCGTCCCTGGCGGCGGCGCGGGCGGCCTGAGCAGTGGGTGCGGCGACGGCGGCCTGGGCGGCACGCTCGCAGTCGGCCAGGGTCACCGCCGCGAGACTCGCGCCGACGGCCCGCACCGAACCCGTGTTCATCGAAAGGCTCGTGACACCCAGCCCAGCGAGCACCCTCGCCAGCAACGGATCGGCAGCGGCCTCACCGCACACGCCCGCCGGCCTGCCCGTGGCCTTCGCGGCCTCGCCGACGAGCGCCATGAGCCGCAGCAGACCTGGTTGCCACGGGTCGTTGAGCTTCGCCACGGCGCCGAGCTGACGGTCGGCGGCGAACGTGTACTGGGCGAGATCGTTGGTGCCCAGCGACACGAAGTCCACCGCGTCGAGCACCTCCCTGGCCGTGAGCGCCGCCGCAGGCACCTCGATCATCACGCCCGCCCTCGCGATGCCCGCCGCACGGACGCGCTCGGCGAACCACGCGGCCTCCTCGGCCGTGGCCACCATCGGCGCCATCACGGAGACCTCGGCGCCGGAGTCGGCCGCCGCGCCCGCGATGGCCTCCAACTGCCGGTCGAGCACCCCGGTGCGGTCGAACGCGACACGTACACCCCGCACGCCGAGTGCCGGGTTGGGCTCCACCTCCGGGTCGAGGAAGGCCAGCGGCTTGTCGGCTCCCGCGTCGAGGGTGCGCACGATCACCGGCTTGCCCCGGAACGGCTCCAGCACGGCGGTGTAGGCGACGCGCTGCTGCTCCACCGAGGGCTCGTCGTCGGCGTCGAGGTAGCTGAACTCCGTGCGGAAGAGGCCGACTCCCTCGGCGCCGGCCTCGGCGGCGGCTCGCGCGTCAACGGGGCCGCCGACGTTGGCCAGCACCTTCACGCGATGCCCGTCGCTGGTCTCACCGACTCCGTTCCACTCGGCCGCTCCGGCCGCCGTGGCGGCCACGACGGGTGCGCTCGGGTCGACGGCCTCGATCGTGCCGGTGTCGCCGTCGACCGAGATCGCCTCGGCGTCGAACGCGAGCACGCCGCGCACGGCGACGACGGCTGGGATGCCGAGCGAGCGCGCGAGGATCGCGGTGTGGCTGGTGGGTCCGCCCTCCTCCGTCACCAGTGCGAGCACCTTGGCCGGGTCGAGGCCGGCGGTGTCGGCTGGCGCGAGGTCGCGCGCGACGAGCACGCTCGGCGTCGCCGGCTCGGGCACTCCGGGCGGGGCGATGCCGAGGATCTCCGCGATGATCCGGTCGCGCACGTCCTGGATGTCCCGTACCCGCTCGGCCATGCGGCCACCCGCGCTGGCGAGCGCCTGGGCGAAGTTGTTCGCGGCCTCGTAGACGGCCCGTGCGGCGGGGATGCGCTGGGCGGTGACGAGCTGCTCGGCCTGGCTCAGCAGGGCGGGGTCGGACGCCATCGCGGCGGTGGTGAGCAGGATCGCGGCCGCGTCACCGGTCGCCGTCTCCGCCATGGCCTCGAGCCTGGCCGTGACGGCCTGTGCCGCCGGCGCGACGAGGGCGGCCTCGGCGTACGGGTCGTCGGGGCCGGGGCTGCTGGCCGGCTCCTCGATCGACTCCGTGATCTTGACGACGGGGCCGCTCGCGCGGCCGGGGCTCACGCCCACCCCGGAGAGCTGTGCGTCAGACATGGTCTAGACCATAGCGGTACATGTTCCTCCAATGGACCGGTGCGAGGGTCACTGTAGTTCGCTCGCCCTTGGATACGAGGGCTGCGCACCGCGACGCGTGACCGACACCGCCGCGACCCGCACGGCGCGGCGCGCGGCGTCGGCGACGGAGGCTCCCTCGGCGAGCGCGGTGGCGAGCGCGCCAGCGAAGGCGTCTCCGGCGCCGGTGGTGTCCACGACGTCGACCTTCGGCGAGGCGACCTCGATGAGCCCGTCCGAGGTCACCACCACGGCGCCACGGGCGCCCATGGTGACCACGGCGGAGCGCGGGCCGAGTTCGAGCAGCCGGGGGAGCTCGGCCGACGCCGCACCCAACAGCCACGCGGCCTCGTGCTCGTTGACCACCAGCACGTCCAGCGCGGCGAGGGCGCGGTCGGCGACCTTCGCCACGGGCGAGAGGTTGAGCACCGTCAGCACCCCCTTGGCGGAGCCGGTGGCGATGGCGTGCTCGACGGTCGGCAGCGGGGTCTCCAGCGACGCCACCATCACGCGGACGCCGTCGAGCGCACCGTCGACGTCGGCGGGCTCCAGTGCGTGGTTGGCGCCGGGGGAGACGAGGATCGAGTTCTCGCCGTCGGGGGTCACGGTGATGTAGGCGACGCCGGTCGGCCGGTCGACGATGCGCACGAGCTCGGTCCGCACGCCCGCCCCACGAAGCGAGTCCAGCAGCAGCCTGCCGTTGCCGTCGTCGCCGATCGCGCCGAGCAGTGCGACGTCGGCGCCGAGCCGGGCCGCGGCGACCGCCGTGTTGGCACCCTTGCCGCCGGGCAGCGTCTCGGTGTCGCCGCCGAGCACGGTCTCCCCGGCTCCCGGCCTGCGCTCTGTGGCGACGACGAGGTCGGCGTTGGCCGACCCGACGACGAGCACCTGTGCTTCCACGCCGCCAAGCCTGCCATGAGATCGCGCTCATCGACCTGTGACCTCGTCGCTTGAACAGACGTGAATTCCTTTGTAACTTTCGTGGCTGCTGATGCGACAATCAGGCGAGTGTTCGCACCGAGCTTCACCCGTTCAGGTGAGTTCGGGGCCGAGGCGTCATCGTCGGAGCCGCGTGAACTCTCCACAGACACCACCGCGTCCGCGCGGGGTGTTGTCCGACCCCGGTCCCCGGACCCAGTCGGGCATCGGGTCGCCGGCACCGGTCACGTAGCCCCCCGAGTGATCGGTGCCGGCGGCGCCCTGATCGGCAGGCCCGCACGGCCACCCGCCGCGATCGCGCGCGGCGGCCGAGAGCACGTGCCGGTCCGGCTGCGCTCGCCGTCGACCACGAAGCCGCCGAGGACCTTCGGGGGGCGTTTCGTCGGCGATCACGAGGTCTCATCCCCGCGTAGCCCCTAAACTGCGCAGAGTCCGGACCACAAGGACAAAAGCCAGCTCAGCGGGGTGTGTCATGAACAGGCCGGTACGCCGGGGCCGCGAACGCGCGGCAACCGACCGGGAGATCCGGGAGACGGCGAGGGCACTGCTCGTCGAGCGCGGCCCCGAGGCCGTCACCCTGCGGGCCATCGCCAGGGAGCTCGGCATCACCGCCCCCGCGCTGTACCGCTACTACGGCTCCCGCGACGACCTCATCGAGCACCTGCGCATGGACGTGATCTCCGATCTCGGTGACGAGCTGGCCTCCGAGATCGCCGACCTGCGCGACGGCGGCACCCAGCAGCTGTTCGCGATCTGCAAGGGCTTCCGGCGCTGGGCGCTCACCCACACCAAGGAGTTCACGCTGGTCTTCGCGTCACCGACCGGCGACGTCGGCTCCGCGCCCAGCAGCGTCGCCACGCTGAAGCAGGTGACCGAGCCGTTCGGGCGGGTGTTCCTGCTTGCGGCCGGGGAGGTGCTGGCCGAGGCCGACGTCGCGCTGCCTGCCGACGAAGTGGTGCCGGCCGAACTGCGCGAGGACCTCGCCGCCTACCGGGACTCCCTGCTCGCCGTGATGGCCGGCTCCGGCGTGAGCGTGCCGTCCGAACGGCTCACGCTCGGCACCACATACCTCATGATGCAGTTCTGGGCCCGGCTCTACGGGCACGTCACGCTCGAGGTGTTCGGCAACTACCCGATCCCGGTGTCCAAGCCGGACGCGCTCTTCGACGCGCTGCTCGCGGACCTCGCCCGCGAGATCGGCCTGGACACCGGGCCCGTCACAGAACGACGTTGACGAGCCTGCCCGGCACCACAATCACCTTGCGCGGCTCACCACCGGCAAGCAGCGCGACGATCTTCTCGTCGGCGAGTGCCGCGGCCTGGACGTCGTCCTTGCCAGCGTCGGCGGCGACCGTCACGCGGGAACGGACCTTGCCGTTCACCTGGATCGGGTACTCCACCGTGTCTTCCACCAGGTACTTCTCGTCGGCCTGGGGGAACGGCCCGTAAACCAGCGTGTCCGGGTGGCCGAGGCGGTGCCACAGCTCCTCGGCGATGTGCGGGCACAGCGGCGCCAGCATCAGCACCAGCGGCTCGGCCAGCGCGCGCGGCGTGGCCTGCGTGGCCCCGTAGACCTTGGTGACGTAGTTGTTGAGCTCGATGAGCTTCGCGCCTGCGGTGTTGAACCGCAGCTCGGCGTAGTCCTCGCGGACCCCTGCGATGGTCTTGTGCAGGCGCCGGAGGTCGTCGTCGGTGAGCTCGGCGTCGCTGACGCGGAGCGCGCCGGTCTCCTCGTCCACCACCAGCCGCCACAGCCGCTGCAGGAAGCGCTGCGCGCCCACGACGTCCTTTGTCGCCCACGGCCGCGAGATCTCCAGCGGGCCCATCGACATCTCGTAGAACCGGAACGTGTCGGCGCCGTAGTTCTCGGCCATCGCGTCCGGCGTGACGATGTTCTTGAGGCTCTTGCCCATCTTGCCGTATTCCTGGCGGACCTCTTCGCCGTTGTAGAAGAACCTGCCGTCCTTCTCCTCGACCTCGTCGGCAGGCACGTAGAAGCCGCGGGAGTCCACGTAGGCGTAGGCCTGGATGTAGCCCTGGTTGAACAGCTTGCGGTACGGCTCCTTCGACGAAACGTGGCCGAGGTCGAACAGCACCTTGTGCCAGAAACGCGCGTACAGCAGATGCAGCACGGCGTGCTCGACGCCGCCGACGTACAGGTCCAGCCCGCCGGGGTCGTTGACGCCGTGCTCGGCTGGCCTCGGCCCCATCCAGTACTTCTCGTTCTCGGGGTCGACGAACCGCTCGGTGTTGGTCGGGTCGATGTAGCGCAGCTGGTACCAGCACGAACCGGCCCACTGCGGCATGACGTTGGTGTCGCGGCGGTACTTCTTCGGCCCGTCGCCCAGGTCCAGCGTCACCTCGACCCAGTCGGTGGCCTTGGCCAGCGGGGGCTGCGGCTCGGAGTCGGCGTCCTCGGGGTCGAACGTCTTGGGCGAGTAGTCCTCGACATCGGGCAGCTCAAGGGGCAGCTGGTCCTCGGGCAGCGCGATCGGCAGGCCGTCCTCGTCGTAGACGATCGGGAACGGCTCGCCCCAGTAGCGCTGCCGGGCGAACAGCCAGTCGCGCAGCTTGTACTGCACGGTGCCCTCGCCGTGGCCGTGCTCCTCCAGCCACGCGATGATCGCCTTCTTGGCGTCCTCGACGCCCATCCCGTTCAGGCTCAGGTCCTCGTTGGTGGAGTTGATCGCGGGGCCCTCGCCCGTGAACGCCTCGCCGTCGAAGCCCTCGCTCGGCTGCACCGTGCGGATGATCCCGAGCCCGAACTTCGTCGCGAAGTCCCAGTCGCGCTGGTCCTGGCCGGGCACGGCCATGATCGCGCCGGTGCCGTAGCCCATCAGCACGTAGTCGGCGATGAACACCGGGATCCACTCGCCGTTGACCGGGTTGACCGCGAAGGAGCCGGTGAAGACGCCCGTCTTCTCCTTGTTCTCCTGCCGGTCCAGTTCGGACTTGCGAGACGCCTCGCGCCGGTAGTCGGCCACGGCCTCCCCTGGCGTCGCGGCGCCACCGGTCCAGCGCTCGTCGGTGCCCTCCGGCCACTCGTTCGCCGTCAGCCGCTCGACCAGCGGGTGCTCGGGAGCCAGCACCATGTATGTGGCGCCGAACAGCGTGTCCGGCCGGGTCGTGAAGACCTCGATGTGCGCGTCGCCCGCGGCGAAGCGCACGTTCGCGCCGCGCGAACGGCCGATCCAGTTGCGCTGCATCGTCTTGATCTGCTCGGGCCAGTCGAGCAGCTCCAGGTCGTCGACCAGCCGGTCGGCGTAGGAGGTGATCCGCATCATCCACTGGCGCAGGTTCTTGCGGAACACCGGGAAGTTCCCGCGCTCGCTGCGACCGTCCGGCGTGACCTCCTCGTTGGCCACCACGGTGCCGAGGCCGGGAGCCCAGTTCACCGGAGCGTCTGAGATGTAGACCAGGCGGTGGGAATCGATGACCTCGCGCCGCTCGACCCGGCTCAGCTCGCTCCACGGGCGGCCGTCCGGCGTCGCGCGCGTGCCGTCCTCGTACTCCTTCTCCAGGTCGGCGATCGGGCGCGCCCTGTCCTGCATCTCGTCGTAGTACGAGTTGAAGATCTGCAGGAAGATCCACTGCGTCCAGCGGTAGTACTCGACGTCGGTGGTGGCGATGGATCGCCGCTCGTCGTGGCCGAGGCCCAGCGCACGCAGCTGGCGGCGCATGTTCGCGATGTTGGCCTCGGTGGTGGTGCGCGGATGGGTGCCCGTCTGCACCGCGTACTGCTCGGCGGGCAGCCCGAAGGCGTCGTAGCCCAGCGTGTGCAGCACGTTGCGGCCGATCATGCGGTTGAACCTGGCGAACGTGTCCACGCCGATGTAGCCCAGCGGGTGCCCGACGTGCAGGCCACCACCGGAGGGGTACGGGAACATGTCCTGCACGAACAGCTTGTCCGAGGGCAGCTGCTTGTCCTGCTCGGCGAGCGGACCGACCGGGTTGGGCGCGTGGTACGTCCCGTGGTCGGCCCAGTAGTCCTGCCAGCGCCGCTCGATCTGCCCGGCCAGCGCCGCGGTGTAGCGGTGGGCCGGAGTCGTCTCGGTGCCGTCTGTCATCGCCGAACCTTCCCGTGCTTTGTTACCTGCTCCAGAAACAACGCGACCCCTCAGCCACCAGGGCGTGAGGGGTTCGCCGCACCGGCCGGAGCCTCCGGTCAGTGCGGCCGGCTAAGGAGCAGGCTGGCCGAATGCACGGCTTTATGGTAGCTACCCCCGCCAGCGCGTTTTCCGAAGGCCCTACCTCATGGCGAGTGCGATGACCTGCGTCACCTGGCCGGCGGAGAAGTTGTCGTCGCTCACGAGCAGCAGGCTGCGCTCCCCGGTGGCGAGCCTCGGGCCCCAGGTCATGCCCTCGACGTTGTCGACGTGCTCCAGCGGCAGGTCCGCCAGGTCGGCCACCAGCCGCTTGCGCACGGGCTTGACCTTCTTCGCCTCGGCGAGCGAGTCCACGCTCAGCACGTTCGTGGCCCCGCTGGTGTCGATCTCGAAGATCCGGACGCGGTTGCCGGCCCCGCTCACGTAGGCACGCTCCAGCACGAGGAACCGAGTGGGGTCCGCCTGATCGGACGCGAGGATCGAGACGACGCCGTTGTTGGCCGAGCCGCCGGCGGCGGGCGGCGCGAAGATCGGCTCCTGCTCGTAGGCGTACTGCGCGAGCACCGGACCTCGCCTGCCCTGGACGGTGATCCGCGAGAGGGCGCCGTGCTCGGGGGTCGCCTCGGGCCCGTCCTGCAGCAGGGGGCCCTCGAGCGCGGTGACCACGAGCGAACCGAGGCCCGCGAACGTCAGGCCCTCCAGCACCTGGTTCCGCCGCGGCCCGGCCGTCTCGGTCATGCGCTCGTTGTCCGGGATCGGCAGGTCGCGCACGTACGCGCCGGTGCGCGTGGCCTCGCGCACCGAGGGGTCGGACAGGACCGTCGCGCTGCGCTCGCCCTCCTGGCTCCAGTAGTAGCCGCCACGCCACGGGTCGACGCGCAGCTCCTCAGGATCGACCGAATCCGCCGGGTACGGCGTGCCGTCCCGTCCGGTGAACGGGTGCGTGCCGGTGAAGGTCACCTCGCCGAGTCCGTCAGCGCTCACGTCGATGTCGGCCGTGTAGAAGCGGGCGGGCTGCAGCTGCGAGCGGTCGTCGCTGACGAGGACGTACCCGCCGGTGCGCGGGTCGCGGTCGATACCGGAGAGCCCACCGACGGTCGTGCCCTCGAACGGCATCGCGTTCGGCACGGTGGTGACGCCCAGCAGGCGGACGTCGGGGGTGTGCGCCGAGGCGCCGGGAACGGTGACGAGCGTGAGCGACAGCGCGCCGAGCAGGCCGGTCGCGAGGAAGGCGCGGGACATGGCCTTCAGCACACCGCATCAGGGTGTCGACAAGGTGACCTGGAATGGAACGTATTCTCGGGTCTGTGTTCGTGGTCGCGTTGATTCCCGTGGTGCTCGGCGTTCTGGTCGGCTGGGGTGGTTTCCTCGGCCTGCGGGAGAAACTGCCCCGCGATCGCGGCGCCGGAGTGCGCACAGCGGCCACGCTGCGCAGCGACGAGGCCTTCCGCGTCGCCAACAAGGTCGCGGGCCTGCCGACCATCGCCGCCGGCGCGGTGGGCGTGCTCTCCGGCGCGGCCGGGCTGGTGATGCCCAACGCGGTCGGCGTGATCATCGCGGCGGTGGTGGGCCTGATCGGCATGTTCGTGCTCGTGGCAGGTGGCGGCGTCCTCGGTCACCGGGCGGCCGCCGCGGTCCCCGCGCCGCAGGAGGCCCCCGCGGGCTGTGCGGGCTGCGCGTGCGGTGCCGGTGGCTGCTCCGCGCTGAACGGCGCCGGACCCGACCCGGCCACCTCGGCCTCCTAGGGGCGGGGAAGACTTCAGTTCCGTTGCAGATCCCCAGGATGGGTAGCCAGTAGCGCGGTCGGCAGGCCCTGTCTGCGCAGCACCTGACCCCACAGGTCCCGTTTCGGCGTCGCGAGCACGTCGCCGGGCAGGGCGGGCACGATCAGCCAGTCGCCCCGGTCGATCTCGCCGGCCAGCTGCCCCGAGTCCCAGCCCGCGTAGCCGGCGAACACCCGTAGCCCACGCACCTTCGGCACGAGCGCGTCGGGGTCGGCGTCGAGGTCGACGAGCGCGACGGGCCCCCGCACCGCGATCACCCCGGGCACGCTCGCCGCGCTCTCGCCCGTGCGCAGAGCTGCGAGGCACAGCGCCGTCTTCTTCTCGACCGGCCCGCCGACGAACACCGCCTGCGGTTCGACCACGTGCTCACCCCAGCTCGGCAGCACCTCGTCGACGGGGACATCGCTGGGCCGGTTGAGCACGACCCCGAGGGTGCCCTCGTCGCGGTGGTCGATCACGAAGACCACGGTCCGGCGAAAGTTGGGGTCGAACATCGTGGGGGCAGCGACCAGGAGTGTGCCTGGCTCAACCTCGGCGTCCGCTCGCACCCGTCCATGATCCCACCCGCACCGAGGGCCGGAGTCACGGTGCTCGATCAACTCACGACCTCACGCCGACGCCATGGAACGGGCCTAAGCTGAGAACTTGTGACAGCGGGAGCGCAGACCAGGGCAACGCTTGCCGTGCCCCGTGCGCTGCTGGCCATCCCCGAGTTCCGGAAGCTGCTCTACCTGCGGTTCTCCATGCACTGGGGCGACGGAGCCTTCCAGGCCGGCCTCGCCGGGGCGGTGCTGTTCAACCCCGAGCGCGCCGCCGACGCGGCCACCATCGCGGGCGGTTTCGCCGCGCTGCTGCTGCCGTACTCGGTGGTCGGCCCGTTCGCGGGCGCACTGCTCGACCGCTGGGACCGGCGGCGCGTGCTCGTCGTGGCCAACCTCCTGCGCGGGTTCGCCGTCGTCGCCGCTGCCGCGGCCGTCGGCGCCGGGGTTGACGGCCTGCCCCTGTTCTCGCTGGCACTGCTCGTGATGGGCGTCTCGCGCTTCGCGGGTGCCGGGCTGTCGGCGTCGCTGCCGCACGTGGTGCCCGCCGAACGGATCGTCACCGCCAACGCCTTCTCGGCCACCGTGGGCGCCGCCATCGCCGTGCTCGGCGGCGCGTGCGCGATCGGCCTTCGGTCGATCTTCGGGGCAGGCGACACCGGCTCGGCGTGGACCACGTCGTTCGCGGTGCTCGGTTCCGCGCTGGGCGCGGTGCTCGCGACGCGGTTCGCCAGGGGCAGCCTCGGCCCGGACAGCGTGGACGAGCCGGCGAACGCGTTCGCCGCCGTCGCCGCGGGCCTCGCCTCGGGAGTGAAGGCGGCCGCGCGCACGCCGAGCGTGCGAGCCGGGCTCATCGCACTGCTGGCCCACCGCGCGGCGTTCGGCATCTCGCTGCTGCTCACCGTGCTGCTGATGCGCTACTCCTTCACCGACGTCGGCCCGCTCAAGGCGGGGTTGCCGGGGCTCGGCCAGGTCGCGCTGATGGGCGGCGCCGGGATCCTGCTCGCCGGGCTGCTCACCCCGAAGCTCGTGACGCGGTTCGGCAGGCGCAGAGCGGTGGTGTGCGGGCTCGGGGTGGCCGCGGTGGCACAGGCGGTGCTCGGGCTGCCACTCGTGCTGCCCACGGTGCTGCTGGCCGCGTTCGTGATCACGGCAGGCGGTCAGGTCATCAAGCTGTGCGTGGACGCCGCCGTGCAGCGCGATGTCGGCGACGAGGCACGCGGCCGGGTCTTCGCCCTCTACGACACCCTGTTCAACACCATGCAGGTGGCCGCCGTGTCGTTCGCGGCGGCGTTCGCGCCTCTCGACGGGTACTCACCGGGCCTGCTCGTGGTCGCGATCGTGCTCTACCTCGTCGGTATCGCCGGATATCTCGTCGCCACCCGTTAGGGTGAGCCTGTGACCATGGCTGGTAACACAGCGTCGGCGACCGTCACATCGCGAGACGGGCTCGTCCGCGCCACCGTCGACTCCACCGGAACACTGACCGGGCTCGAGTTCGCGCCCACCGCGTTCGACGGCAACGATCCGGCTTCACTCGCCAGGACCGTGCTCGACGTTGTCCGCCAAGGCGCTGCGCGGGCACAGCAGCACGAACCCCCGGCGGCCACTCCGCCGCCCGTGCCACCGAGGCCGACACCCAGGCGCAATCGGCACGCCCGCCAGGTTTAATTAAGGTGAGGTGACCGAGGGGGGAACGTCGTGCGCTACCGAGTCGAGGTGGCCGACCGGCCAGACGCGCTGTACGCGTTGTGGAACGGCCAGATTTTCCGAGCACAGCGATCGACGGCGGACGAGAGCGTCCTGCTGATCGCCCGGCCGGGCGAAGCGCCCGAGGGCTTCGACACCGAGTGGAACGGCTCGCCGGCGAAGGTCGTGCCCGCGGCCGAGGCCAACGCGACGTTCGGCATCCACACCTACTGCATGTACGACGACGAGCCCTACCGCATCGAGCCGCGGTCGGGCGACGGTGAGCTGACACTGCGCTGGGCCGGCCGGGACGAGCGGGTCGCCGGCGAACTGGGGCTCACCGACTTCACCACCACGACCGACGACCCGGAGAGCCTGACCGTCCTCTGGCAGGAGCGGCACGACTTCACCGAGGACGGCGCACCGCGCAGCGAGCCGGGCAGCGGCGACACGCAGGCGCTGCTGCGCGCGATCGGCCGCACGATCCTGGGCTTCCTGCCGTCCGGCTGGCAGCGGGTCGGCGCACGGTTCCGCCAGGTCGGCGACTACTCCGAGCTGGAGGTGCGGGCCGTCGCCGGCGACGTCGCGGTGTCGCTGTCGGCGCCGCCCGAGCTGGGCCAGCTGTTCGCGCAGCTGCGCTCCGCGATGTACGCACCCGACACGGGCACCTGGTTCCAGGGCACGTTCACACTCGACTCCGGATCGAACTTCGACTTCGACTACGACGCCGAAGCCGAACCGGAGTGGCGGCTCGCGCCGGAGGGGCGCACCACGGCCCGCAGCTACGAGGCCGAGCTGGGCTACTACCCACGCAAGCACGTGCCGGCGTGGCTCGCCGCGAAGGCCGGACTGCCGCTCGACGTGAGCTTCCGGCTCGCGAGGGTGGTCGACAGCCACGCCGAGGGCGAGAAGCCCGTGGTCAACCGTCCGCCCGTGCCGCAGGACGAGGTGCCGCGCATCCTCGGCTATCTCTACCGGGCACCGGTCGCGACGGGACGGCCCGGCGCACTTCCCGACATCTTCGTCCCGGGCGGGGCGCCGAACGTGCCGGACGCGTTCCACACCGACGGCGTGTGGATCTGGCCCGCCGCCGTGCCGCACTACCTGCGGAAGTACGGCGTCCCACCCGAAGGCGAGCTGCTCGACCACATCCGCGCGCAGGACTACCGCACGCCCTACGTGCCCCAGCGCGTGCGGGCCACGGCGGAGGCCGAGGTCACCGGGCGGCCCCACCCGCCGCAGACCACCGAGGACCTCGCCGAGGCAGACGCCGTCACGAAGGTGGAGCGCGGGGCCGAGCCGAGGCCGGGGCTGCGCGCCTCCGAGGTGCTGCGCGTGCTGCGCACCCGGCTCGCCGAGTACGGCGTCGCCGAGAGCGCGTACCGGATCGGTGAGACCGCCGAGGGCGCGTGGTGCCTGCACCGCACGCCGCACGGCTGGGAGGTCGCCCCGTACGCCGACGGCGAGCCCGTCGAGCCGAGGTACTTCCCGCGCGTGCAGGCAGCGGCCGAGGCGCTGCTCGGCGCGGTGCTGCTGCTGCCCGGCCGGGCCAGGCAGGGCGTGCCGGACGACGCCGAGGCGCACGAGCCGCCCGCGCACGCGAGCGACTGGCCGATCCTGCCGCTGCGCGGGGAGCCGCCGCTGAACTACTACCGGAACAAGCGCCTGGTCACGCTGCCCGTCGGCACCATGGTGCGACGCTACGGCAACGAGGGCGGCAACCTCGTGCACCCGCAGGGCACCCCGTTCCCGACGACGTCGCTGGCGTTCGAGCGGGAGTACGACGTGCACGGCTACGAGGTGCGCAGGCCGATCCGCGTGCTCACCGGCGTGACCCGGCCGTGGGGTCCGCTGCCCGGCGGAGCCATCGCCTACCTGCTTCCCCGTGCGATCGGGCACCACGTCGAAACGGGCGCCCTCGAACGACGGACGTAACGCACCCCAAGGCCACCTTTGGTGCGCTCAACGCAACAAAGGTGGCCTTGGGGGCACGTCAGCGGGGGACCCAGAGGGTGACTCGCGTGCCTTTGCCGGGGGACGACTCGATCTTGGCGGTACCGCCGACCTCGGCCAGGCGGGCCACGATCGACTCGCTGATGCCGAACCCGGGTGGGCGGGACTCGGGACTGAACCCTGTGCCGTGGTCGCGGATGATCGTCGCGATGCCGCCGTCGCGCTGCTCGACGCGCACCAGCGCCGTGTCGGCGCCCGAGTGCTTGAGTGCGTTGCGCAGCGCCTCCCGCACGGCGTCGCGGACGGCGATCTGACGTACCTCAGAGAGCGTTTCGCCGTCTGGCTCCGCCGCCACGAGCTGTGCTCGCAGGCCGTCGCGTGCCATGTCCGCCGCGAGCGCGGCCAGCTTCTCGGCGAGCCTGCCGCCCTCGCCGCCGCTCTCCGACTCCAGGTGTCTGCGCAGCTCGATCGCCTCCGCGCGAGCCATCCGGCGCAGGTCCTCGGCGTCGCCATCGCCCGGTAGCGCCATGGCCTCCAGCGCCTGCAACACCGTGTCGTGCAGGCGCCGCTGCTGTGCCGCCCGCTCTGCGAGCCTGCCGGTGCGGATGCCGTAGGCGAGCGCGAGCCGCGTGCCGAGGCCCAGTAGCACGAGCGCGCCCGTCGCCGTCAGCAGCACGCCGAGGGTGGTGCCGAACTGCGAGAGGCCGGCGTCGAGGTCGAAGCCGTCACCCGCGAGCCACGACATCGCCGCCCGCAGCGGGATGCCGAGTACCGCGAGCGCGGCGCCGAAGCCGACCCCGAGGGCGAGGGTCAGCAGCGCGACGGCACCGAGGAGGTGCTTGCCGGGCACCTCGGCCGCGCTCTCCAGCGCCTCCGGAGGCACGGTCGCACCGACCACGAGGTTCGCCGCCAGCGCGAACCCGACGTCGACCGCGAGCAGCAACCCCGCGGGACGCTCTCGGAAGGGAGCCCCACGCAGCAGCCAGTAGGCACCGAAGAGGTTGAGCGCCACCGAGCACGCCGCCACCACCGCCACGGGCGCGAGGCCCGCACTGCCGTGGCCGACGAACGCCACCAAGGCACCCGGCACCGCGAGCAGCCGGTACGCGAGCGGTACCAGCGCGACGTAGCGGGCCGCGCGTAGGAGCAGCCCGTCGCGGTATCCGGTGTCGACCGGTCCGGCCAGTTGCCGAAGGCGGCGCGTGCCGCGCACCGGGGCGGGGTCGGCGAGTTCGTCGGAGAGCCCGGTGGTGGAGCTGGCCAGCACGGGCGCGCCCCCACGCAGCAGCGCCCCGAGGAAGCTGGTGCGCCGTCTCGCGGGCTCTCCCGCGGTCATCCCGCCGGCTCGATCCCCTGCTCGGCGGCCCATCGGCGCAGCTCGGCGACCGCCTCGTCGTGGTCGAGCGGGCCCCGGTCGAGCCGCAGCTCCTTGAGGTGCCGCCACGCCCTGCCGACGAGCGGACCCGGCGGGATCCCGAGCAGCTTCATGATCTCGTTGCCGTCGAGGTCCGGCCGCACCGCCTTGAGGTCCTCCTCTTCGGCGATGCGCGCGATCCGCGCCTCCAGCTCGTCGTACGACCGCTGCAGCGCGGCGGCCTTCCGACGGTTGCGGGTAGTGCAGTCGGCCCGCACGAGCTTGTGCAGCCTGGGCAGCAGCTCACCGGCGTCGGTGACGTAGCGGCGCACGGCCGAGTCGGTCCACTCGCCCTTGCCGTAGCCGTGGAACCGCAGGTGGAGGTACACGAGCTGGGAGACGTCGTTGACGATCTCCTTGGAGTAGCGCAGCGCTCGCAAGCGTTTGCGGGCCAGCTTCGCGCCGACGACCTCGTGGTGGTGGAAGCTCACGCCCCCGCCCGGCTCGAAGCGACGCGTGTCCGGCTTGCCGATGTCGTGCAGCAGCGCGGCGAGCCGGAGCACCAGGTCGGGTCCCGATGTCGGCTCGTGCCGCGTCTCGAGGTCCACGGCCTGCTCCAGCACGGTCAGCGAATGCTCGTAGACGTCCTTGTGCTGGTGGTGCTCGTCGATCGCGAGCCGCATGCCGGGCACCTCGGGCAGCACGTGGTCGGCCAGCCCCGTGTCGACCATCAGCTCGATGCCCCGCCTCGGCGCGGCGCCCGTGAGCAGCTTCGACAGCTCCGCCTGCACGCGCTCGGCCGTGATCCTGGCGATCTCACCGGACATCTCGGTCATCGCCGTGACGACCCTCGGCGAGGGCTCGAACCCGAGCTGCGCCACGAACCGGGCGGCCCGCAGCATCCGAAGCGGGTCGTCGGCGAAGGACTCCTCCGGCGTCGCGGGGGTGTCGAGCCTCTTGCGGGCCAGCGCCTCGAGGCCGTCGTGCGGGTCGATGAACGTCTTTGTCGACAACTCGATCGCCATCGCGTTGACCGTGAAGTCACGGCGCACGAGGTCGCCCTCGATGGTGTCACCGAAGGAGACCTCCGGCTTGCGCCCGACCCGGTCGTACACGTCCGCCCTGAACGTGGTGATCTCCAGCGTCGAACCCCTGCGCGAGGCGCCGACCGTGCCGAACTCGATGCCCGTGTCCCACACTGCGTCGGCCCAGCCGGAGAGGATCGCCTGTATCCGGTCGGGGCGGGCGTCGGTGGTGAAGTCGAGATCGGGGGACAGCCTGCCGAGCAGCGCGTCACGCACGCTGCCGCCGACGAGATAGAGGCGGTGCCCCGCCTTGTCGAAGCGGGCGGCGAGCTCCTCGGCGACCGGGGAGATGCGCATCAGCTCGGTCACCGCATCCCGCTTCGCGGTGGTGTGGTTCACGCCGATCCCACCCCCGACACGGTTCCCTTACAACACAAGCGGATCAACACGGACACGAGAAGCCAGCGTACCGGCGGCACCATTTGCTCTAGCATCGCAGCATGCCTGGATCGGCCGGTCGCTCCGGTGGCGCAAAACCGGGACGACGGTCCCGGCGTCGTCGTGGTAGGCGGCTGACCACCGTGAACGAGACCTCGGCCGGGGGGCTGGTCGTCGATCCCGAACGGGAGCACGCCGTGCTCATCGGCAGGCTCGACCGGCAGGGCAGGCTGCTGTGGTCGCTGCCGAAAGGGCACATCGAGGACGGCGAGACCACCGAGGAGACCGCCGTGCGCGAGGTGAAGGAGGAGACCGGCATCACCGCGCACGTGCTGCGGCCCCTCGGCACGATCGACTACTGGTTCGTGGCCGAGCGCAGGCGGGTCCACAAGACGGTGCATCATTTCCTCCTCGAAGCCGGCGGTGGCGAGCTGTCCGACGAGGACGTGGAGGTCACCGAGGTGGCGTGGGTCCCGCTGCCCGAGCTGGAGAGCAGGCTCGCCTACGCCGACGAGCGCAAACTCGTGCGCAAGGCACGCGAGATGTTCCAGCAAGCACCGGAGTGAGTAGGGCGTGAGCAAGCAGTGAACAAGCTCAGCGCGTTCGCGCTGGCACTGGCGTTGTGCATCGCGCAGGGACTGCTCGGCGTGACGGGCTCGGCCGCGCAGCCGCTCGACACGCCCAACCGGCTCCGGCTCGACCTCGAGCAGCTGTCCCCGCGCATCGTCACCCCGCAGGAAGACACGCTCGTCGTGACGGGCAACGTCACCAACGTCGGCGACCGCCCGATCACCGAGATCGTCGCCCGCCTCCAGCTCGGCGCCCCGCAGACCAGCGACGACGAGCTGGAGCAGACGCTCACGGAGGCCCCGCCGACCGACTCCGGCGCCTCCGAATGGGAGAGCGTCGCCGACACGCTGCAGCCCGGGGACACCGCCCGCGTCACCCTGACCGTGCCGATCGACCAGCTGCCGCTGTCGGCGCCCGGCGTGTACCCGCTCCTGGTGAACGTCAACGGCACCCCTGCTTACGGCGGCGCCGCGCGCCTCGCCTCGGTGAGCACGCTGCTGCCCGTGATCGACCCGCCGAGCGAGGCCGCTCCCGCGTCGGTGTCGATGCTGTGGCCGATCACCTCCAGCAAGCCGCAGGTGGTTTCGTCGCCGCACGGCGGTCCGCTGGTGCTGGCCGACGACATCCTCGCGGCCGAGCTCAAGCCCGGCGGCAGGCTCGACGCACTCGTGGCGGCCGCCGCGTCGCAGCGCGACAACCCCGCCGTTTTCGGTTCCCTCTGCTTCGCGATCGACCCCGAGCTGCTCGACACGGTCGAGCTGATGTCGAGGGGTTACCAGGTGCGCACGCCGTCCGGAGAGCTGCCGGGCTCGGGCAGGGAAGCCGCCGCCGAGTGGCTGGAGAAGCTGCGTGACCTCGTCGCCGCGCATTGCGTCATCCAGCTGCCCTACGCCGACGCCGACCTCACCGCCGTCTCCAGGGTCAACACGGCCACCGACCTGGTCGGCACCGCGCTGAACGGCACGTCGATCCTGCAGAAGCTCGGTGTGCAGCCCAAGCCCGGCCTGGTGTGGCCGGGCAGTGCGCTCGACGAGACCGCGCTGCGCCGGGTCGCCGACGCGGGCGTGACGACGCTGATCACCGACCCGCTCCAGCAGGCCAGCCGACACCCTGGCGTGCGCTCGCTGCCCTACGACTCGCTCACCTCGGTCGCCCTCGGCGGGGCCCGCAGCACGGCAACGAGCGCGCAGACGCCGGCCGACCAGCCGAACATCGCGACGCAGAACGGCATCGCGGCGCTCGCCTTCCACGCGGGCCTCGGCGAGGAGCCGGAGGGACCCGTGCTGGTGGCGCCGCCCCGGCGCTGGGACGCGCCCGTCGGCGAGCTCGCCGCCTTCCTCGACTCCTTCGCGGGACTGCAGGCGGCGGGGATGGTCGAGCCGACCTCGCTCGACGAGGTGCTCGCGGGTCCGCCCGAGGACGGTGCGGCCGCGGACGGCGACACGGGCACCCTCGACAGTGCGTTCTCCGTGCCAGGCGACGTGATCGCAGAGCTGTCCGAGCTCGAGAGCGTCGCCGCCGACCTGCAGGGCGCGATGTCGGTGGACCCGACGCGGCAGGTGCAACCCGCCGCGATCATCCAGCCGCTGCACAACGCCGTGCTCAGGGCCACGTCCACGGCCTGGCAGAGCAGTTCGAGCCTGGGCAAGGCCGCGGCGAGGGCGGCGACCGCGCAGCTCACCACGCTGCGCAGGCAGGTCACGGTGACCACGCTGTCGCAGTCGGTGTCTCTCGCATCCGGGTCCAGCCCCCTGCCGGTGACGCTCAGCAACTCGCTGCCGGTCGCAATCACCGTGCGGATCCGGCTGGAGAACAACGCGGGCCTGCGCCCCGCTCACATGCCGGACTCGCTGCTCTCGGCCAACAGCAAGATCCCGCAGTACATCCCGGCCGAGGCGCTGCGCTCGGGCCGCTTCAACCTGGACGTCTCGCTCACCACTCCAGGCGGCACGGAGCTGGGGACACCCGCGCGGCTCGACTTCTCCTCCAGCGAGCTCGGCGTGGTCACGGTCGTGCTCACGGCCACAGCTGCCGGAGCACTCGTGCTGCTCTCCGGCAGGCGCATCTACCGTCGGTTGAAGGCGAGGAAGGGCACCTAGAGCCGATAGGACCTGAGATTAGTCCCGGCTCAGGATTACCCTGAATCGACCAAGCTTGACCGCCGACGGATTGGGACGTGTTGGACAGAGAGCCGGGCCTGCCGCCTGAGCACGCCGGGAGGCCTCCACGTCCCGATGCGCCGCCGCCGCGAGCGGGGCGCAGGCCGCCTCCTGCCGACCCTCAGCGTCAGCGGCAGCCACCGCCTGATCGGCGCAGGCAGCCCCCGCCGGACCCACGCGAGAACGGCCGGGCGCCGCGGCACCCCGGTCAGGGCCAGCAGCAGGGGAGGCTGCCGGCCCAGCCGCCGCCACCTCCAACCCCTCCAGCACCTCCGCCGAGGACGCGGCAGGTCCGCCAGCCGCCGCCTCCGCAACCCCCGCCGCCGCAGGGGCCGCCGCGCAGGGGCCGCCCGGCCGAACAGCAGCGCCGTCAGCCGGTGCGGCCGTGGCGCCAGGAGGCCGACCGGACCCGGCGCGTCGCCCCGCCGCCGCAGCAGGGCGAGTCGACGATGTACATCCCGCGCGAGCGCGGGATGCCTCCCGGGGTGCGCTGGCCCGCGGCCGACCCGGACGTGCTGAGGCCGTACGACGAGCTCGCGACGCGGATGATGCCGCGAATCGTCGACGGTCTCCGGCACACGGAGATCGGCGAGCGGCTGCCCGCCGTCCAGCTGGAGCGGCCGAAGGAGGAGGAGCAGGCCAAGGCTCCGTCGCTGGCGAGGGCCAGCGGCCGGATGGCCATCGCCACGCTCACCAGCCGCATCACCGGCTTCGCGTGGAAGGTCATGCTCGCGTGGGTCGCCACGCTCGGCGTGCTCTACGACTCCTTCACCGTCGCCAACACGCTGCCGTTGATCATCAATGAGCTGCTGCTCGGCGGCGTGCTGACCAGCGTCGTCGTGCCGCTGCTCGTGCGCTCGCAGGACGACAAGGACGGCGGCGAGGCCTACACCCAGCGGCTGCTGACGATGGCGGTGACGATCCTCGGCATCGGCACCGTGGTCTCCGTCGCGCTCGCCCCGTGGCTGACGTCGCTGCTCATGGACGACACCGGCGACGCGAATCCGCAGCTCGCGACGTGGTTCGCCTACCTGCTGCTGCCGGGCCTGCTCTTCTACGGGCTCTTCGCGGTGCTCTCGGCGGTCCTCAACGCCAAGCAGATCTTCGGCCCCGCCCAATGGGCCCCGGTGATCAACAACCTGGTCATCTTCGCCACGATCGCCGCGTTCGCGCTGGTACCGGGCGACCCGACGATCATCCCGACCCAGATGAGCGACCCGAAGGTGCTCGTCCTCGGCGTCGGCGTGCTGACCGCGATGGTGGCGCAGGCGCTGTTCCTGCTGCCGGCGCTGCGCCGCTCGGGCTTCCGCTTCAGGTGGCGCTGGGGCATCGACGAGCGGCTCAAGGAGTTCGGCGGGCTCGCGCTGTGGATCCTCGGCTACGTCGCGGTGAGCCAGATCGGCATGGTCGTCAACACGCGGGTGCTGACGGCCGGCGCCGCCGGTGGTGCCTCGATCTACTCCAACGCGTGGCTGCTGTTCCAGCTGCCCTACGGCGTGATCGGCGTCTCGCTGCTCACGGCGTTGATGCCGAAGATGAGCCGGGCCGCGGCCGACAACGACTTCCGCAGGTTGATCGGCGACCTCTCCTACGGCTCACGGCTCACCACGCTGATGCTGCTGCCGGTGTCGGCCGTGATGGCCGTGGCAGGCACCTCGATCGGTGTCGCGCTGTTCGCGCTGGGCAAGGGCTCGGTGGAGGACGCCGAGCGCCTCGGCCAGGCGCTGGCCGTCTCGGCGTTCGGGCTGCTGCCGTACGCGCTGGTGATGCTGCAGATGCGCGTGTTCTACGCGATGAAGGACTCGCGCACGCCCACGTTGATCATGGTCGTGATGACCGCGGTGAAGATCCCGCTGCTGTACCTGGCCTCGGCGGTGCTGCACCCGGTCAACGTCGTGCTCGGCGTGATGATGGTGAACTCGCTCGTGTTCGTCGTCGGCGCCGTGCTCGGCCAGGTCTGGCTGTGGGTCAAGCTCGGCAACCTGCGCAGCAAGCGCGTGCTCGGCGTCATCCTCTTCACCGTGGTGGCGAGCGGGCTCGGCGCGCTCGCCGCGGTGGTCGTCGGCTGGCTCGTGCCGGATGCGCTCGGCCCCGTGCTCGGCGCCTGGGTGAAGCTGATCCTGCAGGGCGTGGTCGGCATCGGTGTCTCGTTCGGGGTGCTGATCGCACTCAAGGTTGACGAGCTCACCCCGGTGACCCGCAGAATCACCCGAATGGTCCGGCGCGCGTAAACTGCCTCTCGCTGCGTGTGTTCACGTACCCTCGTGAGAAACGTGTCGTCGAGGAAGGCAGGGGGTCCGGCCCGGTGGGCACGAGTACGCGGGGTGGATCGCTGGCGCCCGGCGGCGTCGTCGGCGATGGCCGCTACCGGCTGCTCGCTCAGTTCGGAATCGACGAACGCGCGGGCGCTCACCTGTGGCGGGCCAGGGACGGCCAGCTGCGCCGGGACGTCGCCCTCACCATGCTCGTTGGCGACCCCGCCGACGCGGAGGCCGCGCGGCTGGGCAGGCGCACGCTCGAGCGGGCGGCCCACGCGGCCAAGTTCAACCACCCCGGCGTGGCCAGGGTGCTCGACGTGCTCAGCCTCGGCAACGGCATCTCCTCCAGCGAGGGCCTGCTCGGCATCGTCGTGGCCGAGTGGACCAAGGGCACTGACCTCATCGACCTCGTCGCGGAGCGGCCCGTCGAACCGGGCACCGCGGCCCGCATGGTGCAGGCACTCGCCGAGTCGGTCGAGCTGGCCCACCAGTCCGGTCTCGTGCTCGGCCTCGACCATCCGCAGCGGCTCCGGTTGACCCCCGACGGCAGGCTGCGGCTCGCGTTCCCCGGCCCGCTGCCGGACGCGACGCTGCGCGACGACGTGAAGGCGCTCGGCGCCGTGTTGTACCTGCTGCTCACCGGCCGCTGGGCGCTGCCGGGCGGCCCGCCCGCCGTGCCGGCGGCGCCGCGCTCGCCGACGGGCCGGGTCGTGCCGGCCCGCTCGCTGGAGCCGAGGGTGCCCCAGGAGCTGTCGGCCCTCGCCGTGCGCACGATCGAGGACGGCGGTCACGGCGGCATCCGCACCAGCGCGGCCATCCTGCGCGTGCTCGACGAGGCCGCTGAGGCAGCCGAACGCACCCAGTACATCGCCAAGGACCCGAACGTCGATCCCGACGGCGGCGTCTGGACCACCAAGAAGCCGGTCAAGGACGCGGCCAGGCGGCGCAAGCTCGCACTCGGCGTGACGGTGCTCGTGGTCGCCGCGGTCGGCATCCTGGCCTGGCTGGGCATGATGGCGATCAGCTTCTTCCAGGACGACCCCGAGTCGAGCGGGCCGCCGGTCAACCTCGCCGATCCGACGCCCACCCAGCAGCAGAACCCACCGAACCAGCAACCGCAGAACCCGCCCGCTCCGCAGCCGGGCGCGAACGGCGAGCCCGTCGCGCCCAACGAGGTCACGGTCTACAACCCGGAGGGCGAGGGCGACAGCGTCGAGGACGCCGGGCTGGCGATCGACGGCGACCCGGCCACGGTCTGGCGCACGGACGAGTACCGCCAGCAGTTCCCGACGTTCAAAGCCGGCGTCGGTCTCGTCGCCACGTTCGACTCGCCGTTGCAGCTGGCGAAGGTGAAGGTCACCGCGGACAGCCCCGGAACCAACGTCGAGATCAGGATCGCCGACGACGCGGACCCCGCGCTGGACGACACCAGGGTGGTCGGCTCGGGCACGCTCGAGGGCACCGATACCGAGATCCAGTTGCAGGAGCCGACGTCCGCCCGGTACGTGATCGTCTGGATCACCTCGCTCTCCGGCGAGGCGCCGCGGTTCGCCTCGGAACTGGGCGAACTGACGTTCCTGCCTGCCGGGTGACTGATCCACCCGCCTTAGTAGTCTCTTCCGAGTGACCGCAGCAGCGCCCACTGATGCCGATCTCATCGCGGCACACGCAGCAGGAGACCCGCACGCGTTCAACGAGATAGTGCGGCGGCACCGGGATCGCATGTGGGCGGTCGCACTGCGCACGGTCCGTGATCCCGAGGAGGCCGCGGACGCCCTTCAGGAGGCATTCATCTCGGCGTTCCGCGCGGCGGCGAACTTCCGCGCCGAGTCGCAGGTGACCACCTGGCTGCACCGGATCGTCGTCAACGCGTGCCTCGACCGGGTGCGCAGACGTCAGGCGAGGCCCACGGTCCCGCTGCCGGAGCAGGGACACAACGAGCCCGCGGTGCCGCGCGACTCGATGGCCGACCGCGAGACCCGACTCGTGATCAAGGAGGCGCTCGACCAGCTCCCCGAAGAGCAGCGGGTACCGATCGTGCTGGTCGACGTGGAGGGCTACTCGGTGGCCGAGACCGCGAAGATGTTGGGTATCGCGGAGGGAACGGTCAAGAGCAGATGTGCGCGGGGGCGCGGCAAACTGGCGAAACTTCTCGGTCATCTGCGGAACCCCGAGCCGGAGGGTGACGTCCCAACTCACGAAAGCAAACACGGGGAGGGACGATGACAGACGAAACTAGGGGGTTGGGTGGGGCCGTCGGCCCCCCGTGGTCTGTCGACGTGCTCGCCGATCTGCATGCCGGCGTGCTTAGCGAAAGCGAAGCCGCCGAGCTGTGGCCGAGGGTGAACGCCGACCCCGAGGCGCGCGCGATCATCGAGGCGCTCGACGCGACCAGCGCCGACCTCGCCGATCTCAGCGCAGCGCCGGTGCCGCCCATGCCCGCCGAGGTCGCCGCCAGAATCGACGCCGCCCTCGCGCAGGAACAGCAAGCCCGCGGTGGCTCGAACGTCGTCAGCATCGACGCGGCCCGCAAGCGCCGGAACCGCCGCGCCGGCTGGGGCGCCGGGTTCCTCGCCGCGGCGGCCGCCGTCGTCGCCGCGGTCGTGATCGTCGCCCCTGACGCGTCGCGGGAGGAGACCCCAGGAGTCGCCGCGCCCACGCCGAGCGTCGCGGTCGACAGCGGCCAGATGAACGCCGCCATCGGCAAGGTCGAGGGCGTCCGCGACTTCGGCCCGCTGGAGAACGAGCAGCGGCTCGACGCCTGCCTCGAGGCGAACGGCATCGACCCGGTCAAGCAGCCGGTCGGGATCACCCCGGGGACCATCGACGGCCGGGACGCCGTGTTCGTGCTCTACACCACGGGCGAGCTCGCCCAGTTCCGCCTCGTGGCGCTCGCGCCCGACTGCGGTCCGGACAACCCGGGCCTGCTGAAGGACGAGATCATCGGCCGGTAGTACCAGGACCTGCCAGAACGGGCCGCCCATTCCACGTGCCGGAAGGGGCGGCCCGTTTGGCAGCGGCCCACGTCACGTCGGGAACACCCGCACCTACGATCGTGTTGAGCCTGGTACGCAGGTTGTCGTCGAAGCGGAGGTCACGGGTGGCTGGAGAGGACGTTCGGAACCTGATCATCGTGGGGTCGGGTCCCGCTGGGTACACCGCTGCCGTCTACGCGGCACGCGCTCAGCTGGAGCCCCTGGTGTTCGAGGGTTCCCAGTTCGGCGGTGCGCTCATGACCACGACGGAGGTCGAGAACTACCCGGGGTTCCGGTCGGGTATCCAGGGCCCCGAGCTCATGGAGGAGATGCGCGAGCAGGCGAAGGTCTTCGGCGCTGATCTGCGGTCGGAGGACGTCGAGGAGCTGGAGCTCACCGGCGACGTGAAGTACGTGACCGCGAACGGCAAGCGGTACGCGGCTCGCGCCGTGATTCTCGCGATGGGCGCCGCGGCGCGGTATCTGGGGGTTCCCGGCGAGCAGGAGCTGCTCGGCCGCGGCGTGTCGTCGTGCGCGACGTGTGACGGCTTCTTCTTCCGCGAGCACGACATCGCGGTGGTCGGCGGCGGCGACTCGGCCATGGAGGAGGCGACCTTCCTCACCAAGTTCGCGCGCAGCGTCACCATCGTCCACCGGCGCGAGGAGTTCCGCGCCTCCAAGATCATGCTCGAGCGCGCCAAGGCGAACGAGAAGATCCGCTGGAAGCTGAACTCGCAGGTCACCGAGGTCGTCGGAGACGGGAAGGTGGCCGGGCTCAAGCTCAAGGACACCGTCACCGGCGAGGAGTCCGAGCTCGACGTGACCGGGTTCTTCGTCGCGATCGGGCACGACCCGCGCAGTGAGCTCGTGCGGGGGCAGGTCGACCTCGACGACGAGGGCTACGTGCTCACCAAGGGCCGCAGCTCCTACACCAACATCGACGGCGTGTTCGCCGCGGGCGACCTGGTGGACCACACCTACCGCCAGGCGATCACCGCGGCGGGCAGTGGCTGCACCGCCGCCATCGACGCAGAGCGCTGGCTGGCCGAGCACTCCGGGGTCAGCGAGGCTCACGAGGCAGCCGAACTCGTGGGTGGCGGCTACGCGACCCGGGCCAACTGACGCCAACCGAAAAGGACAGGGAGAGAACATGACCGACACCGTCAAGGTGACCGACGCCAGCTTCGCCGACGACGTGCTCACCAGCGACAAGCCCGTGCTCGTCGACTTCTGGGCGACCTGGTGCGGGCCGTGCAAGATGGTCGCGCCCGTGCTCGAGGAGATCGCCACCGAGCACAAGGACAAGCTCAGCATCGCCAAGCTCGACATCGACGAGAACCCGAACACGGCTCGGGACTACCAGGTCATGTCCATCCCGACGCTGATCCTCTTCCAGGGCGGCAAGCCGGTGAAGCAGATCGTCGGGGCCAAGCCGAAGGCAGCGCTGCTGTCCGACCTGGCCGACGTGCTCTGACACTTCTCGTCGCGACTCGCGGGACCCGGGCGGCGCGTCAGTTCGCGCACCCGGGTTTCCCGTGTGTCCTGGATGCGCCACGCCGGAACGCACTCACCGGCCCTACGCGCTCACTGAGAGTTCACAAGGCACAATAGAGGCCCAGGGCCGCCGGGCCCTGATTCACATCGCACAGCATCGAGCGCACTTGGTGCCCAAGGAAGAGCGAGGAGTGCATGCGGGTACTCCGCCGCGGCGACACCGGACCGGAGGTCGCCGAGATCAGGTCCATGCTCAGCAGCCTGGACCTGCTCCCTCCCGGTGACGGGTCGCCCACCCATGCGGCCTTCGACACCGTCGTCGAGCAGGCCGTGCGCGCTTTCCAACAGCGCAGGGGCCTGATCACCGACGGCATCGTCGGTCCGGCGACGTACCGGGCGCTGCGGGGTTCGAGCTATCACCTCGGCAGCAGGCCGCTCGCCTACCTCGTCTCGTCGCCGGTGCACGGGGACGATGTCTTCGCGCTGCAGGAGCGGCTCACCGAGCTCGGCTACGACGCGGGCCGCCCCGACGGCGGCTTCGGCCCGCAGACCGAACGGGCGCTGCGGAACTTCCAGCGCGACTACGGGCTCACCGTGGACGGCATCTGCGGTCCGGCGACCGTGCGGGCGTTGCGGCAGCTGTCGCCGCGCGCGCGTGGTGGCCGGCCGGTGTTCCTGCGCGAACAGGAGCAGGTGCGCAGGGCGGGCCCGAGGCTGCGCGGCAAACGGATCGTCATCGATCCCGGCCACGGTGGGGCCGACCACGGCGTCGTCGTCGACGACATCCGCGAGTCCGACATCGCCTGGGATCTGGCTCGGCGGCTCGAAGGCCGCATGAAGGCCACCGGCATGGAGGCGCTGATCTCCCGTGGCCCCGCGCACAGCCCGTCCGAGCTGGAGCGCGCGCAGTTCGCCAACGACGCGGGCGCCGACCTCTTTCTCTCCCTGCACTGTGACGGCAACCGTTCCCCGTACGCGCAGGGTGTCGCGAGCTTCCATTTCGGAACCGGCAACGGCACCACGTCCACGGTGGGCGAGCTGCTGGCCGGCTACATCCAGCGCGAGCTGGCCGCGCGCACGGGCCTGCGCGACTGCCGCACGCACCCCAAGACGTGGGACATCTTCACCCGCACCCGCTGCCCCGCGGTCCGGGTCGAGATCGGCTACCTGACCAACCACGACGACCGGCGCAGGCTCTCCGATCCCGCGTTCCGCGACGTGGTGGCCGAGGGGATCCTGATCGCGGTGAAGCGGCTCTACCTGCTCGGTGAGAACGACCAGCCGACCGGCACGTTCACCTTCGCCGACGTCCTCGCCCACGAACTGGCGAAGGCGGAGTAACCCTTGCCATCGATGCAGTGAAGGAGTGAAGGCCACCTTCACTGCGTGGAACAGGCACAGCGGCGCACAGCGTCTCCGTTTGGGTGGTGGGGGAGACGGGCGGGCGCAGGCATGGTGGCCTTCACTGCATTCAGGGGTCCACGGCGGCACCGCGCATGTGCACAAGTCCCCCTGGGTGTGGATAAGTGGCCTAGTTGTGCACAGAACTGTGGACAACTAGGCGCGTGTGGTGCTCGGCGTGGCCGTGGTGACGGTGACCTGACCGAGCAGCTTCTCCAGCGCGGCCTCGACGTCTTCCTTCCACGAGATCGCCGAGCGCAGCTCGAGACGCAGCCTCGGCCACCGCGGGTGGGGACGCACGGTCTTGAAGCCGACGCTCTGCAGGAACGCGGCAGGCACCACGCACGCGTGCTCCTCGGTGCCCGCTTCGGGGTCGGCGTCACCGAACGCCTCAATCGCCCGCACACCGCGTCGCGTGAGGTCCTTGGCCACCGACTGCACGAGGACCCGTCCGAGGCCGCCACCGCGGAACTCAGGGGCGACGTGGAAGGCCGTGAGCAGCACGGCGTCCGGGCTCGCCGGGGAGGTAGGGAACGCGTTGGCCCTCGGCACGGCGCTCGGCGGCGCGTAGAGCACGAAGCCGACGGGGAGGTCGCCGCTGTGGATGATCCGGCCGCAGGAACCCCATTCGAGCAGCACGCCCGAGACCCAGGCTTCCTTCTCGACCTCGGTCTCCCCGAACTCTTCGGCCTGCTCCTTGAGGTGCGGGGCCAGCTCCCAGTAGACGCACCGGCGGCAGTGCAAAGGCAACTGCTCCAGGTTGTCCAGCGTGACGCCCACGACACGTCGCGACACCAAACCTCCCCGGGATGTGCGTCTGTCGAAAGCAGTGCAAAGCATATGCCGATGTGACACAGGGCAGAAACCCGGGAGGGCCCGAACCCCATGACGTTACACTCGTTGAGATCTACCTGCAGGTAGATCGCCCCAACTGCCGAGCGCTCTTCGAAGCAGACGGAAGTATGCCATGACTGCCTCCCAGCCACCGGAGCACAGACCGGGGTCCGAGCCGGGCCGCCACAACCTCGATCCGCACCTCGACCGTTACGCCGCGCGCACCGCGGGCATGACGGCGTCGGAGATCCGAGCGTTGTTCGCGGTGGCCAGCAGGCCCGAGGTCGTGTCGCTGGCCGGCGGGATGCCGAACCTCGCCGCGCTGCCGCTGGAGTCGCTGTCCGGGCAGATGGCGGAGCTCATCACCGAGGAGGGCCTGGTCGCCCTGCAGTACGGCTCCGCGCACGGCGTGCCCACGCTGCGGGAGCAGATCTGCGAGGTCATGGCCATGGAGGGCATCACCGGCCACCCCGACGACATCGTCGTCACGGTGGGCTCGCAGATGGGCCTGGACATGGTGACCCGCCTCTTCTGCGACCCCGGCGACGTCGTGCTCGCCGAGGGGCCTTCCTACGTCGGCGCGCTCGGGTCGTTCGCGGCCTACCAGGCGCAGGTCGTGCACGTCGAGATGGACGACAACGGCCTGGTGCCGGACACGTTGCGCGCCGCGTTGGCCACCGCCAAGCGGGAGGGCAAGCGCGTCAAGTTCCTCTACACGATCCCCAACTTCCACAACCCCGCCGGCGTGACGCTGGCCGTCGAGCGCAGGGCGGAGATCCTGGAGATCTGCGCCGAGCACGACGTGCTCGTGGTTGAGGACAACCCGTACGGGCTGCTCGCCTTCGACGGGCAGACCTACCCGGCGCTGCGGTCGATGGATCCCGACAACGTCGTGTACCTGGGCTCGTTCTCGAAGACGTTCGCCTCGGGCCTGCGCGTCGGCTGGGTGCTCGCGCCGCATGCGGTCCGCGAGAAGCTCGTGCTGGCCGCTGAATCGGCGACCCTGTGCCCGCCGACGTTGAACCAGCTGGTGGTGTCGCGCTACCTCGCGACCCACGACTGGAAGGGCCAGATCAAGACCTTCCGCGAGAACTACCGGGAGCGCCGTGACGCGATGCTGTCGGCGTTGGAGCAGCACATGCCTCCCGGATGCACGTGGACGCAGCCGGACGGCGGCTTCTACGTGTGGGTGACGGTGCCCGAGGGCGTCGACACCAAGGCGATGTTGCCGCGCGCGGTCACGGCGCGCGTCGCGTACGCGTCGGGCACTGGTTTCTACGCCGACGGCTTCGGCAGCAGGCAGATGCGCCTGTCGTACTGCTACCCCACGCCAGAGCGGATCCGCGAGGGCGTGCGCAGGCTCGCCGGTGTGCTCGAGTCCGAAATGGAGCTGGCCCGCACGTTCGGTAGCGTCACCACGCGCGCCGTGTCGGGGCCGCAGTTCCCCGGGCCGGACACGGTCTGAGCACCAGTTTTTCACCTGATCAGTTGAGGAGTTCCTGGGTGGCCGAGCCTACTGTCGCCGTGCTCGCGGGCGGTCTTTCACACGAGCGGGACGTCTCGTTGCGCTCGGGTCGCCGTCTGTCGGTCGCTCTGCGTGAGCAAGGTCTGTCGGTCGACGAGTGGGACACCGACGCAAGTCTCGTGGCTCGGCTCCGGGACGAGCGGCCCGACGCCGCGGTCGTGGCACTGCACGGGGGAGAGGGCGAGAACGGCTCCATCCAGACCGTGCTGGAGATGCTGGGCGTGCCGTTCGTCGGCACCAGTTCGTGGGCGTGCCGTCGCGCGTTCGACAAGCCGATCGCGAAGGCGCTCGTCGCCCAGTCCGACTTCACCACGCCCGAGTGGGTCGTGCTGCCGCACAGCACCTTCCGCGAACTCGGCGCGCAGGCGGTGCTGGACGCCATGGTGGAGCGGCTCGGGTTGCCGCTGATCCTCAAACCGGACCAGGGCGGCTCGGCGCTCGGCACGCAGGTCGTGCGCGACGCGGCGGAGCTGCCCGCCGCCATGGTTGGCTGCTTCGCCTATGGCGACACGGTGCTCGCGGAGCGGTTCATCGACGGCGTCGAGGTGGCGGTCACCGTCGTCGAACGCGACGGCGGCCCACAGGCGCTGCCTGCCGTCGAGATCGTTCCGGAGAGCGGCGTGTACGACTACACGGCCCGCTACACCGCCGGGCTCACCGACTTCTTCTCGCCTGCGCGGCTGACCCCGGAGACCGAGAAGGCGGTCGGCGAGCTGGCGGTGGGTGCGCACCGGTTGCTCGGGTTGCGGGACATCTCCCGGACCGACGCCGTGGTGGCCGCCGACGGCACCGTCCACTTCCTCGAGGTGAACCTGTCACCGGGGCTGACCGAGACCTCCACCGTTCCGATGGCGATGGAGGCGGCCGGCACGTCCCTCGGGGCGGTGTTCGCCGATCTCGTGTCCCGCGCCGTTCAGCGCGGGAGCTGACGAGAAATCATCACCGTGACGAAATGACCCGGTGTCACGGGTTGCCGGTTTCACGTGTCTGATTTGACCGGTTTGGGTCCATGAGGGCAACGATCCGCTCGAGATCGTCCACCGACCCGAACTCGACGACGATGCGTCCCTTTCGCCGTCCGAGGTCGACCTTCACGCGGGTATCGAACGTGTCGGACAAGCGCTCGGCCAGATCCTGCAAACCAGGAGCCTGCATCGGCTTGCGTGCGGGCGCCTTCTCCTTCTTCTTGGCCGCCCCCTTGGAGAGAGTCACCGCCTCCTCGGTGGCCCGGACCGACAGGCCCTCAGCGACGATGCGTGCCGCCAGCTCCTCCTGACCGTCGGGGTCCTCCAGCGACAGCAGCGCGCGGGCGTGGCCCGCCGACAGCACCCCGGCCGCCACGCGACGCTGGACGGGGAGGGGGAGCCGCAGCAGCCGGATCGTGTTGGTGATGACGGGCCGGCTGCGGCCGATGCGCGACGCGAGCTCCTCGTGCGTCACCTCGAACTCGTCGAGCAGCTGCTGGTATGCCGCCGCCTCTTCGAGCGGGTTGAGCTGGACGCGGTGGATGTTCTCCAGCAGCGCGTCGCGCAGCATCGCCTCGTCGGCGGTCTGCCGCACGATCGCCGGGATGACCTTCAGCCCTGCCTGCTGGGACGCGCGCAGGCGGCGCTCGCCCATGACGAGCTCGTACTCGTCACCGGGCAGTTGGCGCACGACGATCGGCTGCATGAGGCCGAACTCGCGGATCGAGTGCTCCAGCTCCGCGAGCGCCTCCTCGTCGAAGACCTGACGAGGCTGCTTCGGGTTGGCCTTGATCGCCTCGACAGGCACCTCACGGTAAACCGCGCCGGCGACCTCGCCGCCGACCGGCTTGACCGAGCCGTTCGCCGCGAACCAGCCCTTGTCCCCGTCAGCGGCAACCGGCTCGGCCGGCATCTCGGCGGTGGCCGCTCCTTCCGAGCTGACCGGCCCGGTCGGAATCAGGGCCGCCAGGCCACGGCCGAGCCCACCCCTGCGCTCGCTCATCTCTGCTCCCTCACTCCACGCTCGGCGACTTCCCGTGCAGCGTCCAGATAGCTCATCGCGCCCCGAGAGCCGGGGTCGTAAGCCAGCACCGTCTGCCCGTACCCGGGGGCCTCGGAGACCTTCACGCTGCGCGGGATGATCGTCTTGAGTACGACGTCACCGAAGTGATTCCGGACCTCCTGGGTCACCTGGTCCGCGAGCTTGGTGCGGCCGTCGTACATCGTCAGCAGAATGGTCGACACCTTGAGCGCTGGATTGAGGTGATGCTGGACGAGCTCGATGTTGCTGAGGAGCTGGCCGAGCCCCTCCAGTGCGTAGTACTCGCACTGGATCGGGATCAGCACCTCGTGCGCCGCGCTCAGTGCGTTCACCGTGAGGAGCCCGAGCGAGGGCGGGCAGTCGATGAAGACGTAGTCGATGCCGAGCTCGTCGAGCGCTTCGCTCGTGAGGGCTTCCTTGAGGCGAGACTCCCTCGACGCCATCGACACGAGTTCGATCTCGGCACCGGCCAGGTCGATGGTCGCGGGCACGCAGAAGAGGTTGGGGGACTGCTGGCTGACCTGTGTCGCGTCGGCCAGGGAGACCTCGCCGATGAGCATCTCGTACACGGACGGCGTGCCCGACCGGTGGTCAACGTCGAGCGCCGTGCTCGCGTTCCCCTGCGGGTCCAGATCGATGACGAGCGTCTTCACGCCGTGCAGCGCGAGCCCGGCGGCGAGGTTCACCGTACTGGTGGTCTTGCCGACGCCGCCCTTCTGGTTGGCGACGGTGAGTACACGGCGCCGCGTGGGCCGGGGCATGAAGTTCGCGTCCGGATGCAACACCTTGGCGGCACGCTCGGCCTCCTCGGCGATGGGCGTCCAGCCGCCGGTACTCGTCTCGCGAGGCGGGTTCACCGGGCGCCACCCCTTCCGAGGTTCATGTGCTCGCCGGTGCACCGTTTCACGTGGAACATTCGCCGCTCCGTACTGATCGTCATTCGCTCGGCCAATCCTTTCATCTCGACCGCGCTCCGGAGCGCCGCCGCGATCGTTCCGGCTTTCGCTGCTCCACGCGTTCGATCACCACCACCGTGCTCGGCGTCTCCAGCACGCCGGCACCACACTCCGCCAGCCTCGGCTCCCCGCCGCCCGCCTTGCGAACCGCCGCGCGATCGCGCTCGATCTCGTCCGCCGCACTCGCACCTTTGAGAGCAACGAGCGTGCCCGACGAACGCACCAGGGGGAGACACCACGACGCGAGGCGAGCCAAGGGCGCCACCGCGCGTGCGGTCACCACATCAGCAAGACCCAGCTGCTGCCGAATCGCCTTCTCCTCCGCGCGCCCGCGCACGATGGTGATGGGGAGCCCCAGCGTCTCCGCCACCTCCGACAGCCAGTCGACGCGGCGTGCCATCGGCTCCAGCAAGACGATATCGAGATCCGGTCTCGCAATCGCGAGCGGTACACCCGGGAGCCCGGCACCCGAACCGACATCGACGACGCGGACACCGCGAGGGATGTGCTCGCCGATCACCGCGGAGTTCAGGACGTGTCGTTCCCAAAGCCGATCGATCTCGCGTGGGCCGATCAGGCCGCGCTCGACGCCGTGCTCCGCGAGGAGCTCCACGAAGTGCTCCGCCTGCTCGACCTGATCGCCGAACACCGCAGCAGCCGCCGCCGGGGTGGTGGTGGACTCGAACCCGCCCAGACCCACAGACTCACTCCTCATCGGGGGATCGCCGTTTCACGTGAAACCGGCCGCTACCGATTGTCCCTGATGCGCTTCTGGATTCGACGCGACAGTCCGAAGTTGTGCAGAACTCCACCGACCGACTCCCGGTTTCACGTGAAACGCGAGCACAAAAAAGCGGCCCGCCGGTTGTCCGACGGGCCGCTTCGCTCAGTGCGTGACTATGCGGGGAGTACGACCACGCGCCGCTTCGGCTCCTCACCCTCACTCTCGCTCGTGACACCCTCGACGGTAGCGACCGCGTCGTGGACGACCTTGCGCTCGAACGGGCTCATCGGGTGCAGCCGCACCTTCTCCCCGGACTGCGCGACGGACTCGGCCGTCGACCGACCGAGCTCGCGCAGTTCCTCCCGCCGGCCCGCCCGCCAGCCGGCGATGTCGAGCATGAGCCTGCTGCGGGTACCGGTCTCCTGCTGCACCGCGAGGCGCGTCAGCTCCTGCAGTGCTTCCAGCACGTTGCCCCTCGGACCGACGAGCTTGTCCAGGTCCTCGCCACCATCGATGCTGACGATCGCGCGTCCGGCTTCCACGTCCAAGTCGATGTCGCCGTCGTAGTCGAGGATGTCGAGCAGGCGCTCCAGGTAGTCACCCGCGATGTCGCCCTCCTGGACCAGCAGGTCGTCGTCGCTACCCGCGTCCGTGTCCTCGGCCTCGTCCTCGACCGTCGCCGGCACTGCCTCATCCTGTTCGGTGCCGATCACCTCGGCTGTCTCCGACATGTCTTTTCTCCTCTCCCGTCCCTGAGGCGTCAGCGCCGCTTACGGCCTTGGGCCTTCTTGCCCTGGGTGGCGGACCGCTGTTGGTTCCCGCCGTTCTTCGCCCAGGCGCCGCCCTTGACGTTGCTGGGGTTGCCGCTCTTCGGGGACTTGCCGTTCTTGGGGGTGCCGTTCTTGGCGGCGCCGGCGCTCTTCGCGGAGCCGGTGCCGCCCTCGCTCTCCGAGTCGGCGGCCTTCTTCTGCTGCTGGGCAGGCTTCGGCTTCTGGCCGACCTGGGGCTTCTGGCCCGGCTTCGGGCCGAGGTTGCTGCGCTTCTCCTTGGCCTCGACCTTCTTCGCCTCTTCTTCCTTGTCGATCTTCGTGTAGACGAGGCGCTGCTGCATGAGGGTCCAGCAGTTGTTGGCGAGCCAGTAGATGAGCAGACCGATCGGGAAGAAGGCACCGAAGATGAGCACACCGGCCGGGAAGATCCACAGCGTCAGGCGGTTCATCATCGCGGTCTGCGCGGTCGCCGAGGCCGGGTTCTGGCGGGCCACGGAGTGGCGGGCCGTGAAGTGGGTCGCGACGCTCGCGACGATCATCAGCGGGATCGCCACGGGGGCCACGTGCCAGTGCCAGCCGGGCTCCGCCGCGGCCGCGCCGCCCCCGAGGGCGCTGACGTGGTTGATGGCGTCACCGAGGTTGACCCCGAAGAGCTTCGCGTCGACGTAGGAGCGCACGCCCTCGGCGTCGAAGAAGTAGTTGCTCTCCTTGCCCGGGGCGAACATGCGGAGCACATGGTTCAGACCGATGAAGACCGGGATCTGGAGCAGCATCGGCAGACAGCTGCCGAGCGGGTTGACGCCGTGCTCGCGCTGGAGCTTCTGCATCTCCATCGCTTGCCGCTGGCGGTCGTTCGCGTACTTCTTCTGGATCTTCTTGATCTCCGGCGCGAAGTCCTGCATCTTCTTCATCGACCGGACCTGTTTCACGAACGGCTTGAACATGATGCCGCGGACCGTGAACGTCAGGAACACGATGCCGAGGACCCAGGCAATCGCGTTGTCGTCGCCGAAGACGAAGCCGAACACCTTGTGCCAGCACCACAAGATGAACGACACAGGGTAGTAGATAAAGTCGAGCACTGAGCTACTCCTCGGTAGACATACCAGGGCTTTGGTGCCTGAAGCTGAACTTCTCCGGCACGGGGTCTCGTCCCGGCGGGGTCCACGGACCGCATCGCAACAGCCGGCGGACCGCGAGGTAGGAGCCGCGAGCGGCTCCGTGCCGGGTCAGCGCCTCGGCCGCGTACGTGCTGCAGCTCGGGTAGAACCGGCACATCGGGGGAAGGAACGGGGAGATGGCCTTGCGGTAGAACCTGATCGGCAGCAGCAGCACCCAGGCCACCGGCGTCGGACGCGCCCGCCTGGTGGGCTGCTGGGTCTCGGCCGTCTCAGTGCCGGCCACTTGCTCTGTACTCACACCGCTGGTCCATTGTCGTGGCGGGCGGAAGGCGACAGGCTCAACCGTCGCAGCGCCGCGTCGAGATCCGAGCCGAGCTCCGCACTGGTCGCGGTGGCAGCGGCAGGTAATGCCCGAACAACCAACGCACTACCGGCCGGCAAGGTTCCAAGCCGGTCGGCCAGCAGGTGCCTCAGGCGCCTGCTCACTCGGTGGCGCACAACCGAGTTGCCCACCGCCTTGCTCACGACCAAGCCCGCCTTGGTCTGCCCGCCGCTTCCGGCGAGCGCGTGCAGCACAAGGCGGCGGCGCCCGGCTCGGGCGCCGCCGCGCATGACCGCACGGAATTCCTCACTCCGCCGCAGGCGAGCGTTGACCGGAAGCACGCCGCGCCTCGCAGGCAGACGGGATCAGGCGGAAAGTTGCTGACGGCCCTTGCGCCGGCGGGCGGCCAGAATGGCGCGGCCTGCGCGGGTACGCATCCGCAGCCGGAACCCGTGGGTCCGAGCGCGTCGGCGGTTGTTCGGCTGGAAGGTGCGCTTGCCCTTGCTCACGGCTCAGTTCTCCTGGTCTCAACGTCTACTCGTATTGTCTGACAGCCGACGGAACGTGGGCAGGCAGAATAAGGCCCGCTGTCAGCGGCAGACCTTACGAGGGTACGCACCCTGTCCGGTGACACTGGAACCGGCCCCTTGAGTAACGCTGTGTCGCTGCCGACAGTATCGATCATCGCCACGCTCCAGCACCGAATGGCAACACGCCGTACACCATGAAATCCTTGCCCGGAACGACGTCTTGTGGCAATCAGCGGGTCTTGTTAGCGTGCCCCTTCTCAGTGTCAACGAGGGGCGCACTCACGCCGCCGAAAGGTGGGAGACTTCGGCAGGCGTACCTTGATCCCGCGGGAGGGAGTGCCCGCGGGCCGCCGTACATTGATGCACAGTTGTGGACAACTTTGTGGATACCTGCTGCGCGGGTGGCCACATCGACCTGCTATGTGGGGCCAAGGTCGAGGGGAGGGGAGCGGAGCAGGGTGTCTGAGCACCAGCTGAACCTGGCTGTCGTCTGGGAGCAGGTCGTCAGGGAGCTCTCCGACGGCACGCTGTCCCCCCAGCAACGTGCGTGGATGCGGGTGACCCGGCCCATCGGCCTCCTCGACGGCACCGCGCTGCTCGCCGCGCCGAGTGACTTCGCGAAGGAAGCCATCGAGCGCGCGCTGCGCGAACCGATCACCACGGCGCTCTCCCGCAGGCTCGGCCGCGAGGTCTCCCTCGCCGTCAAGGTCGACACCACGGACAGCGCTCCCGCCCCGGCCACACCCCCTCGGTACGCGAACTCACCCGGCAGGGTGGAAACCGGCAACGGGATCCGCTCCGACGGTCCACCGCTGCCACCGCCAGAGGACACGATCACCGTGCCCGCCGCCGTGCGCCACACCCGCGCCGACGGCGGCGAGCGGCCGGTGGGCCAGCGGCCGCCGATGCCCTCGATGCCCGTCGCGAAGAACGTGCCGGACCAGGTCGACGACGGCGAGGAAGAGGTGGACGAGGAAGGCGAGGCGCTCGCCGCCGTCCACGAGATCTGGCCCACCTTCTCGGGGCAGCCGATCGCGGGCCAGCCCTACACGGCGCCCGCCCAGCCGCAGACCTCCAAGACCCGGCTGAACGAGAAGTACACCTTCGACACGTTCGTCATCGGTGCGTCCAACCGCTTCGCGCACGCCGCCGCTGTCGCGGTCGCCGAGGCGCCGTCGCGCGCGTACAACCCGCTCTTCATCTGGGGAGAGTCGGGGCTGGGCAAGACCCACCTGCTGCACGCCGTCGGCCACTACGCCCAGCGGCTCTTCCCCGGCATGCGCGTGCGGTACGTGTCCACCGAGGAGTTCACCAACGACTTCATCAACTCGCTGCGTGACGACCGCAAGGTCGCGTTCCAGCGGCGTTACCGCGACATCGACATCCTGCTCGTCGACGACATCCAGTTCCTGGAAGGCAAGGAAGGGACCCAGGAGGAGTTCTTCCACACCTTCAACACACTGCACAACGCGAACAAGCAGATCGTCGTGTCCTCCGACCGTCCGCCGAAGCGGCTGGAGACACTGGAGGACCGCCTGCGCACGCGGTTCGAGTGGGGACTGATCACCGACATCCAGCCGCCCGAGCTGGAGACCCGTATCGCGATCCTCCGCAAGAAGGCGGCACAGGACCGGCTCGCCGTGCCCGGTGACGTGCTCGAGTTCATCGCGGCGCGCATCGAGGCCAACATCCGCGAGCTCGAGGGCGCGCTCATCCGCGTCACCGCGTTCGCCTCGCTGAACCAGCAGCCGGTGGACGTCGGCCTCGCCGAGATCGTGCTGCGCGACCTGATCCCGGACTCACAGGCGCCCGAGATCAGCGCGCCGACGATCATGGGGGTCACGGCGGAGTTCTTCGACGTCACGCTCGACGACCTGTGCGGGCCCGGCAAGACCAAGGCGCTGGCGACCGCGAGGCAGATCGCGATGTACCTGTGCCGTGAGCTCACCGACATGTCGCTGCCGCGCATCGGGCAGACCTTCGGTGGTCGAGACCACACCACGGTGATGCACGCCGACAAGAAGATCCGCAAGGAGATGGCGGAACGGCGCCGGATCTACGACCAGGTGCAGGAGCTGACCTCGCGCATCAAGCAGCGAGCACGTCAGTAGCCACCTCGCGCAGCACCGCCAGCCCGGCGGCGATCGCGGGCGAGGTCTCGCTACCCTTGCGCACACACGTGCTGAACCGGCGCGCCGGCCTCGGTTCGCCGTGCAGAGGGATCCGCACCACTCCGTGCGCCTCCGGGATGGGAACGAGTCTCGGCAGCAGGCACACGCCCGCACCCTCGGCGACGAGTGCCGAGACCGCGAACCACTCCTTGACGTGGTGGGAAATCCGGGGCGTGAAGCCGGCGGTCGCGCAGGCGGTGACGAGCAAGGGGTAGGTGTCGTTGTTGTACGGCTTCACGATCCACGCCTCGCCCGCCGCGTTGGCGAGTGACACACTGTCCACTTCGGTCAGCGGGTGCCCTGCGGGCACGAGCAGGTCCTGAACGTCGTCGAGCAGCGGCTCCCGTTCGAAGCGCGGGTCTCCCTCCGGCGGCGAGTCGGAGGTCGGCAGCACCACGGCGATGTCGGCCTGCTCGGCGACGACCAGTTCGTAGCAGTCGCCGCTCTCCTCCTCCCTGATGTGCACGTCGAGCTTCGGAAACGCCTGGCGCAGCCGGGAAAGCGCGGGCGTGGCGAGCGCGGCGATCGCCGAGGAAACCGCGCACAGCCGTAGCTCGCCCATCGGCTCGCCGCCGCGCGCGGCCAGGTCGGCCCGCGCGCGTTCCCAGTGCGCGTACAGCTCTTCGGTGTGCCGCAGCAGGATCTGCGCCTCCGGCGTGAGCCGCACGCGCCTGCCCTCGCGGCGAAGCAGCTCCACCCCGAGGTCTCGACTGAGGTGCCGCAGCTGTTGCGACACCGCCGACGGCGTGAGGTACAGCGCCGCGGCCGTCGCGGTGATCGTTCCCTCGTCCGCGAGCACCCGCAGCACGCGCAGCCGCCGCAGGTCAATCATGTAGTCGAGGCTAAACGAATTCGCACACGAAGATGAGATGGACGCCGTTGTCAGCGCGGCCGGACACTCGCCACATGGTCGGCAGAGGAGCACTGCTCGTACTGGGCAGTGTGGTGAGCGTTCAGGTCGGGCAGGCGATCGGCAAACACCTCTTCGCCGACGCCGGAGCGCTCGGCACCGTGGCGCTGCGACTCGGCATCGCGGCAATCGTGTTGCTCGGGTGGCACCGGCCCGCGCTTCCGAGCACCCGCAAGGAGTTCGCCCTCGTGGCCGCCTTCGGCGCCGCGATCGCCGGCATGAACCTCATCTATCCCGCGCTCACGACGCTGCCGCTCGGGATGGCGACGACACTGCAGCTGCTCGGCCCGATCCTGTTGGCACTCCTCACTTCTCGCGGTCTCGCCGAAGTGGGTGCCGCCGGGTTCGCGGGGTTCGGCGTCTGGCTCTTCCACGGCCCAGGTGGTGGAGCTCCGTTCGCAGGCATCGCGTTCGCGCTCGCGAGCGGGGCGTCGATGGCCGCCTATCTGTTGTTGAGCCGCACGGCGGGCAGACGCAGTGAGACGGCGTCGACGCTCTCGCTCGCCGTCGCGTTCGCCGCGATTCTGTGGCTCCCGGCGGGAATCGCGCAGAGCGGCGCCGCGTTGCTGGCCCCCGAGGTACTGCTCGTCGGAGCGCTCGTGGCGGTGTTGTCAGCGGTCGTTCCCTATTCACTGGACCTCGCGGCGCTGCGCCGGATCCCGCCACGAACGGTGGGAGTTCTGGAAAGTCTGGAGCCCGCGGTGGGCGCGATCGCCGGTCTCGTGGTGCTGTCAGAGGTGCTTTCCGCGCCCCAGTGGGTAGCCATCACATGTGTCTGCACGGCCGGAGTTGTCGCGGTGACGGGCTCGCGCGAGGCCCGAAGTCGTTCTGCCGCCTAGGTTTTGTCACTCACTAAGGCGATCCAGGTCACGTTTCGGGGGTGCATCGGCGGTGCATGGGCTGGGCACAGGTCGACCCACAGCTGGGGACAAAACTGTGGAAACCTGGGGACAGCTGTGGAGCAACTGAGGAGGGCGAAAGTTCTCCACGGCGGCCCCCGACTTCTCCACCGAGCTGCCACCACGGCTGTCCACACGGCCGCGCGTGCTCGGACCTGCGCGGACGACGCCTGTCCACACAACCCACAGCCCTTACTACTACGACTGAACAAAGATCTCTTCGAAGAAGAACAAAACAAAAACAAGCGAGCTGTGAACCTGGGGATACCCGCTCGGCCGCTCGACTGGGCCGGGATGACGGCGGTGCCGCTCACGCTCTAACGTGGAAACCCACACCCCGGTCCGCTCGGTGCCGGTGTCGTCGATGTGCGACGCACCGCGTCCGGGCGAACCCACACAGCCACGCCCCCTCGACCGCCCCTGCCCATTGGGGGCGTCTGTAGGGGTGATTTGTCGTCTTTCGAGCCGCCCGGGCTCGGCTGTCGAAAGGATGGGCGCCATGAAAATCCGCGTCGAGCGTGATGGGCTCGCTGACGCCGTCGCCTGGGTGGCTCGAAGCCTTCCCTCCAGGCCGCCGGTTCCCGTGCTGGGCGGTGTGCTGCTCGACGCAGGAGCCGACGGGGGTTCCGACGCGCTGACCGTGTCCGGCTTCGACTACGAGGTCTCAGCGACCGTCGGCGTACCAGCCACGATCGCGGACGGCGGGCGCACGCTAGTCTCGGGCAGGCTCCTGGCGGACATCACCAAGGCGCTGCCCGCCCAGCCGGTGGAGATCGCCGTCGACGGCGCTCGCGCGTCCATCACCTGCGGAAACGCGCGCTTCAGTCTGCCGACCATGCCGGTGGAGGACTATCCACAGTTGCCGGCGCAGCCGGATCTCGCAGGCGAGGTGACGGGCGAGGCGTTCGCCCAGGCCGTGGCCCAGGTCGCGGTGGCCGCCGGTAAGGACGACACGCTGCCGATGCTCACCGGTATGCGGCTGGAGATCTCGGGCACCACCCTCACGCTCGTCGCCACCGACCGCTTCCGGCTCGCGATGCGCGAGTTCAGCTGGTCGCCCGCCGAGGGGCTCGCCGACGCGGCGGTCCTCGTGCCTGCCCGCACGCTCGCCGACGCGGCGAAGTCGCTCGGCGCGAGCGGCGCGACCGTGCAGGTCGGCCTCGCGAGCGGCGACGGCCTGCTCGGCCTCGCCGGTTCCGGTCGCTACACCACGACCCGCCTGCTCGACGCGGAGTTCCCGCCGTACCGGCAGCTGCTCCCGTCGCAGCACACATCGCGCGCGGTCCTCCAGGTGTCGGCGCTGGCCGAGGCGATCAAGCGCGTGTCGCTGGTCGCCGAGCGGGGTACCCAGGTACGGCTCGAGTTCAGCGAGGGGACCCTCAGGCTCTCGGCAGGTGGCGACGACGAGGGCAGCGCCGAGGAAGAGCTGCCGGTCGACTACGAGGGCGAGCCGGTGACCATCGCCTTCAACCCGGGTTACCTCGTCGACGGGCTCGGCGCGTTGCACGCCGACCGGGCGGAGCTGACGTTCACCACGCCCAACAGGCCCGCGCTGATCAAGCCGGCCGACGAGAACGGCGACGTCGTTCCCGGTTACCTCTACCTGCTGATGCCGGTGCGGCTTCCCGGCTGAGTACGAAACACACAAGGGGACAACTGATGGTTCAGCTCGGACTTGTCGGCCTGGGCAAGATGGGCTTCAACATGCGCGAGCGCCTGCGTGCCGCCGGGCACGAGGTGGTCGGCTACGACCGCAACGCGGAGGTGACCGACACCGGGTCGCTCGCGGAGCTGGTGTCGGCACTGGCCGCGCCTCGCATGGTCTGGGTCATGGTGCCCGCCGGCGAGGCGACCAGGCAGACCGTCGCCGAGCTCGGCGACCTGCTCAGCGAGGGCGACCTGCTGATCGACGGCGGCAACTCGCGGTTCAGCGACGACAAGAAGAACGCCGAGCTGCTCGCGGGCAAGGGCATCGGCTACCTCGACGTCGGCGTGTCCGGTGGAGTGTGGGGCAAGGAGAACGGCTACGGCCTGATGGTCGGCGGCGACAAGGCCCACGTCGAGCAGGCAATGCCGATCTTCGATGCGCTGCGTCCGGACGGTCCGCGCGAGGAGGGCTTCGCGCACGCGGGCTCCGTCGGCGCCGGTCACTACGCGAAAATGGTGCACAACGGCATCGAGTACGGCCTGATGCAGGCCTACGCCGAGGGCTTCGAGCTGCTCGAGGCGGCGAAGGTCGTCGAGGACGTGCCCGCCGTGATCAAGGCGTGGCAGCGGGGCACGGTCGTGCGCTCGTGGCTGCTCGAGCTGCTGGTCAGGGCACTGGACGAAGACCCGGAGCTCGACGACCTCGAGGGTTACGTGGAGGACTCCGGCGAGGGCAGGTGGACGCTGGAGGAGGCGATCAACAACGCCGTGCCCGCACCCGTGATCTCCGCCGCGCTGTTCGCCCGGTTCTCCTCCAGGCAGAAGGATTCGTCGGCCATGCGCGCGGTGGCCGCGCTGCGCAACCAGTTCGGCGGCCACTCGGTCAAGAAAGTCGGCGAGTAGGCACGGCGCGGCGTGTACCTCCGTCACCTCCAGGTGACCGACTTCCGCTCGTGGGAGCACGTCGACCTGCCGCTGGAGCCGGGTCCGACCGTACTGGTCGGGCCGAACGGCCGCGGGAAGACGAACCTCATCGAGGCGATCGGTTACGTCGCCACGCTCGGCTCGCACCGGGTCGCGACCGACGCACCCCTGATCAGGCATGGGTGCGAGCGGGCGCTGGTGCGCGTCGCCGTGGTGAACGAGGGCCGCGAGCTGACCGTCGAGCTGGAGATCGCCCCTGGCCGGGCCAACCGCGCGCGCGTCAACCGGGGCGCGGTCGGCAGGCCCCGCGACGTGCTGGGGATCCTGCGCACGGTGCTGTTCTCTCCCGAGGACCTCGCGCTCGTGCGCGGCGACCCCGGCGAGCGCAGGCGGTTCCTCGACGAGCTGCTCGTGCTGCGCGCCCCGCGCTACGCGGGTGTGCGCAGTGAGTACGACAAGGTGCTGAAGCAGCGCAATGCCCTGCTCAAGTCGGCGGGCAAGCGCCGGGGCGACGACCCGTACGCGCTGTCGACGCTGGAGGTGTGGGACAACCACCTGGCCACGGCGGGCGCCCAGCTGCTGGCGGCGCGGCTGAACCTGGTGGCCGACCTCGCGCCGCACACGGCCGCGGCCTACGCCGGGGTCGCACCGGACTCGCGGCCTGCCAAGATCGCCTACCGGTCGGGGCTCGGCGGCGCGTTGCCGACGGGCTACGGCGTTCCGGGTGGTGAGCGGGCTGACGAGGAAAAGCTCGCCGGCATCCTCCTGGAGGCGCTCGGCGAGTCGCGCACGGCGGAGCTGGAACGTGGGGTAAGTCTGGTCGGACCCCATCGGGACGAGCTGGAGCTCGTGCTCGGCGAAGCTCCGGCCAAGGGGTACGCCAGCCACGGCGAGTCGTGGTCGTTCGCACTGGCGTTGCGGCTCGGGTCCTACGAGCTGTTACGAGCCGAGGCGGGGGGTGAGCCCGTTTTGTTGCTTGATGACGTGTTCGCGGAGTTGGACCGGAGACGTCGCGCCCGGCTGGCGGAGGTCGCGGCGAGCGCGGAGCAGGTGCTCGTGACCGCGGCTGTGGATGAAGACGTGCCCGAGGAACTCGCGGGGACGCGGTTCGCGGTTTCGGAGGGTGAGGTACGACGTGCCTGATCAGAGCCACAATAGACCGGGCCGGCGACCCGGAGTGACCGGGGCCACACAAGTTACCCACCGATCTGGGGATAAGTCTGTGGATAGTGTGGATAACACAGCGAACCTGTTATCGCCGCGCGTGACTGAAGGCCCAAATGAGGTGGTCAATACCCCTCGGGTGGGCGGTTCTGCCGGTGAGTCCCCCAAACGAGACACTGAGCGTAACAGCGCTGCTGGGCCGAACGAGACGGGGTCCGCCGGCAGTCCACAGGGCAGGGACCTCGCCCACGCCGCGCTCCAGGCGGCCAGGGAGCGGGCCGCCGCCCGTGGGCACGAGCCGGGCGTGCGCAGGCCGGGCGGCAAGCCGGCGCTCGGCCGGGCACAGAACCCCAGGCGCAGGCGCTGGTCCGGTCCCGGCGTCGACGAACGCGACCCGCAGCCGCTCGGCAGGCTCGCCTCGCGCATGGCGACGCAGCTCGGGTGGAGCGACCAGCTCGCCAACGGCCAGGTATTCGGGCAATGGACGCGGCTCGTCGGCGAGGAGGTCGCCGAGCACGCCCAGCCGGTCGCGCTCAAGGAGGGGGAGCTGACCGTGCGCGCCAGCTCAACCGCCTGGGCGACCCAGCTGCGGTTGCTGCAGCGCCAGCTGCTGGCGAAGATTGCGGCGGGGGTGGGGCACGGTGTCGTCAAGCGCATGCGGATCCAGGGCCCGACGGCGCCGAGCTGGCGCAAGGGCCCGAGGCACGTCTCGGGCCGGGGTCCGCGCGACACCTACGGGTAGCCGTTCGAAAGACGCGGCCCGAACGCGCGAATCCGGCGCGAGGTCTCCGTTGGCCACGGCGGGACCCGGTTGACGTCGAGATCGTCGCTCTGTGACGAAATCAGGGGTGTCCTTGATGCATGTGAGCGGAGCTGGCCAAGTAAACTTGTAAGGGCAAGCCGGATTGATGCCGGACGAGTATCGAGCGGCGTGCCCGACCGACAGGCACACACCCGTGCGCGCGTTGGGTGAGACGAGGAGAAATCAGGCCGGTGGCAGCGAACCAGAGTGAATACAGCGCGTCCTCCATCACGGTTCTCGAGGGTCTCGAAGCCGTTCGTAAACGCCCCGGCATGTACATCGGGTCGACCGGCGAGCGTGGTTTGCACCACCTGATCCAGGAGGTCGTCGACAACTCCGTCGATGAGGCGATGGCGGGCTACGCCACCCGGGTCGACGTCACGCTCCTCGCCGACGGCGGCGTCCGCGTGGTCGACGACGGCCGTGGCATCCCGGTCGACATGCACCCCAAGGAGCAGCGGCCGACCGTCGAGGTCGTGCTCACCGTGCTGCACGCGGGCGGCAAGTTCGACAACGAGTCCTACGCCGTCTCCGGCGGTCTGCACGGTGTGGGTGTCTCCGTGGTCAACGCGCTCTCCACGGCGCTCGAGGTCGAGATCCACATCGACGGCCGGATCTGGGCGCAGCGCTACGAACGCTCCGAGCCCGGTGAGCTGCGCGACCTCGGCCCCACCGACCGCACCGGTACCAGCGTCACGTTCTGGGCCGACCCCGACATCTTCGAAACCACGCACTACAGCGCCGAGACCGTCGCGCGCAGGCTCCAGGAGATGGCGTTCCTCAACAAGGGCCTCACCATCGTGCTGCGCGACGAGCGGGTCGCCGAGGAGAACGGTGAGGACGCCACAGGTGAGCGCGCTCAGATCAAGGAGCGCACCTACCACTACCCGGGTGGCCTCGAGGACTTCGTCAAGTACATCAACGGCAGCAAGGACCCGATCCACCCCTCGGTGATCTCGTTCGAGGCCAAGGGCGACGGCCTCGAGGTCGAAGTCGCGATGCAGTGGAACAACGGCTTCACGCCGTCGGTGTACACCTTCGCCAACACGATCAACACGCACGAGGGCGGCACCCACGAGGAGGGCTTCCGCGCGGCGCTGACCCGCGTGGTCAACAGCTACGCGCGTGACAAGAAGCTGCTCAAGGAGAAGGACGCCAACCTCACCGGCGACGACGTGCGCGAGGGGCTCGCCGGGATCGTCTCGATCAAGCTCTCCGAGCCCCAGTTCGAGGGCCAGACCAAGACCAAGCTGGGCAACAGCGAGGCGAAGTCGTTCGTGCAGAGCACCTGCAACGAGTGGCTGGCCGACTGGTTCGAGCGCAACCCCGCCGAAGCCAAGATCATCATCAACAAGGCGGTGTCGAGCGCGCAGGCACGGCTGGCCGCCCGCAAGGCCCGCGACCTCGTCCGGCGCAAGGGCGCCATGGACATCGGCGGCCTGCCAGGCAAGCTCAAGGACTGCCGCTCGACCAACCCCGAGGAGTGCGAGCTCTACATCGTCGAGGGTGACTCCGCGGGCGGCTCCGCCAAGGAGGGGCGCGACTCGAAGTTCCAGGCGATCCTGCCGATCCGGGGCAAGATCATCAACGTGGAGAAGGCACGCATCGACCGCGTGCTGAAGAACAACGAGGTCCAGTCGCTGATCACCGCGCTCGGCACCGGCATCCACGACGACTTCGACATCTCCAAGCTGCGCTACCACAAGATCGTGCTGATGGCCGACGCCGATGTGGACGGTCAGCACATCCGCACGCTGCTGCTGACGCTGCTGTTCCGCTTCATGCGGCCGCTCGTGGAGCAGGGCTACGTCTACCTGGCCCAGCCACCGCTCTACAAGATCAAGTGGCCGCGTTCGGAGCCGGAGTACGCATACTCGGACAAGGAGCGCGACGGGCTGCTGGAGGCCGGCGCCGCGGCCGGCAGGCGCCTGCCGAAGGACGACGCGATCCAGCGGTACAAGGGTCTCGGCGAGATGAACGCCGAGGAGCTGTGGGAGACCACAATGGACCCGGCCAACCGCGTGCTGCTGCAGGTGACGCTCGACGACGCGGCCACCGCCGACGAGCTGTTCTCCGTGCTGATGGGCGAGGACGTCGAGGCCCGGCGTTCGTTCATCACCCGTAACGCCAAGGACGTTCGCTTCCTGGACGTGTAACGCCCCGAAACCCCGTCCACGCCAGGACTGTCCAACCGAGAAGGACCTATGACGGAAACCTTGCCTCCGGATCACGACCGCATCGAACCGGTCGACATCCAGCAGGAGATGCAGCGCTCCTACATCGACTACGCGATGAGCGTCATCGTGTCGCGGGCGCTGCCCGACGTGCGCGACGGGCTCAAGCCCGTGCATCGCCGCGTCCTGTACTCGATGTACGACTCCGGCTTCCGCCCCGACCGCGGGTACAACAAGTGCTCCCGTGTCGTCGGTGACGTGATGGGTAACTACCACCCGCACGGCGATTCGGCGATCTACGACGCACTCGTGCGGCTCGCGCAGCCGTGGTCGATGCGGTACCCGCTCATCGACGGCCAGGGCAACTTCGGTTCGCCGGGCAACGACCCCGCCGCGGCCATGCGGTACACGGAGTCGCGCCTCGACCCGCTGGCCATGGAGATGCTGCGGGACATCGAAGAGGAGACCGTCGACTTCTCCGACAACTACGACGGCCGCACCCAGGAGCCGGACGTCCTGCCCAGCCGTATCCCGAACCTGCTGGTCAACGGTGGTTCGGGCATCGCGGTGGGCATGGCGACCAACATCCCGCCGCACAACCTGCGCGAGGTATCCGAGGGCGTCATCTGGGCGCTGGAGAACCCGGACGCCGACGACGACGAGCTCCTCGCCGCGCTGATGCAGCGCATCAAGGGCCCCGACTTCCCGACCAAGGGCCTCATCCTGGGCACCTCGGGCATCGCCGACGCCTACCGCACCGGCCGAGGCTCGGTGCGCATGCGTGCGGTGGTGGAGGTCGAGGAGGACGCCAAGGGCCGCACGATCCTGGTCGTCACCGAGCTGCCCTACCAGGTCAACCCCGACAACCTGGTGGAGAACATCGCCGCGCTCGTGCGCGACGGAAAGCTCACGGGCATCGCGGACATCGCCGACGAGTCCAACAGCCGCAGCGGTATGCGGATCGTGGTCACGCTCAAGCGCGACGCGGTCGCCAAGGTGGTGCTGAACAACCTCTACAAGCACACCCAGCTGCAGTACAACTTCGGCGTCAACATGCTGGCGCTGGTCGACGGCGTGCCGCGCACGCTGCGCCTCGACCAGATGATCCGCCACTACGTGAAGCACCAGATCGAGGTCATCGTCCGGCGCACCCGGTTCCGGCTGAGGAAGGCCGAGGAGCGGGCCCACATCCTGCGCGGTCTGGTCAAGGCGCTCGACCAGCTCGACGCCGTGATCGCGTTGATCCGCCGGTCGCCGACCGTCGACGAGGCCCGCACCGGCCTGATCGAGCTGCTCGACATCGACGAGATCCAGGCCACCGCGATCCTCGACATGCAGCTGCGCAGGCTCGCGGCCCTGGAACGACAGAAGATCGTCGACGAGCTGGCGAAGATCGAGCTGGAGATCGCGGACCTGCAGGACATCCTCGACAAGCCGGCGCGGCAGCGCACCATCGTCCGCGACGAGCTCACCGAGATCGTCGACAAGTACGGCGACGACCGGCGCACCCAGATCATCCCCTTCGACGGCGAGGTCTCGGTCGAGGATCTGATCGCGGTCGAGGACGTGGTGGTGACCATCACCCGCACCGGGTACGCCAAGCGGACCAAGACCGACCTTTACCGCTCGCAGAAGCGCGGCGGCAAGGGCGTGCAGGGCGCCACGCTCAAGCAGGACGACATCGTCCAGCACTTCTTCGTGTGCTCGACGCACGACTGGATCCTGTTCTTCACGAACAAGGGCCGGGTCTACCGGGCGAAGGCGTACGACCTGCCCGAGGCCAACCGCAACGCGCGCGGACAGCACGTGGCGAATCTGCTGGCGTTCCAGCCGGACGAGCAGATCGCGAGCGTCATCGAGATCCCGAACTACGAGGTCGCGCCGTATCTTGTGCTCGCGACCAAGAACGGCCTGGTCAAGAAGTCCAAGCTCAGCGACTTCGACTCACCGCGCGCGGGTGGCCTGATCGGCATCAACCTGCGCGAGGGCGACGAGCTGGTCGGCGCCGTGCTGGCCTCCGCGGAGGACGACCTGCTGCTGGTGTCGTCCGACGGCCAGTCGATCCGGTTCCATGCCACCGACGAGGCGCTTCGTCCGATGGGCCGGGCGACCTCAGGTGTGCTGGGCATGCGGTTCAACGAGGGCGACGAGCTGCTCGGCATCAGCGTGGTCAGGGAGGACACGTTCCTGCTGGTCGCCACGGACGGCGGCTATGCGAAGCGGACCCCCATCGAGGACTATCCGGTGCAGGGCCGCGGCGGCAAGGGCGTGCTCACCATTCAGCATGACCGGAAACGTGGCAGGCTGGTGGGGGCAATCATCGTCGACGCGGACGACGAGCTGTACGCGATCACCTCGAGTGGCGGGGTCATCCGGACCCCAGCCGGGCAGGTGCGCAAGGCCGGACGGCAGACGAAGGGGGTGCGTTTGATCAACCTCGACGAGGGCAACACCCTGCTCGCCGTGGCACGCAACGCGGACAAGCCGTCGGACGTCCCCAACGGAGAGAACGGCGAACCGGCTCCCACCGGCGACGAAGCCGGCAACCCCGAGCCGAACGAGACGACGCAAGAGCAGTAGCAGGCGCGGAATCTGACAAGGGACTGACCGTTTGTGACACCACCTGACAACACCGAGCGGCGAGGCGGCGGCACGACCGACACGGGCGCCGGCGACGTCGCCCCGCCGTGGCAGCGCGTGGCCAAGGACACCGGCAGCGGTTCGGCCGGTCAGGAGGGTGAGGGCGGCTTCGGCGAGCGCTGGTCGGCGGGCCAGTTGCCCGCTGAGGACGCCTCCTCGGCCCAGACCCAGTACCTGTCGAACGGCAACGCCGACACCCAGGTGGTCACCGGCAGCGCCGCCAACCGGCTGTTCGGTCAGCCGCAGCAGAGCGACACCCAGCGCACACAGCCGGTGAGCGGGCCGTCGCAGCCGCCTGCTGGCGGCAAGGGCGGCGGCGGCCGGTCGACACCGGTCAGCGCGCTGCGCAGGCCCGGAAGGGGCCCGCGCAGGGCGAGCCTGCAGATCAAACGGTTCGACCCGTGGTCGGTGCTCAAGCTCTCCCTGGTGCTCGGCGTCGCGATGTTCTTCGTCTGGCTCGTGGCCGTCGGTGTGCTCTACACGGTGCTCGACGGCATGGGCGTGTGGGACAAGATCAACGGCACGTACACCTCGCTGGTGCAGGGCGACAGCGCCGAGAGCGCGGGCGACCCGCTGATCAGCGCGGGCCGCGTGTTCGGCGTCGCGGCCATCGTCGGCGCGATCAACATCGTGCTGATCTCGGCCCTGACCACCGTGAGCGCGTTCATCTACAACGTGTCGGCGGACCTGGCGGGCGGTCTGGAGGTGACCCTTTCGGAACGGGAGTGACCCCGTGCGAGGGGCCTCCGCCGAGGTCCTGTAAGCTTTTCTCCGTTCCCAGGGCCCATAGCTCAGGCGGTTAGAGCGCTTCGCTGATAACGAAGAGGTCGGAGGTTCAAGTCCTCCTGGGCCCACAGCAGATCAGCCCCCGTCTCCCCACCAGGGGAAACGGGGGCTGAGTGACAAAGTGAGTGACTAAGCCGCCGGATCTTCCTCCGAGTCGGCGAAGATCTGGTCCATCGCCTCGGCACCGTGCTCCACGATCGGCCGAAGTTGGTGACGGTAGACCAGCTCGGTCACGGCAGTGCCGTTGTGGCCCATCAACCGCGAGATCTGCTCGATTGGCATCCCGCTGTCCGACAGCAGCGAGACGAAGCTGTGCCGAAGCTCGCGGGGCGTCCACTCCGCAGCGACCAGCCCGGCCCTGTCGACGACCCTCCGGAACGCTCGCCGCACGTTCGCCGCGTCCAGCTCGGTCCCCACGGCCGATGAGAACACCAGATCCGTCTTCTGCCACCTATCGCCCGCCAGGCGGCGCTGATAGTCCTGCTTGTCCCGGTGGGCTCGTAGGGCGTCCACGCAGCGCTGCGGGAGAGCGAGGGACCGGCGGGACCTTTTGGTCTTGGTGTCGCCGTGTTCGCGCACTGAACGCCAGACCATCATGTGCGGCGGCACTGGTGGGTTCGCATCCGGCTTGCCCTCCAGGTCGATGTGATGCCAGCGGAGCGCGCGCATCTCCTCCGTGCGTGCGCCGGTCAGCAGCGATACGACGACGTATGCGCGCATCGGTGTGCCCTCGGCCCCTGTGAGCACCGCCTCGGCTTGCTCAAGGGTCAGTGACTTCGAGGGACGTCCGGGCCTCCCCTCGGGCACCTCACAGAGCAGCGCGACGTTACGTTTCACCTTGTCGCGTCGTTGCCCCCGGGCCAGAGCGCGGCGGAGGATCGAGAGCACCTCGCGTAGCGTGCGCGTCGACAGTTCGCCTGCCTTCTTGGCGAGCCAACGGTCAACGTCGTCGGCGCTCAGGTCACCGTCCCGGCCAGCACACCGGGCCTTCCGCGCCCCAAGCTCCGGGATGATGTGCTTCTCCGCCAGCAGCGTCAGCTTGTCCACCGTGGACTTGCTGCGTCGCGGTAGGCCGTACTCCAGAAAGTCCCGCACAGCCTCCGCGACGGTGTACCGCCGGTCGTAGTGCGACCCCTCTTCCAGGTCGCGGAGCATATCCCGGAGCTTGTCCTTGGCCTCGGTCTTTGTCCGCCCGGCCGCCTTCCGGGTTTTCCTCTTGCCTGCGGGTGTGTATCCAATGGTGATCTCCGCGATCCAACGCTGCCGCTTCTCGTCCCAGAACAGGCCACCGTCGCCGTGGCTACGCCGCTTGGTCATAAAGGTCCCCCTCGGTCTCGGTGATGAGCAGGTGTACGTAGCTGTCGATGGCGACAGCGGGGATGAGCCGCGACCGGCCGCGCTTGACGAACTGCAACCGGCCGCCGCGCATTTCCTCGTAGATCACGGACCGGCTAAGCGAGAGCAGTCGCATGGCCTCGGTGACCCGGTACAGGTGCTTGGCGGGTACCGGGGTCGGTGTGGCCGTGTCCATCCGTTCCTCCCTCACGGCGGGTGTGACAGGTGGCGGGGGTGTCACAGGTGGTGTCACAGGTGTTCTCCCTGGTCAGGGGTGGTTGAGTGACGGAGTGACAGGTGTGACAGTTCGGGGGTGTCACCGCTGCTGCCACGGGTGTCGGGTGGGTGGTAGGTGCCGCCGGGGGCGGCGTGGAGCTGGCCTTTGTCGGCCATGCGCTTGCAGGTCTGCCGCACGGTGCCCGGGTTGAGGTCGAGGGCTTTGGCGATGTCGGCGGGCTTACTGCCCGGGTAGTCGCGGACGAACCGCATGACCAGGGCGCGGGTGTCTTGCATGAGGTAGTCCCCGGCGGGGCCGTCGAGTTTGGTCCAGGCCCCGGCGTGGGCGTCGAAGCTCATGGCGTAGTCGGCTTCTTCGACGTCGCGGCCGGTGACGTGCAGGACCCCGTCCGCCTGCCCGCGCGCGCGTTCCAGCACCAACGTGGCGTCCACGGCGCCGGTGAGGCCGTTGGTGCCGGACACCAGGGATTGGAAGTCCTCGGCGGCCTGTTTGCGGACGTGGTGGATGAGCAGGAACGGCACGCTGTAGCGGTCGGCGATGTCCTTGAACCGGGAGGCGGCGGCGTAGTCGGCGGCGTACTGGGTCATGCCGTGCGGGTCAGCGCCGCGCATCTTGGCGAAGGTGTCGATGATGACCAGCCGGGCGTGTGGGTTCTCCTCCAGCCATTCGGTGATGACCTCGGCCCCGCCCATGCTCATCGTGGGGCAGGCGGTCTCCAGGGTGAGCAGCGGCGCCGGGCGGCCCCCGGCGGCGAGCATCTGCCGACGACGGCGCTGCAGGCGGCGGCCGGTGTCCTCCAGCGCGCAGTACAGCACCGGGCCGCGCTCGACGTCGATGGCGTTGAGGGCGGGGTCGCCGTTGGCGATGTCGGCGCCGAGGCCGAGGGACAGCCAGGACTTGCCGAGCTTGGGCGCCCCGGCGAGCAGGTTGAGTCCTTCGCAGAGCAGGCCGGGCACGGCCCACCTCGGTTCGGGGAAGTCGACGGCCATCAACTCGGCGTCGGTCCACCGGGTCCGG
>NZ_QEQT01000028.1:0-56449 GCF_003311655.1 Prauserella sp. PE36 | reverse complement strand
CTGATCTCCCCGCCGCCGCACCACGACATCTATTCGATCGAGGACCTTGCGCAGCTGATCCACGATCTGAAGAACGCCAACGAGCGGGCCCGCGTCCACGTGAAGCTCGTCAGCTCGCTCGGCGTCGGCACGGTCGCGGCCGGTGTCTCGAAGGCCCACGCCGACGTGGTGCTCATCTCCGGGCACGACGGCGGCACCGGGGCCTCGCCGTTGAACTCGCTCAAGCACGCGGGAACGCCGTGGGAGATCGGGCTCGCCGAGACGCAGCAGACGCTGCTGCTCAACGGGCTACGCGACCGGATCACCGTGCAGGTGGACGGCGCCATGAAGACGGGCCGCGACGTGGTGGTCGCGGCGCTGCTGGGCGCCGAGGAGTACGGCTTCGCCACCGCTCCGCTCGTGGTCGCGGGCTGCATCATGATGCGCGTGTGTCACCTCGACACGTGCCCGGTGGGCGTCGCCACGCAGAATCCGGATCTACGCAAGCGCTACACCGGTCAGGCCGAGCACGTGGTGAACTACTTCCGCTTCGTGGCGCAGGAGGTCCGGGAACTGCTGGCGGAGCTGGGTTTCCGCACGCTCGACGAGGCGATCGGCCGCGCGGACGTGCTCGACGTCGACGAGGCCGTCGACCACTGGAAGGCGCGAGGACTCGACCTCACGCCGGTGTTCGCGGTGCCCACCGACACGCCGTACGGCGGGGCGCGGCGCAAGGTGCGCGAGCAGGACCACGGCCTCGAGCACGCGCTCGACCGCACGCTGATCCAGCTCGCGGAGGCGTCGCTGGAGGACGCGCACCCCGTGCGGCTGGAGCTGCCGGTCCGCAACGTCAACCGCACGGTCGGCACGCTGCTCGGCTCGGAGATCACGCGCCGCTACGGCAGCGCGGGCCTTCCGGACGACACGATCCACGTGCTGCTGACGGGTTCGGCGGGGCAGTCACTGGGCGCGTTCCTGCCGCCGGGCGTCACGCTGGACATGGTCGGTGACGCCAACGACTACGTCGGCAAGGGCCTGTCCGGCGGGCGGGTGATCGTCCGCCCCCATCCGGAGTCGCCGTTCGCGGCGGAGGGTCAGGTCATCGCGGGCAACACCATCGCGTACGGCGCGACGAGCGGTGAGCTGTTCATCCGCGGCCAGGTGGGCGAGCGGTTCTGCGTGCGCAACTCGGGCGCGCTGGCCGTCGCCGAGGGCGTTGGCGATCACGCGTTCGAGTACATGACCGGCGGCCGTGCCGTGGTCCTCGGCCGCACGGGCCGCAACCTCGCGGCGGGCATGTCCGGCGGCCTCGCCTACGTGCTCGACCTCGACGAGCGGCAGGTCAACCTCGGCATGGTGGAGCTGCTCACGCCCGAGGCCGATGAGCTGGCGTGGCTCAAGAAGATCGTCACGAGGCACCACGAGCTGACGCGCTCGGCGGTGGCGGCGTCGCTGCTGGGCGACTGGCCGCGCCGCTCGGCGTCGTTCACCAAGGTGATGCCGCGTGACTACAAACGAGTTCTGGAGGCCACCAAGGCCGCGCGTGCGGCGGGCCGTGACGTGGACGAGGCGATCATGGAGGCGGCTCGTGGCTGACCCGACGGGCTTTCTGAAGTACGAGCGCGCCGAGCCGCCGAAGCGGCCGAAGGACGAGCGAGTCCACGACTGGCAGGAGGTCTACGCCGACCTCGGCCAGGAGGAACGCAACCGCGCCGTGCGCACGCAGGCCAGCCGCTGCATGGACTGCGGCATCCCGTTCTGCCACTCCGGCAGCGCGGGCTGCCCGCTCGGCAACCTCATCCCCGAGTGGAACGACCTTGTGCGCCGGGGCGACTGGGCGGAGGCCAGCGAGCGGCTGCACGCCACCAACAACTTCCCGGAGTTCACCGGGAAGCTGTGCCCCGCGCCGTGCGAGGCGGGCTGCGTGCTGTCGATCTCGCCCGCGTCCGGTGGCCCGGTGGCGATCAAGCGCGTCGAGGAGACGATTTCGGCGCAGGCGTGGGAATCCGGCTACGTGCAGCCGCAGCAGGCGACGGTCTCGACCGGGCAGCGGGTGGCGGTCGTCGGGTCCGGCCCGGCCGGGCTGGCGGCGGCGCAGCAGCTCACCCGCGCCGGGCACGAGGTGACCGTGTTCGAGCGCGACGACCGGCTCGGCGGCCTGCTCCGCTACGGCATCCCCGAGTTCAAGATGGAGAAGAAGGTCCTCGACCGCAGGCTCGCGCAGCTGCGGAAGGAGGGCACCACGTTCGTCACCGGCTGCGAGGTCGGGGTCGACCTCACCGTCGAGGAGCTGCGGGAGCGCTACGACGCGGTGGTGCTCGCGGTCGGCGCGCTCCGGGGCCGGGACGACACGACCACGCCGGGGAGGGATCTCAAGGGCATCCACCTGGCGATGGAACACCTGGTGCCCGCCAACCGGCAGTGTGAGGGCGACGGCCCGCCCGCCATCGAGGCGGCCGGCAAGCACGTCGTGATCATCGGCGGTGGCGACACGGGCGCCGACAGCTACGGCACCGCGATCCGCCAGGGCGCGCTCTCGGTGACACAGCTCGACCAGTACCCGCAGCCACCGTCCACACGCGACGACGACCGCTCGCCGTGGCCGACTTGGCCGTACATCCTGCGCACCTACCCGGTGCACGAGGAGACGGGCGAACGGCGCTTCGCCGTGGCGGTGAAGCGGTTCGTCGGCGACGAGGACGGCAACGTGCGGGCCATCGAGCTGCACAAGGTGCGCGTGGAGAAGGACCCGGAGACCGGGCGCCGCGAGGTGGTGCCCACGTCCGAGGAGGTCGAGGAGCTGCCTGCCGATCTCGTGCTCTTCGCGATCGGGTTCGAGGGCGTCGAGCACATGCGGCTGATTGACGACCTCGGCCTGAAGCTGACCAGGCGCGGCACGCTCTCGTGCGGCTCCGACTGGCAGACCGAGGCGCCGGGCGTGTTCGTGTGCGGTGACGCCCACCGCGGCGCCTCGCTCGTGGTGTGGGCGATCGCGGAGGGCCGGTCCGTGGCCAACGCGGTGGACACCTACCTCACGGGCGCCTCGGACCTCCCGAGCCCCGTCCACCCGACAGCACTGCCACTCGCGGTGGTCTGACCCGGCCGACTGCAGTGAAGGCCACCTTGCCTGCGTTCAACGCAGGCAAGGTGGCCTTCACTGCAGCTGGGCACCGCGCAGCACGCCGTTGCGTCACCCTTCACCAGACCTCTCCGGATTGGGCCAAGCGGCGGTACACACCTAGGCCCGCTCGGGCGAACCTGGCCTACGCAGCTGTGGTTGCCAATTCACGATCCGTGATGACGGAGGATGTGGGAGGGCGTCATGAGGCGAGGGCTGGCGCGGTCGGCGATGGTGGTGGCCGCGAGCGCGGTGGCGGTGGCGGCCTTCGCCACCCCGGCCGCAGCGCAGCAGACGGATGTGGCGGTACACGCGCTCGACGGCACCGCGAGCGAGGCCACCGAACACTGGACCGCCGACCGCATGCGGGCGGCGATTCCCATGGACGACCTGCTCGACAAGACGGTCTCGGCGGTCGCCGACGTCGCGCGCGGCGCGCCGACGGTGATCCGCCCGCAGGCCGCGAACAGCACCGGGGAGCCGTGGACCGGTGGCGGCGAGGTCACCGAGACCGCGGGCCGGGTCTTCTTCGACTTCAACGGCTCACCCGCGTCGTGCAGCGGAAACGCCGTCACGAGCGCCAACCGCAGCGTCGTGCTGACGGCGGGCCACTGCGTGAAGTACGAGGGCACCTGGCACACCAACTGGATCTTCGTGCCCGGCTACGACAACGGCAACGCGCCCTTCGGTGAGTGGGCCGCGAGCCAGACGCTGACCACGCCGCAATGGGAGGCCGGCGAGGACATCAACTACGACGTGGGCGCCGCTGTCGTCGAACCCCTCGACGGCAACCACCTCACCGACGTGGTGGGGGCGCAGGGCGTCGCGTTCAACACCGAGCGCGGCCAGGACATGTACTCCTTCGGCTACCCGGCGGCCGAGCCCTACGACGGCGAGTCGCTGACCTACTGCAGCGGCGCGACGTTCACCGATCCGTTCTTCAGCGAGGACTACGGAATGCGCTGCGACATGACGGGCGGCTCCAGCGGCGGTCCGTGGTTCCTCGGCTTCGACGAGGCGACCGGGCTCGGCGTGCAGGCCTCCGTGAACAGCTTCGGCTACACGTTCCTGCCCGGCTACATGTTCGGCCCGTACTTCGGCAGCGACGCACAGTCGCTCTACGAAACAGCGCAGGTCGCGTAGCAGGGCCGGTGCCTTCCCAAGCCTCCCGCCGTGAGGTCCAATAGACGGCGGGAGGCCCCAATGGCGACGGCCACGGAACTCGGACGCGCCCGGCAGTGCTTCGAGCGGCACGACTGGCGGGACGCCTTCACGCGGCTGTCGACCGCCGATGCGGAGGAGCCCCTCGAACCCGAGGACCTGGCGCGCCTTGCGGCCGCCGCGTTCCTGCTCGGCCACGACGCCGAGAGCTACCGGGCGGGCGAGCGGGCGTTCCACGAGTACCTGCGCCTCGGCGACGCGGAGCGGGCGGCGTGGAGCGCGTTCTGGCTCGCGCTGCGACTGCTGCTGCGCGGTGAGCTGGCCCGCAGCGGCGGGTGGTTCGCGCGGGCGCAGCGGATCGTCGACGACGGCGACCTCGACTGCGTCACGCGGGGTTACCTGCTCACCGCGACCGGGATCAGGTCCGCACAGGGCGAGGACTTTCTCACGGCGTACGACCTGTTCACCGCCGCCGTCGAGATCGGAGCCCGGTTCGGCGACGCCGACCTGGTGGCGATGGCCCGGCACGGCCAGGGCCGCGCCATGATCGGCATGGGGGACGCCGTCGCCGGGCTCTCGCTGCTCGACGAGGTGATGGCGGAGGTCACCGCGGGCGAGCTGTCCGCGATACCGGCCGGGATGATCTATTGCAGTGTCATCGAGGTCTGCCAGGAGGTCGCCGACCTGCGCAGGGCGCAGGAGTGGACGGCGGCGCTCAGCGCGTGGTGCGCCGCGCAGCCCGGCCTGGTGCCGTTCCGCGGGCAGTGTCTCGTGCACCGCACCGAGGTTCTGCGCCTGCGGGGCGCGTGGGCCGAGGCGCTCGCCGAGATCGAGCGCGCGTGCCTGCGTCTCGCCGACCCGCCTGGCCAGCCCGCGCTCGGCCTCGCCCTCTACCAGCAGGCCGAGCTGCACCGGCTGCGTGGCGAGCTGCAGCTGGCCGAGCAGCGCTACGGCGAGGCGAGCGAGCGGGGCTACCCGCCGCAGCCGGGGCTCGCGCTGCTGCGGCTCGCGCAGGGCCGCACCGCCGCGGCGGTGGCCGCGATCCGGCACGCCGCCGACGGGACGCTGCCGCCTCGGCAGCGGGCCCTCACGCTCGCGGCGCGGGTCGAGATCATGCTCGCGGCGGGCGACACGGCCTCGGCGGGCACGGCCGGGAACGCGCTGGCCGGTCTGGCCGCCGTTCACGACGCGTCGTTGCTGCGCGCGCTGTCGGCACACGCCGAGGGAGCTCTCCGGCTCGCGGACGGCGATCCGGTGGCAGCGGTCGGGTCGCTGCGCGCGGCGTGCCGGCTCTGGGCCGAGGTCGACGCGCCCTACGAGGGCGCCCGTTCGCACATCCTGCTCGGCCTGGCCTTCCGCGGGCTCGGCGACGACGACACCGCGCGGTTCGAACTGGACGCCGCGCGGCGCACACTGCTCCAGCTCGGGGCCGCCCCCGGCGTCGCGGGGCTGAGGGAACCCGCTCCGGCGGCCTGCGAGCTGACCGGCCGTGAGCTGCAGGTGCTCGCACTGGTCGCGGCTGGCCGCTCCAACCGCGAGATCGCGGGGGAGCTGGTGATCAGCGAGCACACGGTGCGGCGGCACCTGCAGAACGCCTTCGCGAAGCTGGGGGTGTCCTCCCGCGCCGCCGCGACGACCTACGTGGTGCAGCACCACCTGGTGTGAGCGGGTGGCACGAACGGACCATGCCCGCACCGCCCGTTTTGGTACACGCGTGCGATGCCGTGCCGTGCTCGCCGTCCGTAGCGTCGAGCGATCCACAACGGGTGAGGAGGACATCATGACCGAGGCGAACGGCACCCGGCGCATCGAGACGGTGATCATCGGCGCGGGCCAGTCCGGGCTCTCCACCGGGTACCACCTCGCGAAGCGCGAGCGTGACTTCGTGATCCTGGACGCCAACGCGCGGGTCGGGGACAACTGGCGCTGTCACTGGGACACGCTGCGGCTCTACAGCCCGGCGCGCATGGAGGGCCTGCCCGGCATGCGGTTCCCGGCGCCGAGAATGGCCTACCCGACCAAGGACGAGATGGCCGACTACCTCGAGTCCTACGCGACGACGTTCGACCTTCCGGTGCGCACGGGCGTCACGGTGACGGGGCTGTCGCGTGTGGACGGCGAGTACGTGGTGCGGACGAACGGGCCGTCGTACGTGTGCGACAACGTCGTCGTGGCCTCGGGCACCTTCGGCAGGACGCCGTACGTGCCGGACTTCGCGGCCGGACTCGACCCGGCGATCCGGCAGCTGCACTCCAGCGAGTACAAGAACCCCTCCGGGCTGCTGCCTGGCGGAGTGCTCGTGGTCGGGGCCTCCCACTCTGGCGGCGACATCGCGTACGAGGTCGCGAAGGCGGGACATCCCACGGTGCTCAGCGGCCACATCAACGGCGAGCTGCCGTTCGACATCAACCGCAGGCCCGCGTACGCGATCGCGCCCGTGTTGTTCTTCCTCGCCCAGCACGTGCTCACCCTGCGCACGCCGATCGGGCGCAAGCTGCGCGAGGAGATCAGGCACCACGGCGGGCCGCTGATCAGGGTGAAGCGGGCCGACCTCGTGGCGGCAGGGGCGGAACTCGCCGAGGACCGCACGGTCGGCGTGCGGGACGGCAGGCCGATGCTCGCCGACGGGCGTGTGCTCGACGTCACCAACGTCGTGTGGTGCACGGGCTTCCGGCAGGACTTCTCGTGGATCGATCTGCCCGTGATCGGCGACGACGGGTGGCCGCTCGAGCAGCGGGGCGTCGTGTCCTCGGCTCCGGGGCTGTACTTCACGGGGCTGGCGTTCCAGTACGCGTTCTCGTCCATGCTGGTCGGCGGCGCGGGCCGCGACGCCGAGTACGTGGTCAGGCACATGCTGTCCCGGAAGAGGGCGCCGCTGGCCGCTTCGTATGCTGGAGGCCGTGAACTGGACAGTTGACGTCCCCATCGACACCCTGCCCTCGCTGCCGCCGCTGCCCGCGGACCTGCGCGCCCGCCTCGACGACGCGCTCGCCCGCCCGGCGGCGCAGCAGCCCGAATGGCCCGACCGCGACATCCTCGGCCGGGTCAGGGCCGTGCTCGAGAGTGTGCCGCCCATCACCGTGCCCGCCGAGATCGACCGGCTGCGCAGCCGGCTCGCGATGGTCGCGCACGGCGAGGCGTTCCTGCTCCAGGGCGGGGACTGCGCGGAGACGTTCGAGTCCAACACCGAGCCCCACATCAGGGCCAACCTGCGCACGCTGCTGCAGATGGCCGTGGTGCTGACCTACGGCGCGAGCCTGCCGGTGGTGAAGGTCGGCCGCATCGCCGGCCAGTACGCCAAGCCGAGGTCCAACTCCACCGACGCGCTTGGCCTGCCGGTGTACCGGGGGGACATCGTCAACTCGCTGGTCGCGGAGCCGGAGCTGCGGGTGCCGGACCCCGGCCGCATGATCAGGGCCTACGCCAACTCGGGCGCCGCGATGAACCTGATGCGCGCGCTGACCGGGGCGGGCATGGCCGACCTTGCGCAGGTGCACGACTGGAACAAGGACTTCGTGCGCACCTCGCCCGCCGGTGAGCGGTACGAGGCGCTGGCCTCCGAGATCGACCGCGGCCTTCGCTTCATGTCGGCGTGTGGCGTGAGCGACAGCTCGCTGCACTCCACCGAGATCTTCGCCAGCCACGAGGCCCTGCTGCTCGACTACGAGCGGGCGATGCTGCGGCTCGACAACCCCGGCTCGCCGGACGCGAAGCTCTACAACCTCTCGTCCCACTTCCTCTGGATCGGGGAGCGCACGCGGCAGCTCGACGGCGCGCACATCGCCTTCGCCGAGCTGCTGGCCAACCCGATCGGGCTCAAGATCGGCCCGACCACCACGCCCGAGCAGGCCGTCGAGTACGTCGAGCGGCTCGACCCGCGCAACGAGCCCGGCAGGCTCACGCTCATCTCGCGCATGGGCAACGGCAAGGTCCGCGAGGTGCTCCCGACGATCGTGGAGAAGGTCGAGAGCTCCGGGCACAAGGTCATCTGGCAGTGCGACCCGATGCACGGCAACACCCACGAGTCGTCCAACGGCTACAAGACCAGGCACTTCGACCGCATCGTCGACGAGGTCCAGGGCTTCTTCGAGGTGCACCACCGCCTGGGCACCTACCCCGGCGGCATCCACGTCGAGCTGACCGGCGAGGACGTCACCGAGTGTCTCGGCGGCGCGCAGGAGATCTCCGACCTCGACCTCTCCGGCCGGTACGAGACCGCGTGCGACCCCAGGCTCAACACCCAGCAGTCGCTGGAGCTGGCGTTCCTGGTCGCGGAGATGCTGCGCGCCTGAGCGGGCTCAGAGACTGCGCTGGTACAGGCCGGCCAGTGACTTGGTGACGGCGTCGGCGAGCGAGCCGACGTCGGGCACCGCCTGCCCGTTGGCCTGGAGTCCGATGTGGAGCGAGTTGCGGTAGGTGCTCAATGCGATGCCCACCGACTGGTGCGGGGCGAGCGGAACGAAGGGGTAGACCTCCCTCAGCCGGGCTCCGTTCAGTGACATGGGGATTCCGGGCAGCGGCACGTTGGTGACGACGGTGTCGAACAGCAGGGGCGCCGCCCGGCCCGCCATCTTCGTCGCGATGCGGTGCACCCCGGAGGGCACCTGGCTCGCGAGGATCGGGATCGCACCGGCCCCGCGCGCGGGCCCGGCCTGCTTGTTGCGCTCCATCGCCGCCCGGACCGCCCGCAGCCGGTCGACCGGGTCGTCCAGCTCGACCGGCAGGTCGCACAGGTAACCGGAGAGGACGTTGCCGCCCGCGTGCTCGGCCTCCCGCCCGCGCAGGCTCACCGGGATCAGCGCACGCAGGGAGCGGGCGTCGGCGCGCTGCCCACGGTTGATCATCCAGTCGCGCAGCGCGCCGGCCAGCACCGCCAGCACGACGTCATTGTTGGTGCCCCCGTGCGCCTTGCGGATCACCCGGATGTCGGCGAGGTCGATGCGCACCAGCCCGATGCGGCGGGTCGCGGCGTTCATGGTCGCCGTGGGCGAGATCGGGTACGGGCGGGCCGCGCGCAGCACCGCGCTCGCGATGCCCGCCGACGCCTTCGCCTGGCTGATCGCCGCGGTGGCCCCGTCACGCAGCTCCCGCAGCGGCGACCTCGGCTCGGGAGCGCGCCGCCGGTGGTCGCGCTGCGCAGGCACGGACACCTCGTCGAGCAGCCCGAAGGCGAGTTCGACAGCGCCCGCGCCGTCCGTCAGCGCGTGGTGGAACTTCACGAGCAACGCGAACTCGCCGTCCGGCAGCCCGGTCACCAGTTGAAGATTCCACAATGGAGCGTCGAGGTCGAGCGGTTCGGCCATCCAGTGCGAGGCGAACTCGGCGAGCGGGTCCGGCTCGTAGAGGTCGCAGAGCTTGCTGACACCGATGTGGTTCACCGCGTCGAAACGTGGATCGTCCTCCCACTGGGCGCCGCCGAGCAGGGGCAGGCCGGAGCGGACCCGCCTGCGCAGCCTGGGTATCCCAGCCGCCCGTTCGGCCAGCAGGGCGACGATCTTCTCCGGGTCGAGCTCCCGTCGTGGTCGGAAAGTCGCTACCGCGCCCATGTGCATGGGCGTGTTCTCACCTTCCAGGCAGAGGAAGGCGACATCGAGTGCGCTGAGCCGGTCCACTGGCATCGGCGGTCTCTCCCCGCGAGTAGATCGCTTGTCGGTTGCCGTTGAGTAGTTCACCAGTCGTACATGTCGTGGGCGTGGTCGAAGTGTTACCGACCCGCTAACCCTTCGGTGACGTCGCCTGGCGTCGCGCGCACCCCGCAACGGTCACAGAATCTACGGCGAATTTCCCCCCGATGTCGAGGGGCCGACGTGATTTCCAGCCATTACGGCAACGAATACAAACCTTCGGGGGGCACGATCATTCAAGCGGGACAACAGGTTCCAGTATCCGGGTGCGCACGTGCGTTGCGCCCGAACGCGAATTTTCACACATATTTCAGATCGGGTATCACGGCACGATGGTGAGGTTGATCGTGGTGCCCTTCGGCACGAGGGTTCCCGGAGCGGGATCCTGCCCGATGACGAAGCTGAAGCCTCCCCGGCCCCCGTCGCTCGCCGAGAGCCCGGACTGGGACAGGATCTGCACGGCCTCCTCGCCGGAGCGGCCGAGCACCGACGGCACCTCGACGGCGTTGGAGACGTACACGCCCACGCGGTTGCCCGCCTCGATCGTCGCGCCGCCCGCCGGGTCGGTGCGGATCACGTGGCCCGTGGGCACGTCGCCGGAGAACTCCTCGCCCGCGTCGTAGGGCTGGAACCCGGCCGCGGTGAGCGTCTGGAACGCCTGGTCCCTGCTCATGCCAGCCACCGACGGCACCGGGGTCGGCGGCGGTCCCTTCGACACCACGATCGTCACGGCGTCGCCGATGTTGGCCTGGCTGCCGGGCTGTGGCGACACCGCCACCACCGCGCCCTCCGGCACCTCGGCGCTGTACTGGTCGGCGGCCTGGTCGCGTTTCGGCTCCAGCTGGACCGCCTTGATCGCCTGCTCGGCCTGCTGCACCGACGAGCCTGGCGGGATGTCCGGCACGACGGGCCTGCCGAGCGAGAGCACCACGGTCACCTCGTCGCCGAGCAGCGCCCGCGAGCCCTGCTCCGGGTCGCTGCGGATCACGGTGCCGCTCGGCACGGTGTTGTGCCGTTCCTCCGTGAACCGCGGCGTGAGCTCGGCCTGGCGGAGCACCTGTTCGGCACTGGCCCTGTCCATGCCCGCGACCTTGGGCACGTCCACGTAGCGGCCACCGGTGAACCACCAGACGCCCGCGCCGATGCCGCCCGCGACGAGCAGGCCCACCAGCACCCACAGCGTCACCCAAAGGCCGCGGCGCCTCGGCGGGCCGTCCTCCCGCGCGCCCGGTGACGGTGGCAGCGGCTGCTGCGTGTCGGCCTGATGAGCCATGCGGGGCAGCGCCTGTGTGCCGCGCGGGCCGCCGCCCGCCGGTGTCTGGACGGTCACGGCCTGGAACGCCGGCAGCGTCTTCTCCGCGTCCGGCACCTGCTCCTGCTCGCGTGGGGAGGACGGCACCACGACGGGCACGACGGGGATTCCCAGCTGGTTGCGGACCTCGGTCAGCTCGGCGAGGAACACGCCCGCGTCCTGCGGCCGCGCCTCGGGGTCACGGCGCGTGGCCCGCAGGACGAGGTCGTCGAGCGCGGGTGGCAGGTCTGCCCTTGCCAGGCTCGGCGCGGGCACGTCGTCGTTGACGTGCCGGTAGGCGACGGACAGCGCTGTGTCCGCGGTGTAGGGCACGCGGCCGGTGAGCATCTCGTACAGCAGGATCCCGGCCGAGTAGACGTCACCGCGCTCGCTCGCCGACCCGTCGGTGACCTGTTCGGGGGAGAGGTAGGCGACCGTGCCGAGGATGACGCTCGTGCTGGTGGTGCCCGCGCTGGCGACCGCGCGCACCAGGCCGAAGTCGCCGACCTTCACGACCCCGCCCGCGTTGCCGCCCTTGCCGATGAGCACGTTCTCCGGCTTGACGTCGCGGTGCACCAGCCCGGCCGCGTGCGCGGCGGCGAGCGCCGAGAGGACGTGCTCGGCGATCGTGAGGGCCAGCGGGAGGTCGAGCGCGCCGCGCTGGTCGAGCAGGTCACGCAGCGTGCCGCCGTCGACGAGCTCCATCACCAGGAACGCGCGCCGCTCCGGTCCCGCGGAGGTGTCGAAGCCCTGGTCGTGCACGGCGACCACGTGCGGGTGGTGCAGCCGCGCGGCCGAGCGGGCCTCACGCTCGAACCGGTCCACGAACGTGCGGTCGTCGGCGAACCGGGAGTCCATGATCTTGATCGCGACCGGGCGGTCCAGTCGCGTGTCGACACCCCGGTAGACCGAGGACATGCCGCCTCTGGCCAGCAGCCCGTCGACGCGGTACCGCCGATCGAGCAGCGTGCCGGTGAGGCCGGTTTCCGTGCGTGTCACAGGGCTGGATCCTACGGTCGGTGGCGTTGCCTCCGGCTACGGTGCCCCCGTTACGCCATTAGATTGGTCCTGCTCACCGAGGCTGTGTCTCTTGCCGCATGTGGCAAGGTAGTAGGCGTGAGTGCGATCCCTATCGCTGACGACGTGCTCGATGCCGAAGTGGCCGTACTCCCGGTGGCGGAGGTCGCAGGCGTGCTCGGGCTGTCGCTGAACAAGGTGCGGCAGATGTTGCGGGACGGGCAGCTGATCGCCGTCCGCAGAGATGGTGAGCTGGTCGTCCCCGCGGACTTCCTCGGCAAGGACGGCGTCATCAAGGGCCTCGCCGGAACCATCACGGTGCTTTCGGACTCCGGGTTCACCCGCACCGAGATGCTGCGGTGGCTCTTCTCGGAGGATGAGTCGCTGCCCGGCGTGACACCCATCAACGCGCTGCGCACGAGTCACGGCACCGAGGTCAAACGGCGCGCGCAGGCGATGGCTTTCTGACCGGGATGGACACATAGGTCAGCGCGGCCAGCGCCTGGAATCCCGCCGCGGTCAGCAGGCACGCCGTCGGCGACGCCGCGGCCACGGGGCCCGCGAGCGCGGAACCCGCCGCCAGACCGGTGATCTTGAGACTGGCGCCGGTGGTGAAGATCCGCGCCCGCAGGCCGTCGGGCGCCTCGCGGTGCCGGATCGCGAACAACGCCGTGAGCTGAGGACCCTCGCCGAGCCCGGCGACCGCCGCGGCCGCGACGACGAGCACGGCCGGTCCCGGCACGGTCGCGAGCAGCATGCCCGCGCCCAGCAGCGCCGTGCTCGCGAGCACGGCGCGGTCGGGACGGGCCAGCAGGCGGGGCGCTCTGGCCAGCACGGCGTTGGCCAGCAGCGCCGTCGCGGCGAGCACGCTCAGCAGCAGCGCGCCGAGGCCCGCGTCGCCGAACCGCTGCTCGCCGAGCAGCGGGGTCGCCACCAGCAGCATGCCGAACCCGGCGAACGACACCACCGACGTCGCCGTGGCCCGCAGCAGCGACCGGCTGGCCCCGATGGCCCGTATTCCGGCGAGCAGGTCGTGGAGTAGCCGAGTGCGCGGCGCGGGCTGCTGTGACGGCAATGCCAACGCCGCCGGGATCGCCGCGGCGACGAGCACGATCGCCGCCACCAGCGCCACCGGTGCGCCGAAGGCGCCGGCCAGCACGCCCGCGAGCGCGGGCCCTGCCAGGCTCGCTCCGCCGAACGTCATGGCGTCGAGCCCGTTCGCGCGCGGCAGGGTCCGCGCGTCGACGAGCCGGGGCAGCTGCGCGGTCCAGCCGCCCGAGAGGGCGGGGTTCAGCAACCCCGCGCCGAGGGCCACCGCCACCACGAGCGGGGTCGCGACCGTGCCCACTCCGGCGAGCACGATGGCCAGCCCGCCCGCGTAGCAGCCGAGCGCCGCCGCCAGCAGCATGCCGGGGCGGCGGCTGCGGTCCAGCACCGCGCCGAGCAGCGGACCGCCCACGGCCGCCGAGACCGTCAAGCCCGTGAGCAGGGCTGATCCGGTCTCGATCGAGCCGGTCGCCGCGAGCCCGAGCACGAGCAGGGCGGGGCCGGACAGCTCGTCACCGGTCCTGGCGACCGTGGCGCCGAGCAGATATCTCGCCATTGCGTAACGGCTCTTCACGCACAAGACGTTACACTGGTGGCATGCCGTTCGAGGGCGCGCAGCGGGCCGCCGACCTGGTGGCCGTGCTGCTTCGCGAGCCGGTCGGGACCGAGAACGTGGCGGCGGTGCTGCTCGACCACGGGGAGAAGGAGCCGCTCGGGCTCGGCGACGCCGACGTGGCGGCCATGCGGAAGGTCGCGCCCGAGCTGCACGCCGTGTTCGCCGCGACCAGCGTCGAGCAGGCTGCCGGACTGCTCAACGACCTGCTCGCCCGGTACGCCCATCCGCCGAGGCTCACCACCCACGGCGGCGAGCACGAGTGGCACGTGCATGTGGACAGTCGCGACGACGCACCGTGGGCGGAGTGGCTGGTGACGTCGTCGGCGCACGCGCTGGCGCTGCTGCTGGCGCAGCGGCAGCGCCAGCCGGGCGGGCTGTGCGCGTCGGCCGCGTGCGGACGGCCCTTCGCCGACCTCGGCGGCGGCAGCCCGCGCCGGTACTGCTCGGAGCGGTGCGCTACCCGCGAACGCGTCGCCGCGCACCGCCGTAAGGGCTGAGCGGCGTGCGGCACCGCCTGGCCCGCCTTGTTCGATTCCACGCAGGCAAGGTGGCCTTCACTGCGTTGAACGCAGGCAAGGTGGCCTTCACTGCGGTGTGACCGCGGTGTGAGGCTTCGTGCGCTTCGGAGGGTGTGGTCAGCCGTTCTGTGCGTCGCGCCAGGCGATCCACTTGCGCAGCGTGCTCAGGTCGTAGTCGGGGCCGCCCGTGGCGACCGTGAACATCGTGATGCCCAGCTCATGCAGCTTGGCGCCGGAGTCCTCCGGGTCGCCCCGCACGCCAACCGACCGCTCGATCTCGGCCGGGTCGCGGCCCACGTCGGCGCAGTGCCGGTCGAGGATCTCGAGCTTGCGCGCCGCGATCTCGACGTCGCCGAAGCCGTGCCAGATGTCCGCGTGCTTGGCCACCAGGCGCAGGGTCTTCTTCTCGCCGCCGCCACCGATCAGCACCGGAATCTCGCGGGTCGGAGCCGGGTTGAGCTTGGCGAGCCTGCTCTCGATGCGCGGCAGCGCGTCGGCGAGTTCGGCGAGCCTGCTTCCCGCGGTGCCGAACTCGTAGCCGTACTCGGTGTAGTCCTTTTCGAACCAGCCGGCGCCGATGCCGAGGATCAGCCTGCCGTCACTGATGTGGTCGACCGTGCGTGCCATGTCCGCCAGCAGCTCGGGGTTGCGATAGCTGTTGCACGTCACGAGCGCGCCGATCTGAACGCGCGACGTGGACTCCGCCCAGGCGCCCAGCATCGTCCAGCACTCGAAGTGCTTGCCGTCGGGATCACCGGAGAGCGGGTAGAAGTGGTCCCAGTTGAAGACGATGTCGACGCCGAGCTCCTCGGCCTCGGAAGCCGCGCGCCGGATGGTGGCGTAGTCGGCGTGCTGCGGCTGGAGTTGCAGTCCGATCCGAATGGGCCTCTTGGCTGTGGTCATACCCTCACCCTAGTCAGGAGCGCGCCGCCCGCGACCGCGATCCGCCGCCACCGCGGCACCGCCACGCGACGTCTCAGCACGTCGTAACCCGCGGTGACGATCTCGTCGAGGATGCCCTCGTACAGCGTGCACGCGGTGGCGACACAGGGCCGGGACTCCTTGCGGAGCAACGCGATCCCGGGCCGGGCGCGCCGGTAGACGGCGCGGTTGCGGGCCACGAGGGCCGCCAGCGCGCGGCGGATCCGCCGGTCGGTGCCGCCCGTGCGCGCGGACCATTCGAGCAGGTGACGGTCCACATCGAACGCGGTCAGCTCGGCCAGTGGCAGGTAGATCCGGCCGCGTGCGAGGTCCTCCCCGACATCGCGCAGGAAGTTCGTGAGCTGGAACGCCTCGCCGAGCGCGGCGGCGTACGGCGCGGCCTCCTCGCGGGGCGCCACGGTGCCCAGCACGGGCAGCATCTGCAGCCCGATCACGCAGGCCGAGCCGTACATGTACTCGTGCAGCGCCTCGTACGTCGCGTACTCGCGCACGTGCAGGTCCATCCGCATCGAGCGCAGGAACGCGGCGAACAGGGACCGGTCGATGCCGTAGCGAAGCACCGTGTCGGTCAGCGCGAGCAGCACCGGGTCGGCCGGTCGCTCCCCGGCGAACGCCCGGTCCAGCCGGGCCCCGAGGTCCGCGAGGCGGGACTCCGGGTCACTGCCGCGCGACGGGTTGTCCACGATCTCGTCGGCACACCGCGCGAAGCCGTACAGCGCGTGCGTGCCCGGCCGCGCGTCCGGCGGCAGCAGCCGGGTCGCCAGGTAGTACGTGCGCCCGTGGTGGGCGTTGATCCGGCGGCACTCGGCGTACGCGCTGCGCAGCTGCGCGGTCATCGCGCGCCCTTCGGCGGCGCGATCCGCGCGGCGGCGAGCCTGCCCGAGATCAGCACCGGAGGAATGCCGACTCCCGGTGTCGTCCCGCACCCCGCGAGCACGACGTTGTCAGCGCCCCGCACCAGGTTCGCGGGCCGGAACGGGCCGGTCTGCGCGAACGTGTGCGCCAGCGAGAACGGCGTGCCCGCGGCGAGCCCGCGTTCGGCCCAGTCGGCCGGCGTGACCAGCTCGGCGATCTCCAGCTCGCCCGCGACGCCGTCGAGCCCCCGCGCGGCCAGTGTGCGCAGCAGCTCGTCGCGGTAGGCGGGGCCGAGCCGCGCCCAGTCGAGCGGTCCCGTGTGCAGGTTCGGCGCGGGCGCCAGCACGGAGATCACCTGCTCGCCGTCGGCCGCGAGTCCGGGATCCGTCGCGGTGGGCCGGGTGACGAGCAGGGACGGATCGCTCATCAGCCTGCCTTCGCGGATGATCTCGGCGAACGTCCGCTCCCACTGCTCGCCGAAGAAGATCGTGTGGTGGGCGAGTCCCGGCCAGGTGCGCCCGCTGCGTCCGTGCAGCACCACCGCCGAGGGCGAGAACCGCAGCGGCAACGCGCGGCGGGGGCGGATGCCGAGCAGGCCGTACGCCGTGGTCAGCTCCGTGGCGAGCACCACCGCGTCGCACTCGACGCGGTCGCCGTGGCCGGTCCGCACCGCGCGCACGCGGGAGCCGACGCGCTCGAGCCATGCCGCCTGCGTGCCGAACCGCACCGTCGCACCGGCCTGCTCCGCGGCCTCGGTGAGCGCCCGCCCGACCGCGCCCATGCCGCCGCGCGGGTAGTACACGCCGCCCACGGTGTCCATGTAGGAAATGACGCCGTAGGCGCCCAGCGCGCGCATCGGGTCGAGCCCGGCGTAGAGCGACTGGAACGAGAACAGCCTGCGCACGCGGTCGTCCCGCAGGAACCGCCCGATCCGTGGGCCGAGCCTGCCGAAACCGCCGAGCGCGGCCAGCTTCGCCAGCTCCGGGCGCACCAGGTCCACCGGCGAGTCGAAGTTGCCGCCGATGAAGTGGTCCTTCTGCGCCGCGTACAGCGCGGTGAGCCAGCGCCGCAGCCGCCGGTATCCCTCGGCCTCCCCGGCGCCGGCCACGGCGCGGATCTCGGCCTCCATCGCGTCGGCGTCGGTGTGCAGGTGAATGGTGCTGCCGTCGGCGAAGTGCGCGCGGTAGGCCGGCTCGAGCCGTTCGAGCGTGAGCAGGTCGGCGGTGTCGCGGCCGACGGCGGCGAACGCCTCGTCGAGCAGCTCGGGCATCGTGAGCACGCTCGCGCCGGTGTCGATCGTGTAGCCCTGGTCGCGGTGCCCGCCGGCGCGCCCGCCCGGCCGGGGGTCGCGTTCCAGCAGGGTCACCTGCCTGCCCTGGCCCAGCAGGTGCAGGGTGGCGGAGAGCCCGGAGAGCCCGGCGCCCACCACGACGACCCGGTCGGTCGGCCCGGGAACCCTCCGCACTAGTGCCCCATCAGATCTGCGTCCACGGATGACCACACCCACCTTCCCTGACGGGCTCTAGTACTTCCTCTGCGTCGCAACGGCCGTCAACTCGGTCAGCTTCGACGCCGCCGGCTCGGCGAGGTCGATGCCGCGCAGCGTGGTCAGCGCGGCGTCGGTCAGCTCGTCGATGCGGCGCTCGACCTCCGCGACCGCACCGACATCGGTCAGCGCCTGCCGCACGATGTCCACGTCGGCACGTGTGAGATCGGGGTTGCCCACCGCGGCGGTGATCGCCTTGTGCTCCTGTTCCCGCTCCTGCTCGGCCGCAAACCGCAGCCCCAGCGCGAGCAGCAGCGTCCGCTTGCCCTCGCGCAGGTCGTCGCCCGCCGGCTTGCCGGTGACGGACGGGTCCCCGAAGACGCCGAGCATGTCGTCGCGCAGCTGGAACGCGACGCCGAGGTCGCGGCCGAACGCCATCAGCGGGTCGATCAGCTCCGGCCCCGCACCGGCGAGCGCGGCGCCGAGGTGCAGCGGCCGCTGCACGGTGTAGGCCGCGGTCTTGAGCCGGTCGATCCGCAGCGCCGCCTCCACCGACGCGTCGCCGGTCGCCTGCGTGTGCACGTCGAGGTACTGGCCGGCGAGCACCTCGGTGCGCATCGCGCGCCACGCGGGCCGCGCGGCGCGCAGCACCGGTGCGGGCAGCGGCGCCTCGGCGAACATGTCGTCGGCCCACGCGAGCGCGAGGTCGCCGATGAGCACGGCGGCCGCCAGCCCGAAGCTGTCCGGTGAGCCGAGCCAGCCCTCCTCGGCGTGCCTGCCCGCGAAGGCGACGTGCACGGTCGGGGAGCCGCGGCGGGAGTCGGAGGAGTCCAGCACGTCGTCGTGGATCAGCGCGCACGCCTGGATCAGCTCGAGGCTCGCCACCACCCGCAGCACGCCCTCGGCGTGGTCACCCGTGGGATCGCCGCCCGCGCCACGCCAGCTCCACCACGCGAACGTCGGGCGCAACCGCTTGCCCCCGCCGAGCACGAAGTCACTCAGCGCGTCCGTGGCGGGACCGAACGTGGGCTCGGTGTGCCCGATGGCCTCGCTCGCGTCCCGGAGGAAGTCGGCCAGCGCGGCGTTGACGTGCGCTGGCAGGTCTGCGTCGAAGGCGGGCTCACTCATGCCTCTATCGTCGCAGGTCGATACTCCGCCAGTAGCATGTGCGGCATGACGTCGGTGATCGAGCGACTGCGGGGCGACACTCCCGTTTTCTCAGTGGAGTTCTTCCCGCCCCGCGACGAGGCCGACGAGGCGGTGCTGTGGCGAGCGGTCCGCGAGCTGGAACAGCTCGACCCCGCCTACATGTCGATCACGTACGGCGCGGGCGGCTCGAGCCGCGACGGCACCATCCGCAGCATCGCCAGGGTCGCGACCGAGACCACCCTCGTGCCCATGGCGCACCTCACCGCCGTCAACCACTCCGTCGCCGAGCTGCGCAACGTCATCGGCTGGTACGCCGCCGTCGGCGTGCGCAACATCCTCGCCCTGCGCGGCGACCCGCCCGGCGACCCCTACGGCGAGTGGATTCCGCACCCGCAGGGGCTCAACTACGCCGAGGAGCTCGTAGAGCTCGTGCGCTCGCTCGGCGACTTCTGCGTCGGGGTGTCGGCCTTCCCCTACGGCCACCCCCGCTCGCCCGACCTCGACACCGACACCCGCTACCTGGTGCGGAAGTTCAAGGCGGGGGCGGACTTCGGCATCGCGCAGCTGTTCTTCGAGGCCGACGACTTCCTGCGGCTGCGCGACCGCGTGGCCGCCGCGGGCTGCGACAAGCTGCTCATCCCGGGCATCATGCCGCTGACCACGCCGAGGACGTTGCACAAGACCATCGAGCTGTCCGGTGTCGACGCCCCGCGCACGCTGCTCGACCGGCTCGAACCGCTCTCCGCCGACGCGAAGGCGTTCCGCGCCGAGGGCCTCGACGCCGTCACCGAGCTGTGCGAGCGGCTGCTCGCCGAAGGCGTTCCCGCGCTGCACTTCTACACGTTCAACCGCTCCAAGGCGACACGCGAGCTGGTGGGCAGGCTCGGACTGGTTCCGGCGCGCGCGTGAGGCGGTAGCGTGCCGCCCATGCGTGTGCACGAGATCTGCGACCAGTTCGTCGACGACATCGCCGCGGCCGACCCCGTCGCGGCGACGATGTTCGGCGTGGCGAGCTACGACGACCAGCTCACCGACTACTCCCCGGAGGGGCATGCCGCCCGCGCCTCGCTCGCGAAGCGGGCGCTGCGCGAGCTCGAGGCGGCGACCCCCGCCGACGACGGCGAGCGCGTGGCGAAAGCCGTGTTCCTCGAACGGATCGGCCTTGATGTGGAGGTCCACGAGGCCGGCCTGGACGTGGCGTCGCTGAACGTCATCGAGAGCCCCGTGCAGAACGTGCGGCAGGTCTTCGACCTCATGCCGAGCGAGACCACCGGGCACTGGGAGAACATCGCCGCGAGGATGGGCAAGGTTCCCGCAGCGCTCGACGGTGTCCGGGCCTCGCTGCTCGCCGCGGCCGAGGCGGGCAACGCGCCCGCGCTGCGGCAGATCGCCAAGGTCGCCGAGCAGGCCGAGGTGTGGGCGGGCCTGAGCGGGGGCTCGGGCTTCTTCGTGCCCCTCGCCGAAAGCGCCGGGGGCGTGCCGGATTCGCTGCGCGCGGAACTCGGCCGGGCCGCGCACGCCGCGCAGGAGGCCTACGCCGAGCTCGCCGGGTTCCTGCGGGCCGAGCTCGCCCCTGAGGCGCCCACGAAGGACGCCGTCGGTGAGGACGTCTACCGCCTGTGGTCGCGCTACTTCGTCGGCGCGAACCTGGACCTGCGCGCCGCCTACGACTGGGGGTGGGAGGAGTTCGCCCGCGTCGAGCGGGAGGCCAAGGAGGTGGCCGCGCGGATCGCGCCGGGCGCGTCGCTGGCCGGGGCCGCGCGGGCGCTCGACGAGGACGAACGTTACCGCGTGCGCGGGCAGCGCGGCTTCCAGGAGTGGATGCAGGGGCTCTCCGACGAGGCACTGAACTCGTTGCGAGGCAAGCACTTCGACATCCCCGACGAGCTCATGGCGCTCGACTGCCGCATCGCGCCGCCCGGCGGGGGCGTCGGCGCCTACTACAGCGGTCCCAACGAGGACTTCTCCCGGCCGGGCACCATGTGGTGGTCGGTGCCGCAGGACCGCGAGGACTTCTCCACCTGGCGCGAGGTCACCACCGTCTACCACGAGGGCGTGCCGGGGCACCACCTGCAGATCGCGACCGCCGTTCACCAGGCCGCCTCGCTGAACCGGTTCCAGCGGATGCTGGCATTCACCTCGGGCCACGCCGAGGGCTGGGCGCTGTACGCGGAACGGCTCATGCGCGACCTCGGCTACCTGGAGGACGACGGCAACCTGCTCGGCATGCTCGACGCGCACCTCTTCCGCGCCGCGCGCGTGGTGGTGGACATCGGCATGCACCTGGAGCTGGAGATCCCGGCGGGCACCGGCTTCCACGAGGGCGAGCGCTGGACGCCGGAACTGGGTCTGGAGTTCATGCTCACCAGGACCATCACCGACGCCGACCACGTGCGGGACGAGATCGACCGCTATCTCGGCTGGCCGGGCCAGGCGCCGTCGTACAAGCTCGGCGAGAAGCTGTGGCTGGACGCCCGCGACGAGGTGCGCGGGCGGCAGGGCTCCGCCTTCGACCTGCGGGACTTCCACATGCGGGCACTGCGCATGGGCGGCATGGGCCTCGACACCCTCCGCGAACAGCTCGCCCTGCTCTGACACCGTCCCCCCAAGGCCACCTTGGTTGCGCCCGCCCGTCTGCCCTCCACCGCCCAAACGGAGACGCTGACGCGCCACTGCGTCGATTCAACGCAACAAAGGTGGCCTTGGGTGCAGTCGGCGACTGTATGATCGGGCCCATGATTCACCGGGTCTTCCGCAGCACCCCGCCTCCGCGCTCCTGAGCGGGGCGTAGGCACGAAGCCACGCCGTGCGGCCTTCTCGTCGCCGCACGGTTTCTTTCTGCATCCATCCGGTAGCCGTTCCGGCTCCGGAGCACGCCCCGCGTCGTCGGCCCTCCCTTTCACTTCGACGTTGGAGCGTTCTCATGTCCGTTTCCGTTGCCGTGCGCGCCCGCGCCGGCTCGGTGAGCCTGGTCGTCGCCGGGGTGCTGTGGGGAACCGGCGGCCTCGCCGGTTCCCTCCTGTCCGAGCGAGCGGGGTTGCACCCGCTGGCCGTCGCCGCGTACCGGCTGCTGCTCGGCGGCGCCTTCGCGGTGCTGTTCCTCTGGGCGACCGGCAGGCTGCGCGCACTGCCGCGCACGCGAGCCGCCGCGGTGCGGCTGCTGCTCGCCGGTGTCCTGCTCGGCCTGTTCCAGGCGTGCTACTTCGCCGCCGTGTCGCTCACGTCCGTGAGCATCGCCACGATGACCACCATCGGCAGCGTCCCGGTGTTCGTGGCGCTCGCGACGGCGGTCGCCCGGCGGCGGGCGCCGCGGCTGCCGACCGTCCTTTCCATCGCGGGCGCGCTGCTCGGCCTCGTGCTGCTCAGGTGGTCGCCCGACGGCGCGGGCGAGGGCTGGGAGACGATCGCCGGCCTCGCCTTCGCGCTCGTGTCGGGAGCAGGGTTCGCAACGCTGACGCTCGTCACCCGCAATCCCGTCGAGGGCCTCGATCCCTTGCGCACCACCGCGTTCGGCTGCCTGCTCGGTGGCGTGGCGCTGCTGCCGGGCGCGCTGTGGTTCGGCGCGGCTGTCCCGTTGAGCGCGGACGTGCTCGCACTCGCGGTGTATCTGGGGGCCGTGCCGACGGCGCTGGCATACGCCGCGTACTTCCGTGGGCTCGAGCACTCCCATCCGGTGCTCGCCGCGCTGTCGGCGCTGCTCGAACCGCTGACGGCGGCCGTGCTGGCCGCGGTGCTGCTCGACGACCGCCTTGGCCTTGCCGGCTGGTGCGGCGCCGCGCTGCTGGTCGCCGCCATCGGGGTGAGCTACTGGCGGCCCGAGCGCTGACCGGCCGGGTGGCGCCTCCCCTGGGGGGCGTCCCCCGGCTCCGTGAGCACAAGCAGGCCCCGCCGGGTGACGGAGCGGTCGGTCACCGTCGCGCTGCGCCACCCGGCGGGCACCATGCCCGCCATCAGCCGGTCGCGCGTGCGCGGTGCGTGCCGCGCGTGCCGCGAGAACGACCAGCCGAGCAGCACGCGGCCCCGCCGGTGCTGTCCCTTCAGCGCCTCCTCGACGGTGCAGTCGATCCACAGCAGGTGCCTCGGCCGCCCTGTCAGCACGCCCAGCGCGACGAAGGCGGACCTCGCGAACGCGCCCGTCGCGGGGTCGTGCACGACGATCGTGTTCCGCGCGCGGGCGGCCACGGCGACGAGCCGGAGCACGTGCAGGACGTGGACGAGCGGCCGGTACCAGGAGTAGGGCGTCCCGGCCGGCAGAACGCGGCGGAGCAGGGAGCGCAGCTGATCGGTGTCCAGCACGGTGACGGGCGGGACGCTCTCGATGTCGCGCAGCAGTGTGCTCTTGCCCGCACCCGGCAGGCCGGCCACCACCACCAGTGCGTGGGGCTCGACGTGCATGGGGAAACGGTCGGGTGCGGTAAGGCTCATGCTCCGCCCAACGCGCCGCGGGTGGTCCCGCGTTCCGGAGAACGCGGAAGACCACGACGATCTGGGGAAACGCACAGGCTACTCAAGGGGCAGCGTGCGTCCCAGTATCGCGAACGGGCGCGGGTCGCCCGCGAAGTGGTAGTCACGCAGCACGTCGGTGAAGCCGAGCCTGCGGTACAGCTTCCATGCCCGGCTCGTGCCCTCGGGTGTGGAGAGCAGCACGTGCCGGTGCCGCACGCCGTCGACGAGCGTGCGCAGCAGATTCTCGCCGGTGCCCCGGCCCTGGCTGCTCGGCCGGACGTGGATCTCGGTCAGCTCGAAGTAGTCACCGAGCCACGCGTCGGCGGCCTGGTCGCCCTCGCGGCCCGCCAGGCCCCTTCGCACTTGCTCGTGCCACCACTGGCCCGGCGTGCCGCGGTAGCCGTAGGCGAGCCCGACGAGGCGGTCGTCGGTGTCGAGCGCGGCGACGCAGCGCCAGCCGTCCCGCAGCGCGTGGGTCAGCCACATCGGCGCGCGTTGCTCGGCGGTGCCTTCCGGGTAGTTCATGGCGGCGACGTAGAGCGAGAGCGCCTCGGGCAGCCGGGCGCGGAACTCGTCGCCGGAGAGGTGGGCGAGCTTGGCGTAGCCGGAGGACATCGCGGTCATGCCGGCACGTCCTCCGGGGGTGGCGCCGCGACGTCGGCCGCGCGGCCGCCGGTGACGGCGAGCAGGCCGTCGAAGGTCGTGGGGTACACCGACTTGGGGTGCCCGGCCGCCGCCCACACCACGTCGTAGGCCCGCAGCGCGGTGTCGACCAGCGTGATCAGCCTGCTCGGATGCCCGACCGGCGCGACACCGCCGATGGTCTGCCCGGTGTGCTCCTTGACGAACGCGGGGTCGGCCTTGCCGACCTCGGTGGCGCCGGTCAGTGCGGCGAGCGTGCGCGGGTCGGCGCGGTGCGCGCCGGAGGTCAGCGCGAGCAGCGGGGCGTCGGGCTCGCCGTCGAACGAGGCGCGGAACACGAGGCTGTTGGCGATCGCGCCCACCTCGACGCCCAGAGCCTCGGCCGCCAGTGCCGCCGTGCGCGCGTCGGCGGGCAGGATCCGGATGCCGTCGGCGGCGGCGTCCTGACCGGCCTCGGTGAGGGCTGCCGCCACCTTGGCGACCGAGGGGTGGTCGAGGGTGCTCATACACGTATGAGATCACGGGACAGCCGTCGGATGCGACGCAGATCGCCCGTTGACCACCCCACCTGGGCTTGAGCACCCGTCACCCGCGAGCTAGTCTGGAGGTGTTCGAACATACGTTCGACACCCGGTGGAGCGCTCTCCGGTCGGTCCCCGGCGCGTGGATGGGGGAAGCATCTGCGCGCCGGGACCATTGTCCGCCGTCCGCGCTCCATCTCCGGTTCGAGAGAGGGAGGTGGGCCATGTCCGTCGCGTTCGCGTCGCGCGGTGGCCCGGGGTCGCGCAAGGGCTCTACCCAGCCCGCGCTGCCGTTCGAGGTGCGGCCGCCGACGGTGCCCGCCGCCGTGTCGCTGCTCACGCAGGCGAAACACGGGCTGGCGGAGGCGACGCGGGAATCGGATCCGGTCAAGCGGTTCATCGCCGCCTACCTGTCGGCGCTGCGGGCCGCGGCCGCGATCCTCGCCGCGCGCGGGCGTCCGCACCGGGGCCGCGCGAAGCCGGAGAGTGTGTGGACGCTGCTGGAGGGCGCCGTGCCGGAACTGCGGCAGTGGGCCGGGTTCTTCGCGGCGCACTCCGCGAGGCAGGCGGCGGCGCAGGCGGGCGTCACGCGGCGCATCACCGCCGAATCCGCGGACGAGTTGTCCGCACGGGCGGGCCAGTTCGTGTCGATCGCTGGCCGCGTGGTGCACGGTCACCCCGTGGAGCGGGCCGCCCACTGCGGCGCGCGCCCGCACGCGCACCGGCGCCGGAGCGGATGATGCCGGGACAGGCGCTGATCGACCACGGCAGGCTGCTGGACGCGATGGGGTACGAGGTCGATCTGCTGATCGAGGCGGCGCGCGCGGTGCCGCACGACGTGGCGGTGCCGATGAGTCCGGGTTGGACGGTCGGAGAGGTGGTCCGCCACGTGGGCAGTGTCTACCGCGTCGCGCTGGCCTGGCTGGTCGAGGGAGGCCGGCCAAGGGAGTGGCAGCGGGACCCCGCGCCGGGCCAGACCGTCGAGAGCTACCTGCGGCAGGGGTTCGTGGACCTGGACGAGGTGCTGCGCTGGCACGACCCCGGTGAGCGCGCCGCCACCTGGTGGCCCGCGGACCCGACCTACGGGTTCTGGTGCCGCCGCATGGCGCACGAGTCCACGATCCACCGGGTCGACGTGGAGGACGCGGCGCGGTTCGACCTCGGTGAGATCGCCGACGACATCGCGCTCGACGGCATCGACGAGGCGCTCGCGGTGTGGTTCAGCCACCGGCTCGGGATGCTGGGGCTCAGCGGCACCCGCCAGAGCTCGGTGGGGGTGCGCACCGGCGGGCACAGCTGGATCGCCAGGGCAGGGCCCACGGAAACGGTCGCGTGGCGCTGCTCCGATGCCGAGGCACTGCGGGCCGACGCGGTCGTCTCCGAGTCCCCGGTCACGGTCTACCTGTGGCTGTGGGGCAGGCAGCGGCTGGGAGCGGTGCACGTGGACGGTGACGACGACGCGGCAGGGCAGTTGTGGGCGCTGATGAGGCTGGCCACGAGATGACGGGTTTGTGGGGAAGCAACATCCGTTGTCGAGGTCGGTCGCTAGATTGCCCAGATGGCAACTCGTCTGGCGCATCTCGTGGTGGACGCGCGACAGCCGTCGCTGCTCGCCGGGTTCTGGTCCGGGCTCCTGGGTTGGGAGGTGGTGCCTGAGGACGGGGCGGACGTTGAGGGTGCGGTCGCGGTGCGGGCACCGGAGCCGGACGGCTGTCAGCTGTCGCTGGTCTTCGTGCCGGCACCGGGACCCAAGACGGCGAAGAACCGCGTGCACCTGGATCTGGCCAGCGCCGGTAGGGAGCGGCAACGGTCCATCGTGGACGATGCCGTCGCCCGCGGCGCCACCACAGCCGACGTCGGGCAGGGCGCTGTGCCATGGGTGGTGCTCGCCGACCCGGAGGGCAACGAGTTCTGCGTGCTCGAACCGCGTGAGGAGTACGCCGACACGGGAGCGCTGGCGGCCGTCGTCGTGGACGTACGCGAACCTGCCGCGCTCGGTGGGTTCTGGTCCTCGGTCAGCGGCTGGGACGTGGTGCGGCGCCATCCCCAGTTCACGAGCCTGCGGGAGCCCGGATGCCGGGGACCGTGGCTGGAACTGTTGCGCAACGCGGACGCCGAGCGCACGGGGACAAGGTGGCGCCTCGCCGTGGCCGTCGAGGGCGATGCGCCGGCCGGGGAGCTGCCGGGCGCGCGGCTCACCGATCCGGAGGGCAACGAGATCGCGGTCGTCACTCGCGGCTGACCTCGGGGCGTGATCACGGAGCGTGTTTCCGTTGCGTTGCGCACCCGAGGCGACGCTGACACGCGCGAAACACCTCTGCCGCCGACCAGCAACAACGGCCGGGGATCGTGGATGTCATGGACATTCGCCGTGCCCGGACCACCGCGCGTTCCGAGATCCCCCGTGCCTGGCTCGACCAGGTGCGGGAGGCCGACCGGACCTCGGTCACGTGGAGGTTGCGCGTCCGCATGGACGACCGGCCCGGCACGCTGGCCCGGGTCGCGGTCCGGCTCGCGGACCTGGAGTGCAACATCCTGGGTCTCGCCGTGCTGGCGGTGCCGGATGGGGTGCTCGACGAGATCGTCGTCCGGCCGGCCGTGGGCCTGACGCGCGCGCACCTGGTCCAGGCCATCGAGGACGAGGATTGCGAATGCCTCGGCATCACCGACGCCGACGTGCGTGAGCTGGTCGACTCGTCGGCGGCCGGCCTGGTCGCGGCGAGCCGCGTCGTCGCCGATCCGGCGAGCCTCGCCGACGCGGTGCGCGAGGTCCTCGCGGCGGATCTGGTCACTGTGGTGCCGTCCGTCGAGGCCAATCCCGGCCGAACCGAGGGCGGGCACCGCGCCGTCTTCCTCGCCGGGGAGGCCGACGCGCTCGTGGCCCGCAGGTTGTGGGCGCCGTTCCTGCAGCAGGAGCTGGCGAGGGCCGACGCGCTGCTCGGACTGCTGGCGGCCATGCGCGCCAACGTCTCCGGGCCAACGGTCGAGACCTGTACCGACGGCGCGACCGTTGTGCTGCGCGAGGCCCGGCCAGGTGACGCCGACGCGCTTTTCGCGCTGCACGGCCGATGCTCGGCGCGGACCCTGTTTCACCGCTACCACACGGGCCTGCGCATCGTGCCGCGCCGCTGGCTGCACCGGCTGCTGGTCCCGCCGCGCGGGGTCGGCGTCGTGGCCGTATGCGGGCGGGACGTGATCGCACTCGGCCAGCTGATTCCCGAGCAGGGCGGCGACGCCGCGGAGATCTCGCTGCTCGTCGAGGACGCCTGGCAGCGCAACGGGCTCGGCACCGCCCTGCTGCGCAGGCTTGCGGTGCTCGCCTCCGCGTGGGGCTGTCGCGAGCTCGTCGCGACGTGCCTGCCAGGGGAGGACGGAATCCGCAGGACAGCTCTCCGGGCAGGGCTCTCGCCTGCACCCGCCCCCGATGAGAGAGGTGTCCTGCGGATCGTCCTCTGAGCTGCTGTCAGCAGGTGACAGACACGTCGGCGCTCTCCTCGAAGGAGACGTGCACGTGGTCGTAGTGGTTCGCGGTCGCGCTGCCGCGGTCCTCCATCGTCGACCAGCCGCTGCCGTCGTTGTACTGCTGTTCCCAGATCACGTAGGTCACCCCGAACTCCGCCTGGTGAGCCAGGACGTAGTCGGCGATCTGGTCACCTGTGGACGAGTCGACCATGAAGTCCAGCGCCAGTCCGGAGGGGTGGTCGCTCGCGCCGGAACGGCTGCCGACGCCGCCGACGGAATCGACGTCGAACTTGGTGAGAACGTGGTTGCCCACCTGCGCGACGTGAGGCTGCGTTCCCTCGAGTTCGGTCGAGCACGACTCGGGCGGGGGCGGCGGTGGTGGTGGCGGAGGAGGCGGTGGCGGAGGCTCTTCGCTGGAGCTCTCCGTGGTGGTGGTCGTGGTCGGGGAGGGGGAGGGCGGGGGTGTGGTTGTCGTGCTGGTCGGGACCGGCTTCCGGCTCGTGGTGGGGGATGGTTTCACGAGCCGGTGCTGTTCGGTCGGTCCCGCTGAGGCGGCGAGCGCGGCGCCACTGTTCTCGGTGTCGTTGCCCCACAGTCCGCTGGTGAACCAGACTGTGAACGCGAGCATGCTCGCTGCGGCTACGCCCAGCGCGGTCGGTTTTGCCCAGGAGGGCGATCTTTTCGCACGATGTCGGCCGGCCATTTCTGTCCTCGAAAAATCGATTACGGCAAGAGCTCGGCCAGATTACGAACTGACAACGGCGAAGTCACGAACGAGTGGTGATGGCCACAGGGCAGGCGAAGCAACCTGGGTTCTTGACCAGGTGAGTTAGGCCGTTCGGCGGTATAACCGGCAGATCACGGCGCACTCAAACGGCACGCCGGTTGCCCAGGGTCAGATCAATATTCCGTTGCGTTGCGGAGCAATTTGTCAACGGGACCAGAACCAGTCGCGCTGGCGCGCTTCGCGCAGGGCCTGCCGGCGCTGGTCTTTGTCGAGCCGGTCGAGATAGAGCTTGCCGTCGAGGTGATCGGTCTCATGCTGAAGACACTGCGCCATGAGCCCGCTGCCCTCCACGGTCACCGGCTCGTTGCGCACGTCGACGCCGCGGACGACCGCGTACCGCGCCCGGACGGTGGTGAACCACAGTTCGGGCACGGAGAGGCAGCCCTCGGTGACCTCCTGCGTTTCCTCGGAGAGCTCCACGATCTCCGGGTTCAGCACGTACCCGAGCTCGCCCTTCACATTGTAGCTGAACGCCCGCAGGCTCACGCCGATCTGCGGCGCGGCGAGTCCCGCCCTGCCGGGCAGGTCGACGGTCTGGAGGAGGTCGTCGACCAGTGCCTTCACCGAGGCGTCGAACCGGGTCACCGGGTCCGCCACGGTCTTCAGCACCGGGTCACCGAAGTAGCGCAGGTCGCGCACGGCCATCGTCGGGATCCTTTCCACACGTCGCCGTGCAGCTTAGGAGGTGGGCGCTCAGGCCCGGAGCCGCAGCCCCTTCGGAGTAGCCCGGAAACCGGCCTCCCGCAGGACATCCGCGAGCTCGGAGGTCAGCGCCTCCTCACCATCCGCCCGCTGAACCTGCAGCTGGCCGAGCCACCCCTCTCTGACCGCCGTCGACAGCGCGTGAGCCGCCGTGCGCAACACCGGCCCGTCCTCCGTGAACGACAGCAGCGACCGTCCGCCCCGCTCCACGTAGAGCGCGGGCACACCGTCGACCAGCACCGTCAGCGCCCCCGCCTTGCGGGCGGGCCGGTGCTTCGTGGCCCCCAGCGGAACCGGCCAGGGCAGCGCGGCGCCGTACGGCTGTGCCGGATCGGCGGCCGCCAGCACCACGGCACCCTGCGGCGCACGTGGGCCGCCGGCGTCGGACAGAGCGCGCAGCCGGTCGACCGCGCCGCGCGCCGCGAACTGCGCCGCGCCGAGCCCCTCCACGACGTACCCGCGGATGACCTGACCCGAGTCCTCCATGCCGCGCAGCACCTTGTAGATCCCGGAGAAGCCGCCCGTGACCCGCTCGGTGTCCAGTGCGCCCCGGGTGAGCACCCCGTGCCGTTCCAGGAACGACTCCGTCCGCGCGTGGGTCCGCCGCGTCGGGTCGGCCTCCCGGTCCGGGGTCAGCCCCCAACGCCCCGCGACCGTCGGCGGCCCGGTGCGCGACGGCATCGCGGGCCTGCCCGCCCGCAGCCGCGCGTAGCGGCCCCTCGGTGGCGAGCGGCGCGGCTTGTGCGCCGCCCCCTTCCCGGAGACCTGCGCCCGCAACGGGCCGAGCGTGTCGCCCGTGACCATTCCCGCCCACACGAGGTCCCACAGCGCGGCCACCACGTCCCCGTCGTCGGGCGCCTTGTCGACCAACGGCGTCACGCGGTCGACGAGCTGCCGGAAGAACAGCGCGCCGTGCTCCAAAGTGGACACGATCGCGGAGTGCAGCGGGCCCTCCGGCATGGCCTCCTCGACATCGGGCAGCAGCAGATCGGCCACATCGGACGGTGCCAGCGCGACCCAGCCGTCCCCTCCGGACAGTGAGCCGCAGCCACACCACGTCACCTCGCCCGCCGTGGTCAGCTCGTCCAGCAGTGCCGGGTAGTAGCCGGGCAGCCTGCTCGGCAGGATCAGCGACTCCAGCGCGCTCGCCGGCAACGGCGCACCCGCCAGCTGCTCGACCACGGACAGCACGTCGTCCGCCGTCGGCGCCGAGCGCACGCGCCCGCCGATGCCGTGCCACCCTGGCAGGAACCGGCCCAGCGCGGCCGGTTCGACCGGCTCGACCTCCGCCCGCAGCCGCGCCAGCGACGCGCGCCGGAGCCTGCGCAGCACCGCGGCGTCGCAGTACTCGACACCGCCCGGCTCGTACGGCTGCGGCCGCAGCTCACCCCTGACGAGCCTGCCCTCCGTCGTCAGCCGGTCGAGGATCCCGGTGACCACCGCGGGGCCGAGCCCGAACCGCCGCGCCGCCTGCGCCGCCGCGAACGGCCCCCGGCTGCGGGCGTAGCGGATCAGCAGGTCGCCCAGCGGGTCGGCCACCGGCTCCGTGAACACCTCGGGCACGCCGATCGGCAGCGCGACGCCGAGCGCGTCCCGTACCCGACCGGCGTCCTCGATCGCGAGATAGCGCTCCTCGCCGCCGATGCGCACCTGGATCGCCCGCCGCTCGGCGACCAGCTCGGTGAGCCAGTCAGGGCGCACCCCGCGTTCGGCGGCCTCCTCAACGGTCAGGTCACCGAGGAAGCGCAGCAAATCCGCCGCGTCCTCGACGCCGCGGGCGTGCCGATCCTCGTCGAGTCGTTGCAGCGAGCGCTCCACCGAAGCCACCACGTCGGCGTCGAGCAGTTCCCGGATCGCCTCGGTTCCGAGCAGCTCGGCGAGCAGCGCCGAGTCGAGAGACAGCGCCGCGGCCCGCCGTTCGGCGAGTGGCGCGTCCGTCTCGTACAGGAACATGCCGACGTAGCCGAAGAGCAGGCTCCGCGCGAACGGCGACGCCGACGGCGTCTCCACCTCGACGACCTTCACCCTGCGCGCCCGGACGTCGGCCATCAGCTCGCGCAGCCCGCCCACGTCGTAGACGTCCTGCAGGCATTCCCGCATGGCCTCCAGCACCACCGGGAACCGCTCGTACTTGGCGGCCACCCCGAGCAGCTGCGCGGCCCGCTGCCGTTGCTGCCACAACGGTGTGCGCCGGCGGGGATCCCGGCGCGGCAGCAGCAGCGAGCGCGCCGCGCACTCCCGGAACCGGGCCGCGAACAACGCCGAGCCGCCGACCTCGGTGACGATCAGCGACTCGACCTCGTCCGGGTCGACGAGCACGTCCTCGGCGGTCAGCATGATCTCCCTGCCGTCCGCGTCGAGCGCCTCCGGCAGCCGCAGCACGATGCCGTCGTCGGAGTGCGCCACCTGCGCGTCCACGCCGCGCGTCTCCCGCAGCCGCGCCGCGATCGCCAGCGCCCACGGAGCGTTCACCTGCGCGCCGAAGGGCGAGTGCACCACGACGCGCCAGTCGCCGAGCTCGTCGCGGAACCGCTCCAGCAGCATCGTCCGGTCACTCGGCACGTGCCGGGTCGCCTCGCGCTGCTCACCGAGATAGGTCAGGAGGTTCGTGCTCGCCCGTTCGTCGAGTCCCGCGGCGGTGGCCCGCTGCCGGGCGGTCTCATCGTCTGCTGTGGACACCTCGCGCAGGAACCGGCCGAGCGCCCTGCCGAGCTCGAGCGGCCTGCCGGGCGCGTCGCCCTTCCAGAACGGCATCCGCGCGGGCTCGCCGGGCGCGGGCACCACGATCACCCGGTCGTGCGTGATGTCGGTGATCCGCCATGACGAGGTGCCCAGCAGGATCGTGTCCCCGACCCTGGACTCGTAGACCATCTCCTCGTCCAGCTCGCCCACACGCGAGCCCGGCCGCTCGCCGTCGCCCGGCGTCATCACCGTGAACAGGCCGCGGTCGGGAATCGTGCCGCCCGAGGTGACGGCGAGCCGCTGCGCCCCCGGCCTGCCGCGCAGCTCGCCGGTCACCCGGTCCCACGTGATGCGGGCCCGCAGCTCACCGAACTCCTCGCTGGGGTAGCGCCCGGCGAGCATGTCGAGCACCGCGTGCAGCGCGTCGTCCGGCAGCGCCGCGAACGGAGCCGCCTTGCGCACCGTCGTGGCGATCTCCTCCACCGTCCTCGGTTCGAGCGCCACCATGGCGACGACCTGCTGCGCCAGCACGTCGAGTGGGTTGCGGGGATACCGGATCGCCTCGATGGCGCCGTTCGTCATCCGCTCGGCCACGACCGCGCACGACACCAGGTCGCCCCGGAACTTCGGGAACATCACGCCGCTCGACACCGCGCCGACGTGGTGGCCCGCCCTGCCCACCCGCTGCAGGCCGGACGCGACCGTGGGCGGCGCCTCGATCTGCACCACCAGGTCGACCGCGCCCATGTCGATGCCGAGTTCCAGCGAGGACGTGGCGACCACGCACGGCAGCCGTCCCGACTTCAGCTCCTCTTCCACGCGGGTGCGCTGCTCGCGGGACATCGAGCCGTGGTGGGCCTTCGCGACCGTCGCCTCGGCTCCCACCGTCAGCCCGGACTCGCCGATCGCCTCCGCCGGGTAGCGCTGGCCCGGCTCCAGCTCGGTACGCTCGGCCACGAGCTCGTTGAGCCGCGCCGTGAGCCGCTCGGCGAGCCGTCGCGAGTTCGCGAACACGATGGTGGACCGGTGCTGCCGGATCAGCTCCAGCACGCGTTCCTCGACGGCGGGCCAGATCGACGGCCTGCGCACGCCGCCACCCGAGATCTCCTCCTGCGTGCCGATCCCGCCCTCCGAGGGCAAGGGCAGCGGTTCGGCGGGAGGGCTCGCCGGAGCGTCCAGCTCGCCCATGTCCTCGACCGGCACCTCGACGCTGACCTCGATCGTCTTGGCGAGCTTGGGCTGCACCACGCGCACCGGCCTGCCGCCGGCGAGGAACGAGCTGACCTCGTCGACTGGCCGGACCGTTGCCGAGAGCCCGATGCGCTGGGCGGGCCGCCGCAGCAGGTCGTCCAGCCGCTCAAGTGAGAGCGCCAGGTGCGCGCCGCGCTTGCCGCCCGCGACGGCGTGCACCTCGTCCACGATCACGGTCTCGACACCACGCAACGACTCCCGCGCCGACGAGGTCAGGATCAAGAACAGCGACTCGGGCGTGGTCACCAGCACGTCGGGCGGCGTGCGCGAGAACGAGCGGCGCTCTGCCGCCGTGGTGTCGCCGGTGCGCATGCCGACCGTGATGTCCGGCACCGGCAGACCCAGCCGGTGCGAGGCCTGCGAGATCCCCGCCAGCGGTGCCCTCAGGTTGCGCTGGACGTCCACCGCGAGCGCCTTCAACGGCGAGACGTAGAGGACCCGGCAGCGGTTCTTCGGCGTGTCCGGCGCGCCCTCGACCGCCAGCCGGTCCAGCGCCCACAGGAACGCGGCCAGCGTCTTGCCCGAGCCCGTCGGCGCCACCACCAGGGAGTGCTCGCCCGCGTGCGCGGCGCGCCAGGCCCCCTCCTGCGCGCGCGTGGGCTCGGCGAACGCCCCCGCGAACCAGTCCCTGGTCGCGGGGGAGAAGAGGTCCAGAACATCCGTGCCCACGTTCCCATGATGCTCCCGGCCACCGACAGTTTCCGGCCGTACCCGTCCTGAGCAGGGAAATCGCCGGGTCCGTCCACGCCGTGAGCGCGGACATGGGAGCATCACCGCGAGCTTCGCGACATCAACAAGGGGAGAACTGTGCGGATTCTGTCCGTGGATCTCGGTACGTCCAACACCGTCGCCGTCCTGTCCGCACACGGTCGCCCGCCCCGCGTCGTCGAGGTCGACGGTTCCGCGACGATGCCCTCCGCGGTCTTCGCGGAGGAGGACGGCACCCTCGTCGTGGGCAGGGACGCCGAGCGGCGCGCGCGGCTCGACCCCACCCGGTTCGAACCCAACCCCAAGCGCAGGGTCGACGAGCAGACCCTGTTGCTCGGCACCGATGTCGTCCCGGTGAACGAGGCGCTGGCCGCGGTCCTGCGGCGTGTGCTCGACGAGACCTCCCGACAGCTGGGCGGCGAGCAGCCGGACGAGATCCGGCTGACCCATCCCGCGCAGTGGGGTCCCGTCCGCCGCAACGTCCTGCTCTCGGCCGCGCGGCTCGCCGGCATGACCGGCTCCGTCTCGCTGGTGCCCGAGCCCGTGGCGGCCGCCGCGCACTTCGCGTCGTTCCCCGGCAAGGCGCTCGGCGCCGGGCAGACGCTCGCCGTCTACGACCTCGGCGCCGGCACGTTCGACGTCGCCGTCGTCGGCGCGACGCAGAACGGTTACACGGTGCTGGCCGAGGACGGCCTTCCCGATCTGGGCGGTCTCGACGTCGACCAGGCGCTGCTCGTGCACGTCGGGCGCGAGGTCTCCCACCGCGACCCGCAGCACTGGCAGCGGCTGCTGCGCCCGGAGTCCACGGCCGACCGGCGTACCCGGCGCACGCTGCAGGAGGACGTCAAGGCCGCCAAGGAGGCACTGTCGCGGCTGCCGCAGACCGAGGTGCCGATGCCGGAGCCGTTCACCGACGTGCTCGTCACCAGGGCCGAGCTGGAGGCGCTCGTCCGGCCCGCCATGCTGCGCAGTGTCGAACTGCTCGCCAGGACGGTCCGGGCGGCGGGACTGAGCCCCGACCGGCTCGCCGGCATCTACCTGGTCGGTGGATCGAGCAGGCTGCCGCTGGTCGGCACGCTCCTCGCGGAGAAGCTCGGCGTGGTGCCCTCCAGCCTCGACCAGCCCGAGACCGCCGTGGCGCTCGGCGCTCACCACGTGGCCTCAGACGGCATCAGCATGCGCACCCAGAACGTCGAGGGCCAGGTCGCCTCGGCGGGCGTCGCACCGCCGCAGCAGGCGCCCGGCGCCACCGGCCCGCACCCCCCGCCGCAGGTCGCCGCCGTGCCCGGATACGCCCCACCCGCTGCCTACCAGCAGCAGCCCGCGTACCCGAACAGCGGCCCGCAGCCTGCGCTGGCCACCCAGCACGCACCGGGGGCGAACTTCCCCTCGTACCCGGCGGCGCCGGACGGCAAGGGCGAGAAGAACCGCAAGAAGCTGCTCATCGGGGCCGCGATCGCGGCCGTGGTGCTGATCGCGGCGAGCACGGCGTTCTTCCTGTGGCCCTCGTCGTCGGCCACGACCTACACGGCGGAGGAGTGCCGCGAACCGGGACAGACCGACCAGCAGGGCTTCACGGGCTGCCTGCGGCAGCTCGCTGGTGACCTGGCCGACACCAGCCAGTGCGGGCCGGGCACCGGGACCGGCCCTGCCGCGGCGGCGAACGAGGAGGAGCTGGGGGTCACCGTGACCTGCTCCGCGCCGGGGCTCGCGGGCGCCCAGGTCACCTACCTGCACGGCTCGTCGCGCGACGTGCTGAAGCAGTACACCGACGGGCTGCTGAACCGCACGGGCGGCGGCGACCGGGTGGAGGCCGACTGGGGCGGCAACGCGCTCGAGGGCAGTTACTCGGCCTCCGCGGGGCGCAACTCGTCAGTGCTCGTCTTCACGGTCGATGACCGCCCGCTGTCCGGCTTCATCTACCAGGTCAACGCCACGGGAGAGGGCGAGTCGGCCAAGCCGGGCGCGCTGGCCGACTACTTCGAGCAGAACGTGCAGCCGGGCGAGTAGCCGTCATTTCCGCCGATTGCGGCGGTAGTTGATCAGCAGGACGACCAGCGTCGCGCTCACGGCCGCGATCGAGGCGAGCGCCAGGGCCGTTGACTCGAACCCGGAGAAGGTCTGTGCGAGCTGCATGTCCCCACGGTACGGCCTCGGCGCGGGAGCACGCCGGTCCCGTGGTTAGCCTTGTCCCGATGCGAATCACGGTTTTTCGACGGCTGATGGCGGAAGAGTTCGGCGCGGCGCGCTCGGAGACGCTGGCCAAGGACCACGTGCTCAGCGGTCTCGGCGGGCGCACGGTTGACGAGGCGCTCGAGGCCGGGGTGCCCGCGAAGGAGATCTGGCAGCAGGTCTGCGCCGAGTTCGAGGTTCCCGTCGAACGCCGCTGACCGCTCGGCGAGCCGAGAAATCCTACTGGAGGGGTGTGTCACCTTCGACCTCGAACAGGTGTTCGTCTATCGTGTTGTTCACGCCGGGGTCGTCTGTCCACAGATTTCCGCCGAGCCCGGGAACTGTCGGACCCCGCCCGTAACGTCGAGCCCAACAGATCACAACCGCGACAGCCAATGAGGTGGATTCCATGCCAGCAGCACCGGACAAGGGCAAGGCGCTCGATCTAGCCCTTGCCCAGATCGACAAGCAGTTCGGCAAGGGGTCGGTGATGCGGCTCGGTGAGGACACCCGCCCTCCGATCGAGGTCATTCCCACCGGCGCCATCGCGCTCGACATCGCGCTGGGCATCGGCGGCCTGCCGCGTGGCCGCATCGTCGAGGTCTACGGCCCCGAGTCCTCGGGTAAGACCACCGTCGCGCTGCACGCCGTGGCCAACGCGCAGAAGGCGGGCGGCATCGCCGCGTTCATCGACGCCGAGCACGCGCTCGACCCGGAGTACGCCAAGGTGCTGGGCGTCGACACCGACGCGCTGCTGGTCTCTCAGCCGGACACCGGTGAGCAGGCGCTGGAGATCGCCGACATGCTGATCCGCTCCGGTGCGCTCGACATCCTGGTGATCGACTCGGTCGCCGCGCTCGTGCCGCGCGCCGAGATCGAGGGCGAGATGGGTGACTCCCACGTCGGCCTGCAGGCACGCCTGATGAGCCAGGCGCTGCGCAAGATCACCGGCGCGCTGCACAACTCCGGCACCACCGCGATCTTCATCAACCAGCTGCGCGAGAAGGTCGGCGTGATGTTCGGCTCTCCCGAGACCACCACCGGTGGTAAGGCGCTGAAGTTCTACGCCTCGGTCCGCCTCGACGTCCGCCGCATCGAGACGCTCAAGGACGGCGGCGAAGCCGTCGGCAACCGCACCCGCGTGAAGGTCGTCAAGAACAAGGTGGCGCCGCCCTTCAAGCAGGCCGAGTTCGACATCCTCTACGGACACGGCGTCTCTCGCGAGGGCTCGCTCATCGACATGGGTGTCGACCAGGGCATCCTGCGCAAGTCCGGGGCCTGGTACACGTACGAGGGCGACCAGCTCGGCCAGGGCAAGGAGAACGCCCGGAAGTTCCTGCGCGACAACCCCGACATCGCCAACGAGGTCGAGAAGCGCATCAAGGAGAAGCTCGGTATCGGCGCCCAGCTCGACGCCGACGAAACCGCTCCGGCGCCGGTCGACTTCTAGGGAGAGTGTTTCAAGTGGGGGTTTGCGTGGCGGTGCGGGTGGCGGAACCTCAGCCGCCCACCCGCCGGCCCGGCCACCGTCCCCCATCGATGCGCTTCGCGCCACAGTGTCCTCGGCTCCGGGATCGCCTCCTCATGAATGCCAATCCACCACGTCGTCGCTGTCCTCTCGAGGAGGCGGCTGAGAACCCGCTGCGGTGCCGGTTGCCGGCCACCCCAAGCGGCGTGGCCGCTTCTGATGCGCGCTCTGGGGGCCCGGCCGATGAGTGAGCCGAGCTCCGGCGGGGCACGGCGGTCGCGAGCACGCCCGGTGTCCGAGCTGACCCCCGAGGAGGCGAGGAAGAAGGCCAAGGAGCTCTGCTTGGATCTCCTGGCCGCCCGGCCGCGCACGAAGGACGAGCTGCGCAAGACGCTGCGCCGTAAGGGGTTCGACGACGAGCTCAGCGAGACGCTGCTGGGCAAGCTCGACCATGTGGGGCTCGTGGACGACGCCGCGTTCGCGGAGATGTGGGTGCGGTCCCGTCATGCCTATCAGGGGTTGGCGAAGCGTGCGCTCGTGGCCGAGCTGAGGCGCAAGGGCGTCGACAGCGAGGTCGCGGCGGAGGCGGCTGGCGAGATCGACCGCGACGCCGAGGAGGACCGAGCGAGGCAGCTCGTGCGCAAGAAGCTGCGCACCATGAGCGAGGTGGACGAGCAGACCGCGACCCGGCGGCTGCTCGGCATGCTCGCCCGTAAGGGCTACCCCCAGGGTCTGTCCTACGCTGTGGTCCGCGAGGAACTCCGAGACGCGGGCGCCGAGTCCACGATGCTCGACGACGTCACCCTGGAATAGCTTCCGTGAGACACTCGGCCAGGGCGTGAGGAGCCGCTGTGACAGCCCTGCCAGAGCACCCCGCATCGCGACTGCCCGGCGTGGATCACCTGCTGACCATCGCCGAGTATCTCGAACTGGGGGAGACGGAGCCCGGGTACACCGAGCTCATCGGGGGCCGTCTGTTGATGTCGCCAAGCCCGAGACCGGGCCACAACATTGCCTCGTTCAGCCTCCTGGAGCAACTGAAACCACAGTTGCCCGGGGGTCGTCGTGGGGTGCAGGACATCGATGTCGATCTGGAGCTCACGTCACCGGACCAGCCAGGCTACTCGCGGAGACCTGGTCTCGTCGTGGCCGACGGCGATGCCGTCGCACGAGTGGACCGGGAAGGGGGCATGCTGCGCGCGTCCGACCTGCTGCTCGTCGTGGAGATCGTGTCTCCGGGATCGAAGCGCATCGACACCGTCGACAAGCGCGGTGAGTACGCCGATGCCGGTATTCCGCACTACTGGATCGTCGACATCACCGAGCCCGTCTCGCTCGTGGCCTGTCACCTGGCGGGCGACTTCGGCTACCAGGACGACGGCGCCGTGACGGGGACGTTCACCGCCACCGAACCGTTTCCCGTGCGCATCGACCTCGCCGCCCTGCACTAGTCGGGATACCCCACCGGCACGGCCGTGCCGTCCTCGGCGAGCCGGCACGTGCGGATCACCGTGCCCACCGGCTCGCGGACCCACCACGCGCCCGTCTCCCGGCGTTCCTGGCGGGTGGTGTATCGGTAGTGGAACAGGCGAGCCCGGACGAACTTGGGCGCCGATCCGGGGAAGGGGTTGCGACGGAACAGCTTCAGGGTGCGCCGGTCCGCGATCAGGAGCTTCGTTGCCAGCTCGGGCAGCCACCGGGTGCCGTAGCGCGACGACAACGACACGAACCACAGCTGCCAGTCCAGCCGGAGGTGGTAGGGCGCGATCTGCGGCGGGCGGCGCCGTGGATCGCCCGGTTTGCCCTTGAGCTCGTACTCGCGCCACCTCGTCTCCGGCGTCACGGCCGGCTCATCGGTGCCCTCGATGATCACCTCGTGCCGGTCGCGGGTGATCGTGCCGAACGCGCCGTAGGTGTTCACCAGGTGCAGGCGGTTGAAGCTGTAGTTCATGATCTGCCCGCGCCCCAGGAGGTTCCGGATCGGCCAGTAGCTGAGCACGACCGTGGCCGCGGTCAGCCCGAGCACCACGGCCCGGTACCAGAGCGGCGTCTCACCGGGCTGGGGCGGTGTCAGCGGGAACAGGCCACCGTCCACAGCGGACACCGCGAGCGTGATGGTGATGACGTTGAGCCACGCGAAGTTCCCGCTCAGCACCAGCCAGCCCTGCGTGACGATGACGACTCCGGCGGCGACCGTCGCCACGGGCTGCGGCGCGAACAGCAGAAAGGGCACCACCAGCTGCGCCACGTGGTTCGCCGCGACCTCCACTTTGTGCAGTGGTCTCGGCAGGTGGTGGAAGTACCAGCTGAGCGGCCCTGGCATCGGCTGCGTCTCGTGGTGGTAGTACAGGCACGTCAGGTCGCGCCAGCACCGGTCGCCGCGCAGCTTGATCATCCCGGCGCCGAACTCCACCCGGAACAGCAGCCACAGCAGCAGCCACAGCACCAGCACCGGCGGCTCCACGTGGGCAGGGCCGAGGAAGATCGCCAGGAAGCCCGTTTCGAGCAGCAGTGACTCCCAGCCGAACGAGTACCACACCTGGCCGACGTTGACGATCGACAGGTACAGCACCCACGGCACCGCCCACAGCAGCATGTGCGCCCAGACCGGCAGGCCGTCGGCGAGCCCGGACACGAGCACCGCCGACACGAGTGCGCCCGTGCCGGCGACCGCGACGAAGAACCGGTCCGAGTAGTGGGCGTGGAACAGGCTCGGCGACTCGCGAAACGGCGTCCTGCTCAGAAAACGCGGAACGGGCAGCAGCCCGCGTTCTCCGAGCAACGCCCGGAACTGGTTGAGCGCCACCAGAAACGCCAGCAGGTAGATCGCCGCGAGCATCCGCTGGAACACCAGGCGCGAGGCCCAGTAGTCCTGGTCGCCGAACCAATCCCAGCTCACCGCGAGTGTGTCTCCTGACGAAACCTCACCGCTCGAGCGCGGACGCCTCCTTCGCCAGTGCCTCGATCCGCGCGTAGTCCCGAGCGGCCAGCGCATCCTTGGGGGTCAACCATGTGCCACCCACACAGCCTACGTTCGGCAGTGAGAGATAGCGCGGCGCGCTCGCGACCGTGATGCCTCCCGTGGGGCAGAACCGCAGGTCCGGCAGGGGGCCGGCGATCGCGCTCAGCGCCGGCGCGCCGCCGCTGGCCTCGGCGGGGAAGAACTTGAGGGTGTCCAGGCCCCGCTCGGCCAGGCGCATCGCCTCCGACACCGTGGCCGCGCCAGGCAGCAACGGCAGCCCGGTCGCGAACGCGCCGTCCAGCACGGAGTCGGTCGCGCCCGGCGTCACGAGGAACGCGGCCCCCGCGTCGGCCGCCTGCCGCGCGTGCTCGGGCCGCGTGACCGTGCCCGCGCCCACCACGATGTCCGGCACGCCCGACGCCACCCGCGTGATCGCGTCGAGTGCGACCGGGGTGCGCAGCGTCAGCTCGATCGCCCGGATGCCGCCCGCCAGCAGCGCCTCCGCCACCGGGACGGCGTCCTCGGCGCGGTCGAGCACCACCACCGGCAGCACCGGCGACAGGTCGAGCAGTTCACGTCCGGTCGTCACCTCGTACCTCCCACACCGACCTCTGTCACAGCACCGAAGTGCCCCGGCGTCACCGGGCCGAACACGCTCGCGCCCGCCTCCGCGGGGCCGACCGAGCGCCGGAGAGCCGCGAACAGTTCCCTGCCGGTGCCGGTCCAGGCCGCCTCGTCGGGCGGGCCGTCCGAAGGCGTCCGCCCGGCCAGCTCGGCCGGGTCCACCAGCACGTCCAGCTCCCCGGCTTCGGCGTCCAGCCTAACGAGGTCACCGTCGGCGACCTTGGCCAGCGGGCCGCCCGCCGCGGCCTCCGGCGACACGTGGATCACCGCCGGGATCTTGCCCGACGCGCCGGACATCCGGCCGTCGGTGACGAGCGCGATCCGGTGGCCCCGGTCCATGAGCACGCCAAGCGCCGGCGTGAGGCCGTGCAGCTCCGGCATCCCGTTGGCTCGGGGGCCCTGGTTGCGGATGACCACGACGACGTCCCGGTCGAGTTCCCCGGCGCGGAAGGCGCGGTCGAACTCGGCCTGCGTGCTGAACACGCGTGCGGGCGCACGCACTACGCGGTGCTCCGGCGCAACGGCCGACACCTTGATGACCGCCCGCCCCAGGTTGCCCGACACCATGCGCAGCCCGCCGTCCATGGCGAACGGCCGGTCGGCGGGCCGGAGCACGGCCTCGTCGAGGCTGTGGGCGGGAACCTCGCGCCACTTCAGGGCGCCGCCGTCCAGGACGGGCTCCCGCCGGTAGTGGTGCAGGCCCGTTCCGGCTGCCGTGCGGACGTCCTCGTGCAGCAGCCCGGCCTCGAGCAGCGTGCCGACGAGGAACTGCACGCCACCCGCGGCGTGAAAGTGGTTGATGTCGGCGCTGCCGTTCGGATACACGTTCGCCAGCAGCGGCACGACGGCGGAGAGATCGGCGAAGTCGTCCCACGTCAGCTGGAGGCCCGCCGCGGCGGCGATCGCGACCAGGTGCAGCGTGTGGTTGGTCGAGCCACCGGTGGCCAGCAGCGCGACGAGCCCGTTCACAACGGACCGTTCGTCGATCACCTCGGCGACCGGTGTGTAGTCCTCGCCCCGCGAGATGGCGACCACGCGCCGAGCGGCCTCCTCCGTCAGCGCCCGGCGCAGCGGCGTGCCGGGGTGGACGAAGCTCGCCCCAGGCAGGTGCAGGCCCATCACCTCGACCACGAGCTGGTTGGAGTTGGCGGTGCCGTAGAAGGTGCAGGTGCCGGGTGAGTGGTAGGAGGCGGCCTCGGCGTCGAGCAGGTCCTCGCGTGTCGCCCTGCCCTCGGCGTAGAGCTGGCGCACGCGCACCTTCTCCTTGTTGGGCAGGCCCGAGGTCATGGGCCCGGCCGGCACGAGGATCGCGGGCAGGTGCCCGAAGGAGAGCGCGCCGATCAGCAGTCCGGGCACGATCTTGTCGCACACGCCGAGCAGCAGGGCGCCGTCGAACATCTCGTGAGAGAGCGCGACGCCGGTGGCCATGGCGATCACGTCGCGGCTGAACAGGGACAGCTCCATGCCGGGGCGGCCCTGCGTGATGCCGTCGCACATCGCGGGAACGCCTCCCGCGAACTGGGCGACGCCGCCCGCCTCGCGGGCGGCGTCCTTGATCCAGGCGGGAAACTCGTCCAGCGGCTGGTGGGCGGAGAGCAGGTCGTTGTAGGCGGAGACGATCGCGATGCCCGGCTTGCGCAGCCCGCGGATGGCGAGCTTGTCGGATGGCGAGCACGCGGCGAAGCCGTGGGCGAGGTTGCCGCAGCCGAGCCCGCTCCGCGCGGGGCCCTCGGTCGCGGCCGCGGCGACGCGGGACAGGTAGGCGGCCCTGGTCCGGGCGCTGCGCTCGGTGATCCGGGCGGTGACGTCGGCGAGGACGGGATGGACGGTGTTTGATCTCACGAGCATCTCCGGTCGCTGCACTGGTATTGGGAGGCGGCGGACGACGGCGCTGACGTCTCGGCCGGGCTTGGGCAACTGACACGATACAGATGAGCGCAGCAGGGACCAAAATCGATTAAGAAGATCACGATTAGTGACCCCGATCACGTCCGAAACTACCGGTGTGCTACTTGTCACACTCAACGCTGAAAGGCAGAGTCGGCCATAAGCCCGACCGGACTGATTCGGAGGTCACGGAAGATGTCCACCACAGAGTTGAGCGAACTCCGCAGGACCATAGGGCAGCTGAGGCAGTGCGTCGGTGCGCTGCGAGCGCGCTACGGAGAGGCCCCCGCGGTCCGCAGGCTCGTCAACGACGTCGAGCGGCTCGACATCGATGCCATCGACCTCGACCAGATGGTTCCCGTACCCACGCAGGCCCGGCCCGTGGACGTCGTCCCGGTGCCCGACACCCCGTACGACCCTGCCCTGTGGGAGGGCGCGGACGACGAGGGCGTCGGCGGCTACCAGCGCGACCAGCGCTGAAGGCGGCGGCTGGCAACGTGGCAAGTCCCGCCGAAATCCGCACTCCTGGCCGCTCGCGCGCGAGCATCGCCGCCCGAACCCTGCGCACCGACCGCTGGTGGATACCACCACTGCTCACCACGATCGGGCTCGCGACGTTCGTCATCTACGCCGGCGTCCGCTCGTTCATGCGCACGGGCTACTGGGACGCCGAGCACCACTACCTGACGCCGTTCTACTCGCCCTGCCTGAGCGAGTCGTGCCTGCCGGGTTCGGCGCACTTCGGCACACCGATCGGGGAGCTGCCGGGGTTCATCCCGCTCGCCTTCCTTTCGCTGCCGTTCCTGCTCGGCTTCCGGCTCACCTGCTACTACTACCGCAAGGCGTACTACCGCTCGATCTGGTTCTCGCCGCCCGCGTGCGCGGTGGCGGAGCCACACACCAAGTACACCGGCGAGACGCGGCTGCCGCTCATCGTGCAGAACGCCCACCGGTACTTCTTCTACGTCGCGTTCCTGATCACGCTGATCAACACCTACGACGCCATAGTCGCCTTCCAGGGTGGCTTCGGGCTCGGGAACCTGATCCTGCTCGGCAACGTGGTCCTGCTCTGGTGCTACACGCTCTCGTGTCACTCGTGCAGACACGTCACCGGCGGCAGGCTCAAGCACTTCTCGAAGAACCCGGTGCGCTACTGGATCTGGACACAGGTCAGCAGGCTCAACACGCGGCACATGCAGTTCGCCTGGCTGACGCTGGGCACGCTGGTGCTCACCGACCTCTACGTCTGGCTCGTGTCCACCGACGTGATCTCCGATCTGCGTTTCATCAACTGAACAGTTTTCCGAGGTGGCAATTTCATGACCGAGGTCGAACGGCACAGCTACGACGTCGTGGTGATCGGTGCCGGCGGCGCGGGCCTGCGCGCGGTGATCGAAGCGCGGCAGCGGGGCCTGAGTGTCGCGGTGGTGTGCAAGTCGTTGTTCGGCAAGGCCCACACCGTGATGGCCGAGGGCGGGTGCGCGGCGTCCATGGGCAACGCGAACCCCAACGACAACTGGCAGGTGCACTTCCGCGACACCATGCGTGGCGGCAAGTTCCTCAACAACTGGCGCATGGCAGAGCTGCACGCGAAGGAAGCGCCCGACCGCGTGTGGGAGCTGGAGACCTACGGCGCGCTCTTCGACCGCACCAAGGACGGCCGGATCAGCCAGCGCAACTTCGGCGGGCACACCTACCCCCGCCTCGCGCACGTCGGCGACCGCACCGGTCTCGAGCTGATCCGCACCATGCAGCAGAAGATCGTGTCGCTGCAGCAGGAGGACTACAAGCAGTACGGCGACTACGAGGCGAGGGTCAAGGTCTTCGCCGAGTGCACGATCACCGAGCTGCTCAAGGACGACGGCCGCATCTCCGGCGCGTTCGGCTACTGGCGTGAGTCCGGGCGCTTCGTGCTCTTCGAGACGCCCGCCGTGGTGCTCGCGACGGGCGGCATCGGCAAGTCGTTCAAGGTCACGTCGAACTCGTGGGAGTACACCGGCGACGGCCACGCGCTCGCGCTGCGGGCGGGGGCGAGCCTGATCAACATGGAGTTCGTCCAGTTCCACCCCACCGGGATGGTCTGGCCGCCCAGCGTCAAGGGCATCCTCGTCACCGAGGGCGTGCGCGGTGACGGCGGCGTGCTGAAGAACTCCCAGGGCGAGCGGTTCATGTTCCGCTACATTCCGGACGTCTTCAAGGGACAGTACGCGGACAGCGAGGACGAGGCCGACCGCTGGTACGACGACGCGGACAACAACCGCAGGACGCCGGACCTGCTGCCGCGCGACGAGGTGGCCCGTGCCATCAACGCCGAGGTCAAGGAGGGCCGGGGTTCGCCGCACGGCGGGGTGTTCCTCGACATCGCGAGCCGGCTGCCAGCCGAGGAGATCAAGCGCAGGCTCCCGTCGATGTACCACCAGTTCAAGGAACTGGCCGATGTGGACATCACCAAGGAGCCCATGGAGGTGGGGCCCACCTGCCACTACGTGATGGGTGGCATCGAGGTCGACCCGGACACCGCCTCGTCCAGCGTGCCGGGTCTGTTCGCCGCGGGCGAGTGCTCCGGCGGCATGCACGGCTCCAACCGGCTCGGCGGCAACTCGCTGTCGGACCTGCTCGTGTTCGGCCGCAGGGCGGGCCTCGGGGCGGCGTCCTACGTGGAGTCTCTGACGCGGCGGCCCGCCGTGGCCGACTCCGACGTCACGGCCGCCGCGAAGCTCGCGCTGGCGCCGTTCGACCCGCCTGCCGACGGTGTCGCCGAGGAGAACCCGTACACGCTGCACACCGAGCTGCAGCAGAGCATGAACGACCTCGTCGGCATCATCCGCAAGGCAGACGAGATCGCCAAGGCGATCGACAAGCTCGCCGAGATCCGCCAGCGCATCCGCGGTGTCACCGTCGAGGGCCACCGGCAGTACAACCCCGGCTGGCACCTCGCGCTGGACCTGCGGAACATGCTCGTGGTCAGTGAGTGCGTGGCGCAGGCGGCGTTGCGGCGCACCGAAAGCAGGGGCGGGCACACGCGCGACGACCACCCGCAGATGGACGCGCAGTGGCGCAACACCCTCCTCGTCTGCACCTCGCCGGGCGGTGACCCGCTGGCACCGGACGTCTCCGTCGAGGCGAAGCCGCAGGAACCGATGCGGCAGGACCTGCTGGAGCTGTTCGAGCTGTCCGAGCTGGAGAAGTACTACACCGAGGATGAGCTCGCCGACCACCCGGAAAGGACGGCCTGATGGGCTACGACGCGAAACTCCGGGTCTGGCGCGGCGACGACGGCTCGGGGCAGCTGCAGGACTTCACGGTGGAGGCCAACGAGGGTGAGGTGGTGCTCGACCTGATTCACCGCCTGCAGGCCACGCAGGCGCCCGACCTCGCCGTGCGGTGGAACTGCAAGGCGGGCAAGTGCGGTTCGTGCTCGGCCGAGGTCAACGGCAGGCCGCGGTTGCTGTGCATGACGCGGATGTCGGTGTTCGCCGAGGACGAGGTGATCACCGTGACGCCGATGCGCACGTTCCCCGTGATCCGGGACCTGGTGACCGATGTGTCGTACAACTACACCAAGGCGCGCGAGGTCCCCTCGTTCACGCCGCCGCCGGGGCTGGCGCCGGGTGAGTACCGGATGCAGCAGGTGGACGTGGAACGCTCGCAGGAGTTCCGCAAGTGCATCGAGTGCTTCCTGTGCCAGAACACGTGCCACGTCGTGCGGGACCACGAGGAGAACAAGCCCGCGTTCTCCGGGCCCCGGTTCCTCATGCGCATCGCCGAGCTGGAGATGCACCCGCTGGACGTGGCCGACCGGCGTGACGAGGCACAGAGCGACCACGGGCTCGGCTACTGCAACATCACCAAGTGCTGTACCGAGGTGTGCCCGGAGAACATCCACATCACCGACAACGCACTGATCCCGATGAAGGAGCGCGTCGCCGACCGCCGCTACGACCCGATCGTCTGGCTAGGCAACAAGCTGTTCCGCCGCGGCGAGAACTGAGCAGGGCACGAAGAAGGCCACCTCCCCCGGACGGGGAAGGTGGCCTTCTTCGCGGAACGGGGTGGGTGTCAGACGGCCTGGCCGGTGGCCACGTCGTCGACGGCGCCGGGTGCGACCACGGCTCCCGTGCCCTTCTTGCGCTGCCTGTTCCACTTCTCCAGCCAGCTCGCGGCGGAGGTGATGATGAAGTTGAGCACGATGAAGATCACCGCGACGATCACGAGCGTCGCGATCATGTTCTGACCGTAGTTGTTCGAGATCGGCCGGATCCGGCTGAGCAGCTCGGCGAACCCGAGCGCCGCGCCACCGAGCGCGGTGTCCTTCACGATCACCACGATCTGGCTCACGATCGCGGGCAGCATCGCCGTGACCGCCTGCGGCAGGAGGACGTTCGTCATCGTCTGCGTCTTGCGCAGGCCGAGCGCCTGCGCCGCCTCGGTCTGGCCCTTCGGCAGCGACAGAATGCCGGCGCGGACCACCTCGGCGAGCACCGAGCCGTTGTAGAGCACGAGCCCGGTCACCACCGCGTAGAGCGGCCGCTGATCGGATGCGATGTCGGTGAAGTTGAAGTAGAACTCGTTGGCGAAGAACATCAGGATCAGCACCGGCACGGCGCGGAAGAACTCGACGACCGTCGCCGATGGCCAGCGGACCCAGACGTGGTCCGACAGCCGCAGGATCCCGAACAGCGCGCCGATCGGCAGGGCGATCAGGATGGAGAGGCCCGCGGCGATCAGGGTGTTCTGCACGCCCGGCAGGATGAACGTCGTCCAGATCCTGCCGTCGGTGACGAACGGACTCCATTTCTCGCCGTCGAGCTGGCCCTTCTCGGCCATCGTCGCCAGCACCCACCAGATCACCGCGGCCAGCGCCACGAGGAACGCGATGGTGTAGCCGACGTTGCGGGCCTTGGCCTTCGGCCCCGGTGCGTCGTAGAGGACAGAGGGAGCGCTCATCGCTTCACCGCCGCTTTCTTGGCGACCCAGCCGAGCAGCAGGCCGGTGGGCAGGGTCAGGATCACGAAGCCGAGCGCGAAGATCGCGAAGACGAGGAAGATCTTGTCGCTCTCGTTCTCGATCATCTCGCTCATCAGCAGCGACGCCTCGGCGACGCCGATCGTGCTGGCGATCGTGGTGTTCTTGGTAAGGGCGATCAGCACGCTGGCGAGCGGGCCGACCACGGACCGGAAGGCCTGCGGGAGCACCACGATGCCCAGCACCTGGGTGAACCCGAGGCCCAGCGCGCGGGCCGCCTCTGCCTGGCCCACCGGCACGGTGTTGATGCCGGAGCGGATGGACTCGCAGACGAACGTGGCGGTGTAGGCGACGAAACCGAGAATGGCCAGCCGGTAGTTCTGCTGCTCGAAGTTCTGGCCCGCGAGCGTCATGCCCAGCGTCTGGTTCAGGCCCAGCGAGCATGCCAGGATGATCAGCGTCAGCGGGGTGTTCCGCATCAGGTTGATGTACGACGCGGCGAACCCCCGCATGAGTGGCACGGGGCTCACCCGCATCCCGGCGAGGATCGTGCCCCAGATGAGCGAGCCGATGGCGGAGAAGAATGTGAGCTGTACGGTCACCCAGAACGCGCCGAGCACGTCGTACTCGCTCAGGAAATCGAACACTGTCTGTGCTCCTCAGGCTGCCCGAACGACCTGGGCCGGCCGTTACCGGCCGGCCCAGGACTAGTTCGGCGTTGCTGTTACTGGATCACTGCTCGATGGCAGGGGGCTCGCCGACCTGGTAGCCGGACGGACCGAACCACTTCTCGGCCGACTTCTTCCACTCGCCCGAGTCCTGCATCTTCTTGATGGCGTTGTTGATCGCGGTGCGACCCTCGGTGTCGCCCTTCTTCAGGCCGACGCCGTAGTTCTCGTCGCTCAGGTTGGCGCCCACCAGCTTGAACTTGCCGGGGTTCTGGGCGGCGTAGCCCGCGAGGATCGTGTCGTCGGTGGTCAGCGCGTCGACGGCGCCGTTCTCGAGACCAGTGAGGCACTCGGAGTAACCGGCGTACTCCTGGAGGTCGGCGTCCTTGGCGAAGTCCTCCTTGACGTTCTGCGCGGAGGTGGAGCCCCTCACCGAGCAGAGCTTCTTGCCGTTGAGGTCCTCTGCGCCCTGGATCGAGTTGTCGTCGGCGCGGACGAGCAGGTCCTGGTGCGCGAGGAAGTACGGCCCCGCGAAGTCCACCTTCTGCTTGCGCTCGTCGGTGATGGAGTACGAGGCGACGATGAAGTCGACGTCGCCCTTCTCGATCATGTTCTCGCGCTGGGCCGACGGCGTCTCGACGAACTCGATGTCGCCCTCCTCGACGCCGAGCTCCTTGGCGATGTACTTGGCGACGTCGACATCGAAGCCCTCGTAGCCACCGTCCGGCGTCTGGAGGCCGAGGCCGGGCTGGTCGATCTTGATGCCGACAGTCAGCCTGCCGGACTCGGCGCGCGACACCAGCGACTCGTTGCCGCCCTCGTCGCCACCGCCACCGCCGCCGTTCCCGCCACCGCAGGCGGCGAGGGCAAGGCTCGTGGCCGCCACGACGGCGCCAACACGTAATACTCGGCTGAACCGCATTTGTCTTGTGTTCCTTCCATCTGTATCGCCCCGCTCGTGTCGGGGTGCCCGACAGGCCACGGGCGGGGGACTAGTGGGTCAGAATCTTGCCAAGGAAGTCCTTGGCTCGCTCGGATTTGGGTGCGGTGAAGAAATCGTCCGGCGTCGAATCCTCGACGATCTCACCGTCCGACATGAACACGACACGGTGCGCTGCCCGCCGGGCGAAACCCATCTCGTGGGTGACCACGAGCATGGTCATGCCCTCGTCGGCGAGCGACGTCATGGTGTCGAGCACCTCCTGGACCATCTCGGGGTCCAGCGCCGAGGTGGGCTCATCGAACAACATCACCTTGGGCCGCATGGCCAGTGCCCTGGCGATCGCCGCGCGCTGCTGCTGGCCACCCGAGAGCTGAGCGGGGTACTTCTGCGCCTGGTTGGCGATACCCACCCGCTCCAGCAGCTCCATCGCGGTCTTGCGCGCGTCGCCGGCGGAGACCTTGCGGACCTTCTGCGGTGCGAGCGTCACGTTGTCGAGGATGGTCTTGTGCGCGAACAGGTTGAACTGCTGGAACACCATGCCCACGTCCGCCCGCAGCGCGGCCAGCGCCTTTCCCTCCGCCGGCAGCGGCTTGCCGTCCACCTGGATCTCGCCCGAGTTGATCGGCTCCAGGCGGTTGATGGCCCGGCAGAGGGTCGACTTGCCGGAGCCCGACGGCCCCAGCACGACAACGACCTGGCCCGCCGGAACCTCGAAGTCGATCTCCTTCAGGACGTGCAGGTCGCCGAAGAACTTGTTCACCCCGCTCGCCTTGATCATGGGCGGCGCGGATGTCGCGGTGCTCATCTATCCTCCATCACGGCGAGCTGTTCGGGTCCCGGACAACCGGATTCAACACCGTTGGGGCAATCCCGGCATGACATTCGGACCAAAACGCAACCTTATGTGTCCGACCGCCCTGGGCGGCGAACCAACGGCACACTGTTTCCGAACCTTAGCCACTCTGCGTTCAACAGGCTTCGTGAGGTGTTCACACCCGGTTGACCTACCCTGATGGGTGCAGTACCACCAGCGTGAGCAGGAGATCGGGTGAGCAGGACCTATCACATCCGCACCTTCGGCTGCCAGATGAACGTGCACGACTCCGAGCGCCTCGCGGGGCAGCTGGAGAGCGCGGGCTACGTGGCGGCCGAGGACGGGAGCGCCGCCGACCTCGTCGTGCTCAACACCTGTGCGGTGCGCGAGAACGCGGACAACAAGCTGTACGGCCACCTCGGCCATCTGCGGCCCCGCAAGAAGGACCGGCCGGGGATGCAGATCGCCGTCGGCGGCTGTCTCGCGCAGAAGGATCGTGGCGAAATCGTTAGGCGGGCGCCGTGGGTGGACGTCGTCTTCGGCACCCACAACATCGGCTCACTGCCCACCCTGCTGGAGCGCGCCCGGCACAACGCCGAGGCCCAGGTGGAGATCCTGGAGTCGCTCGAGACGTTCCCCTCCACGCTGCCCGCGCGGCGGGAGTCGGCCTACTCGGGCTGGGTGTCGGTGTCGGTCGGCTGCAACAACACGTGCACCTTCTGCATCGTGCCCTCGCTGCGCGGCAAGGAGCGCGACCGCAGGCCGGGCGAGGTGCTCGCCGAGGTCGAGGCGCTGGTCGCTGAGGGCGTGCTGGAGGTGACGCTGCTCGGCCAGAACGTCAACTCCTACGGTGTCGAGTTCGGCGACCGGCTGGCGTTCGGCAAGCTGCTGCGTTCGTGCGGCGCGATCGACGGGCTCGAGCGCGTGCGGTTCACCTCGCCGCACCCGGCGGCCTTCACCGACGACGTCATCGACGCGATGGCGGAGACGCCCAACGTCTGCCACCAGCTGCACATGCCGTTGCAGTCGGGCTCCGACCGAGTGCTCAAGGACATGCGCCGCTCGTACCGCTCGTCGCGGTTCCTGTCCATCCTGGACAAGGTGCGCGCCGCGATGCCGGACGCCGCGATCACCACCGACATCATCGTCGGCTTCCCGGGCGAGACCGAGGAGGACTTCGAGGCGACGCTGGAGGTCGTGCGGCAGGCCCGCTTCTCCAGCGCGTTCACCTTCCAGTACTCGAAGCGGCCCGGCACCCCGGCCGCCGAGATGGAAGGCCAGGTGCCCAAGGAGGTCGTGCAGGAGCGCTACGACCGGCTGGTCGCGTTGCAGGACGACATCGCCTGGCAGGAGAACAAGAAGCTCGTCGGGCGGAAGGTCGAGCTGCTCGTCGCCGCGGGTGAGGGCCGCAAGGACGCCGAAACCCACCGGATGAGCGGCAGGGCCAGGGACGGCAGGCTCGTGCACTTCACGCCGGATGGCTCCGCCGTGGACCGCGAGGTGCGGCCCGGTGACGTCGTCGAGACCACCGTGACCTACGCGGCGCCCCACCATCTGGTGGCCGACGGCGACCTGCTCTCGCACCGCCGCACGAGGGCGGGCGACAACGCCGAGGCGGGCCTGCGGCCCACGACCAACGGCGTGAGCCTCGGGCTGCCCTCGTTCGGAGCCCCGCCGCCGGCCCCGGCCGCCGCTCAGGGAGGGTGCTCGCTGTGACCGACAAGGACCCCGACGAGCGGCGCGAGGGCAACGGCGCCGACATCGAAGAGCTCGGCGCGGACGTGGACGCGGCCGTCAGCAAGGCGGTCAAGACCGTCGAGCTCGGCAGGCGCGGTTTCACGATCGCCGTCGCCGTGTTCGGTCTCGTGGTGGGGCTCGTGCTGCCGTGGGTCGGCGACCACTTCGGCTGGGAGGTGCTGGCAGGCGAGGGCGGTGCCATCCCCCGGCTGTTCGCGACGACGTCGACGGTGTTCGGTGTCGCGGCCTCGGCTCTGGCACTGGCGACGCGGCGGTGGTGGCTCACGTGGGTCTGCGCCATCGGCAGCTGGATCGCCGCCGTCGACGGGCTGCTGGCGATCTGGTCGCAGCAATCGTCCACGGCCAGCGGCGCACCGGGCGAGGGCCCCGGCGTCGGCATGATCATCGCGGTTGTCTGCATGGTGGTGCTCGGCGTGCAGTGGGTCCGTGTCGCCTGGTCGCGGAACTGAGTACCGCGAGAAAGAGGCTCCGTCCCCCAGTGGCGCCGTCGATGACACCGTGAGCCGCAGCGTCTCTTCTGCGGCGCGTTGATCGCGACCGAGGTGCCCTTGGGTGCGCAGGATGTTATCGACATCACACCCAGAGGCTGCCATACTGGCTACTACATACTGTATGCACAATGGCGGGTGGGGTGTATGTCCGGCGTGTCTTTCGTTCCCAAGGTGAAGGAGATCCGCGACTTCTACGGCCGGCGGTATCGCGTCGGTGAAACCGACCGTGACCTGCTGGGCCGTTCTCGTCGGTGGATGCTGTGGGCGGCTTGGACGGCCATGCTGGTCGCGAGCGTCGGCCAGTACGGCTTCGGCGCGCTCATGCCCGTACTCGGCACCACCCACGGCTGGACGCTCGCGCAGGGCGGCTGGGTGCTCGCGGTGTGGATCCTCTGCCAGAGCGGCACCGTCTACCCCGCGGCACGGCTGCGCAGCAGGCTCGGGCTCGCGCCCGCCGCCACGATGCTCGTCGGCGCCGCGCTGTGCGCTGCCGGCCTGGTGACGCTCGGCGGTTCGACGAGCTTCGTCGTCGTACTGCTCAACCACGGCGTGCTCGGAGGGATCGGCGCAGGGCTCGTCTACGGCACGTGCCTCGGCGTGGTCGCCAAGTGGTACCCCGAGCGGCCCGCCCGCACCGCCTTCGTCAGCGGCGCGTTCGCGTACGGCTCGATCCCGTTCGTGGTGCTGGCCGGTCAGTTCGCGCGCCCGGGGTCCATGGAGGCGTTCCTCGGCGTGGCGGGCCTCGCCGTGATGCTGCTCGTGGGGGCCGCCGCGCTGATCCTGCGCGACCCGCCGCGGTACTGGTGGCCCGCGCACGTGGACCCGAGGGCCTGGGCACTGGACAAGTCCGTGAACCCCGGGCTGCGCAACAACCGCCCGCCCATCCGGCGGTACTCGGCCGCCGAGATGGTCCGCTGCCCCGAGTCGGGGCTGCTGTACCTCGCGGTGACGTGCCTGGCCGCGGTGATCCTGTTCGACATCGCCTACCTCGCGGTGTTCGCGACGGCCAGCGGCTGGAGCGCGGAGTTCGGCGCCGCCGCGCTCGCCGTGCTCGCCGCGGCCAGCGGTGCGACGCGCACCGCGGAGGGCTGGGCAGGCGACCGCTTCGGACGGCGTTGCGTGGTGCGCGTGGCGTTGTACGCGGGGGGAGTGGCGCAGTTGTTGCTGCTTTTCTCCGGGCAGCAGGGGAACGCTCCGCTGCTGTTGCTCGGCGCCGCGCTCGCCGGAGGGGCGGCGGGCGCCTGCTACGGGCTGCTGCCCGGTCTCGTCGAGGGGCACTTCGGTGAGCAGCCCGGCCTGCCGAACTTCGGGATCTTCTACGGGGCCAAGTCGGTCGGCGGGCTGATCGGTGTCGCGCTCGCCGGTTACGCCGTGAGCAGCGACGGCTACCCGGTGATGTTCGTGGTGGCGGCGGTGCTGAGCCTGACCGGCGCGGGCCTGGTGCGGTTCCTGCGCCAGCCCGGCCGCCCGAGGCTGCCGCTGCCCGGTCTGGCGGAGCCGCTGCTCACCCGCTGAGGCGATCCCAGTTCCGCAGTGAAGGCCACCTTGCCTGCGTTCAACGCAGTGAAGGTGGCCTTCACTGCGGTTACTGCGGTCACTGCGGCCGCAAAGAAAGGTGCCGGAAGCCTCATGGCTTCCGGCACCGTCCACTGTGGTGGGTCAGCGCAGGATCTCCTTGCGCGCGAGCTCGGCGGTTTCGGTGGGGGTTTTGCCGACCTTGACGCCTGCGGCTTCGAGGGCTTCCTTTTTGGCTTGGGCGGTGCCGGAGGAGCCGGAGACGATGGCGCCGGCGTGGCCCATGGTTTTGCCTTCGGGGGCGGTGAAGCCGGCGACGTAGCCGACGACGGGTTTGGTGACGTTGGCCTTGATGTAGTCGGCGGCGCGTTCTTCGGCGTCCCCGCCGATTTCGCCGATCATCACGATGACCTTGGTGTCGGGGTCGGCCTCGAACGCCGCGAGGGCGTCGATGTGGGTGGTGCCGATGACCGGGTCCCCGCCGATGCCGACCGCGGTGGTGAAGCCGATGTCGCGCAGCTCGTACATCATCTGGTAGGTCAGCGTCCCGGACTTGGACACCAGGCCGATGTGGCCGGGGCCGGTGATGTTGGCCGGGATGATGCCCGCGTTCGACTTGCCCGGGGAGATCACACCGGGGCAGTTCGGGCCGATGATCCTGGTTTTGTTTCCCTTGGCGACGGCGTGGGCCCAGAAGTAGGCCGAGTCGTGCACGGGGATGCCTTCGGTGATGACCACGGCCAGGCCGATCTCGGCGTCGATGGCCTCGATGACGGCGTCTTTGGCGAACTTGGGGGGCACGAAGATCACCGAGGTGTCGGCGCCGGTGGCCTTCATGGCCTCCTCGACGGTGCCGTAGACGGTGAGGTCCGTGCCGCCGATGGTGACGGTCTGGCCGGCCTTGCGGGCGTTGACCCCGCCGACGATGGTGGAGCCGGCGGCCAGCATCTTGGTGGCGTGCTTGGTGCCTTCCGAGCCGGTGAGGCCCTGCACGATGATCTTGGAGTTCTCGTTGAGGAAAATGGCCATGGGGATCAGGCTCCTGCCGCGGCGAGCTGGGCGGCCTTGTCGGCCGCGTTGTCCATGGTGTCCACCTGCGTGACCAGCGGGTGGTTGGCCTCGTCGAGGATCCGGCGGCCTTCCTCGACGTTGTTGCCGTCCAGGCGCACCACCAGCGGCTTGGTGGCCTCGTCCCCGAGGATCTTGAGGGCTTCCACGATGCCGGTGGCCACCGCGTCGCAGGCGGTGATCCCGCCGAACACGTTCACGAACACGCTCTTGACCGCGGGGTCGCCGAGGATGACGTCCAGCCCGGCGGCCATCACCTCCGCCGAGGCGCCGCCCCCGATGTCGAGGAAGTTCGCGGGCTTGACCCCGCCATGCCGCTGCCCGGCGTAGGCGACCACGTCCAGGGTGGACATGACCAGGCCCGCGCCGTTGCCGATGATGCCGACCTCACCGTCGAGCTTGACGTAGTTGAGGTCCTTGGCCTTGGCCTTGGCCTCCAGCGGGTCCTCGGCCTGCTTGTCCACCAGCTGCTCGTGCTCGGGGTGGCGGAACGTGGCGTTGCCGTCCAGGGTGACCTTGCCGTCCAGGGCGACGATCTTGTCCTGCGGGTCCCGCACCAGCGGGTTGACCTCGACCAGCGTGGCGTCCTCGGCCACGAAGGTCTCCCACAGCTTCACCACCACCTCGGCGGCCCGCTCCCGGATCTCCACCGGGAAATTGCCCTGGGTGAGGATCTCGAGCGCGGTGGCCTTGTCCACCCCGGCGATCGGATCCACCGCCACCTTCGCCAACGCCTCCGGGCGCTCGACCGCCAGCTGCTCGATCTCCACGCCACCCTCGGCCGAGGCCATGGCCAAAAACGTGCGGTTCGCCCGGTCCAGCAGGAACGAGAAGTAATACTCCTGCGCGATGTCCGACGCCTCGGTCACCAGCACGCGACGCGTGACATGACCCTTGATGTCCAACCCGAGGATCGCCTCGGCCTTCTCCCGCGCCTCGGCCGGATCCTTGGCCAGCTTCACACCACCGGCCTTACCCCGGCCACCGGTCTTCACCTGCGCCTTGACCACAACCTGCCCACCGATCTCCTCGGCGGCGGCCCGCGCTTCTTCCGGATTACTCGCCACAGCGCCGGGCAACACCGGCACACCATGGGCGGCGAAGAGGTCC
>NZ_QEQT01000027.1:0-99486 GCF_003311655.1 Prauserella sp. PE36 | reverse complement strand
GCCCCCCAAGGCCACCTTTGTTGCGTTCAACGCAACAAAGGTGGCCTTGGGGGGCGCTTGGGTGCGCTACTTTGACGGGCATGGGCAGGGTGGACGAAGGCGAGGCGGGGGAGCGGGACACGGGCTGGAACCGGTGGCGGCGGCCCAGGCCCGAGCCCGCCATCCAGCGTTCCGACGTCCTCATCGGGCTCGCCGTGCTGGCCGGGTCGAGCGTCATGACCGTGCTCGTCAACAGCATGGGCATGCTGGTCTTCGGGGCCCCGCCGTCGCTCGGCGAGCAGCTTGCGTGGGGTGCGGCACTGTCGCTGCCGCTCGTCGCGCGCCGCCGGTACCCGGCGGCCGTGCTGGTCGTGGTGGGTGTGCTGTTCATCGCCGCGCAGGCGCGCCAGACCGGCGACAGCCTCATGGCCTCCGTCGCGCTGTTCCTCGCGGTCTACAGCACGGGCGCGTGGGAGCGGAACCGCACGGTGGCGCGCTGGTCGCGCATCGGTGTGATCGTGGCGATGTTCGCGTGGCTCGGTGTCGGGCTCGTGAAGTCCATCGCGCAGCCGGACTACGACTTCTCCGCCGCCGCGGGCCCGCTGGATCCGATGCTCGCCTCGGTGCTCTACAACATCGGCTTCAACCTCATGTTCTTCCTCTCCGCCTACTTCTTCGGCAACCTCGCCTGGCTGTCCGCCCGCAGGCAGGCCGAGCTGGAGGAGCGGGCCGAGCAGCTGCGGCTGTCGCAGCGGCAGAACACGCGCAACGCCATCGTCGCCGAGCGCGTGCGGATCGCCCGCGACCTGCACGACGTGGTCGCCCACCACGTGTCCGTGATGGGCATCCAGGCCGGAGCCGCGCGGCGCGTGCTCGACAAGGATCCCGAGCTGGCCCGCGAGGCGTTGCGGACCGTCGAGCAGACCGCCCGCACCGCCATCGGTGAGCTGCGCGGCCTGCTCGGCGTGCTGCGCTCCGAGCCGGAGAACGGCCAGGAGAGCGGGGAGCGCGAGGCGCACCCCTCCTCTCCCGGTCTCGACCAGCTGGCCGAGCTGGTGTCGACGGCGGAGTCGGCCGGGCTCCAGGTCGCCCACGGCGTCTACGGCGAGCCGAGGCCGGTGCCCGACGGCGTCGCGCTGTCGGCGTACCGGGTGGTGCAGGAGGCGCTCACCAACGTCGTCAAGCACGCGAGCGCCCGCAGGGCCGACGTCCGAGTGCGGTACCTGGAGCGCACGCTGGAGGTCGAGGTGTCCGACGACGGCGTCGGCCGCGCCGGTGCCTCTTCGGCGCAGAGCGGCGGATTCGGCCTGCTCGGCATGCGGGAGCGGGTGGCCGTGCACGGCGGGCACCTGGAGGCGGGCCGCCGCGAGGGCGGGGGCTACCGCGTGCGGGCCAGCCTGCCGACCGAACCCAGTGAGTCCATTGAGGATAGTGAGGAGCCACCGGCATCGTGACCGAGGAAAACAGGGCCGCCGACCGTCCGCTGCGGGTGGTGCTCGCCGACGACCAGGACCTCGTCCGAGCCGGCTTCAGGGTCATTCTCGGGGCGGAGGACGGCATCGAGGTGGTCGGCGAGGCGGGTGACGGGCTGAGGGCCGTGGTGCTCGCGGAGGAGCTGCGCCCCGACGTGGTGCTCATGGACGTGCAGATGCCTGCGGTCGACGGCCTGGAGGCCACGCGCCGTATCCTCGGCTCGGCGGCGGGCGAGTCGCCGGTGAAGGTCGTGATCCTCACGACGTTCGACCGCGAGGACTACCTCTTCGAGGCGTTGCGGGCGGGCGCGAGCGGCTTTCTGCTGAAGAACGCCTCGCCGGAGGACCTCGTGGAGTCGGTCCGCATCGTCGCCAGGGGCGACGCGCTCCTGTCGCCCGAGGTCACGCGCCGTGTGATCGCTCGCTTCTCCGCCCCGGCCGCCCCCGCGCCGGTGCACCGGCCCACCGAGCTGACCGACCGCGAGTTCGAGGTGCTGGTGCTGCTCGCGCGCGGGGCCAGCAACGCCGAGATCGCCGCCGAGCTGTTTCTCGGCGAGGCGACCGTGAAGACGCACGTGTCGCGCGTGCTCGCCAAGCTCGGCCTGCGCGACCGCACGCACGCAGTGGTCTACGCCTACGAGAACGGGATCGTGGCACCGGGGAGCGCGTAGGTCACCCGTCCGCAGTGAAGGCCACCATGCCTGCGCCCACCCGTCTCCCGCCACCGCCCAGACGGAGGCGCTCCGCGCCGCTGTGCCCGATTCCACGCAGTGAAGGTGGCCTTCACTGCGGGCAGCCCGGTCGTGGCGGGAGCGGTTGGGTCACCCACCGGGTGGACCACGAGGTCGGCCGCGCGCCGGACGCGAAAGGTCCACACCCCTCCCTAGGCTGCTGAGCATGTTGACGGTGACCACGATCAGTAGGAGCTTCGGCGACCACCGCGTGCTCGACGACGTGTCGTTCGACGTGCGACCCGGGCGGATGACCGGGTTCCTCGGCGCCAACGGCGCCGGCAAGACCACCACGATGCGGATCATCCTCGGCGTGCTCGCCGCGCAGGGTGGCACCGTGACCTGGCACGGCAAGCCGGTGACCCAGCCGCTGCGGCAGCGCTTCGGTTACATGCCGGAGGAGCGCGGGCTGTACCCGAAGATGAAGGTCGGCGAGCAGATCGCCTGGTTCGGCAGGCTGCACGGGCTGAGCCAGGCCAAGGCCAAGCGCAACACGGAGCGCCTGCTGGAGCAGCTCGACCTCGCGCAGCGCGCGAACGACAACCTCGAGGAGCTGTCGCTGGGCAACCAGCAGCGCGCGCAGGTCGCCGCCGCGCTCGTGCACGACCCGGCGTTGCTGATCCTCGACGAGCCGTTCTCCGGGCTCGACCCGATCGCCGTCGACACCGTGCTGCGGGTGCTGCGCGAACGTGCCGCCGACGGCGTGCCGGTGCTGTTCTCCAGCCACCAGCTCGCGCTCGTCGAGCGCCTGTGCGACGACCTCGTGATCATCTCCGGCGGCAGGATCGCCGCGAGCGGTGGTCGGGAGGAGCTGCGGGAGCGGTACGGGTCCAAGCGCTGGGAGCTGGTGGTCGACTCCGACGCGGGCTGGCTGCGCGACATTCCCGGCATTCGCCTGGTCAGTCTGGACGGCCCGAAGGCCGTCTTCGAGCTGGCCGAGCACACCGGGTCCGCCGACGGCGAGCGCACGGACCAGCGCGTTCTGCGTGCCGCGCTGGAACGCGGCGAGGTCCGCGGCTTCACCCCCGTCGTCCCGTCGCTGGACGAGATCTTCAAGGAGGCGATCTGATGACCGCGACCATCGAGCCGCGTTCGGCGGAGGTCGACGACACCGATGCCGACGGCGGCACGTCGTTCATGGCGGCGACCCGGCTCGTCGCCGAGCGGGAGGTCAAGACCTTCCTGCGATCGAAGGGTTTCTGGATCGGCCTCGGGGTGATCGTGGCCGGCCTGTTCGCGGCCGCGATTCTGCCCTCGGTGTTCGGGGGAGGGCAGCCCAGCGTCGCGGCGGTCGGCCCCGAGGTCACCCGCGCGCTCGCGGGTTCGGAGCTGGAGGTGCGGGAGGTCGCCGACCGCGCCGCGGCCGAGGAGCTCCTCCGCGAGGAGGAGGTGGAGGCCGCGGTCGTGGCCGACACCACCGGCCAGTCGCCAACCGGTGTGCGGGTGCTCGCGCTGTCCGACCCGCCGACCGATGTCATGGCCCAGCTGGGCACGTCGCCGCCGGTGGACCTCCTCGACGCGGCCGACGTCAGTCAGGGCGAGCGGCAGCTCGTCATCATGGTGTTCTCGCTGATGTTCCTCATCTTCGCCATGGGCGGCGCGGCGATCGCGCAGAGCACGGTGACGGAGAAGCAGACGCGGATCGTGGAGATCCTCGTGTCGACGGTGCCCGTGCGGGCGCTGCTGACGGGAAAGATCGTCGGACACACGCTCCTGACGCTCGGACAGGTTGTCGTGCTGGCGGTGGCGGCGCCGATCGCGCTGTCGGTCGGCGGGCAGACGGAGCTGCTGAGGGTGATCGCGCCCGCGCTCGGCTGGTTCGTGCCGTTCCTGGTGCTCGGGTTCGTGCTGCTGGCCGCGATGTGGGCGGTCGCGGGCTCGCTGGTGAGCAGGCAGGAGGACCTCGGTTCGAGCATGAGCCTGGTGATGATTCTGGCGCTCGGCCCGTACTTCGCGGTGATGTTCTTCTCGGACAACGCCACGGTGATGAACGTGCTCTCCTACGTGCCGTTCTCGTCGGCGATCGCGATGCCGGTGCGGATGTTCTCCCAGGAGGCTGAGCCTTGGGAGGCCCTGCTGTCCATGGGCCTGCTCGCGGGTTCCCTGGCGCTGATCGTGCTGCTGGCCAGCAGGCTCTACGCGGGCTCCCTGCTCCAGACCGGCGGCAAGGTGGCCCTGTCGAAGGCGTGGACGGCCGCCGACTGACCCCGAAGCCGGGCCAGCCCACGACTCGCGGGTCGAATGCAGTGAAGGCCACCATGCCTGCGTTCAACGCAGGCATGGTGGCCTTCACTGCGGCTGGGCGGCTCAGATCGGCAGGGCGCCGAGGCCGAGGCCCTTGACGATGCCGAGCAGCGCGTCCGGGGTGACCGGCAGGCCGTTGGTGAGGCCGCCGAGCTGGCCTTCGCCGTTCGCGCTGCCGAGGAGGCCTCCGACCTGGTCGGTCCTGGCCTCGGCCACGGCGGGCTGGTCGGCCGTGGCGTCGGCGGCCACGGCGGAGCCGGCGGTGCCCGCGAGGCTCAGGCCGGCGAAGGCGCCGACGACGAGGGCCCTGCGCAGCGAACGGGAGTTGCTCATGATCTTCCTCCTGTGCGTTCGGAAAAGGGGACGGCCGGACGCTAGGGGAGCCGCCGGTGACGAGCCGGGTGAGTTCATCCGCGCGCGGGACCCACGACCGGGTCCCGTTCCGCGTTTTCATATCCATGAACTATGTTCGATGGTGCGAAAACCGACGGGAGACGACCGAGTTCATGTCCGACGCGCTCTCCGGGGCCACCGCCGACAAGGCAGGCGAGGCCCAGTCCGTGGTCAAGTCGGCCGACCGCGCGCTCGCCATCCTCGAGCTGCTGGCGACGGGGCGCAGGCGGCTGACCGACGTCGCCGAGCTGCTGCGGTTTCCGCTCTCCAGCGTCCACGGGCTCATGGCGACGCTCGTCCACCGCGGCTTCGCCGAGTACGACCCGGCCTCGCGCACCTACGGGCTGGGCCTCAAGGCATGGACCGTCGGCCAGGGCTACCACGGCCATCGCGACATCGCGGGCCTCGCGCTGCCGCTCATGGAACAGCTTGCGCAGGACACCGGCGAGACCGTGCAGCTCGCCCAGCTCGACGGCCTGGAGAACGTCTACATCGCGATCGCCGAGTCGCCGCAGCCGATGAAGCTCGTGTCCGCCGTCGGCGTGCGCCTTCCTGCCTATGCCACGGGGATCGGCAAGGCGCTGCTCGCCGGTCTCGCCGACGACGAGCTTGGCGACCGCCTCGAGGGCGTCACGCTGCGACGATTCACTGACCACACGGTCGCGGGCGTCGAAGAGTTGCTCGCGGAGATCGAGCAGATCCGCCGTGTCGGCTACGCCACCGACGACCAGGAGTACGTCATCGGCTGCCGCTGCGTCGCCACCACCATCCGCAACCACGCCGGCCAGATCGTGGCCGCGATGTCGGTCTCGGCGCCGACCCCCCGCTGCGGCCCCGACTGGACCGAGACGACGTTCGCCCAGCTCTCGGCCGTGATCGAGAAGCTGGAAGCCCAGCTGCGCCGTTAGCGCGGAACCCCACGTCTTGACAGGCCGAGCCCTGTCCATCGAAACTTCACGTCGTTGAAGCTACTTCTTGTATGTGAAGTTTGGAGCACATCGTGGTGCCATCCACCGGCCTCGCGGACAGGGCGGTCCGGCGCGTCGCCCGTCGCCTCGTGCCGTTCCTGCTGCTCATGTACGTGCTGGCGTTCCTCGACCGGGTCAACATCGGCTTCGCGAAGGAGGCGTTCCAGGCGGACACCGGGCTTTCCGACGCCGCCTACGCCTTCGGCGCCGGGGTCTTCTTCATCGGCTACGCGCTCGTTGAGGTGCCGAGCAACCTGGCGCTGCACCGCTTCGGCGCCCGGCGCTGGCTCGCCCGGATCATGATCACGTGGGGGCTCATCTCAGCGGCGATGGCGTTCGCCCACACCGAAACCGTCTTCTACCTGCTGCGGTTCCTGCTTGGCGTCGCCGAGGCCGGGTTCTTCCCCGGCGTGATCCTGTACCTGACCTACTGGGTGCCGGAGCGGCACCGGGCGCGGGTCAACGGCCTGTTCTACTTCGGCGCGCCGCTCGCGTTCATCTTCGGCGGGCCGGTGTCGGGGGCGCTGCTCGAACTCGACGGCGTCGCCGGGATCATCGGCTGGCAGTGGATGTTCCTGGTCGAGGGGCTCGCCGCGTCGGTCGTCGGAGTATGGGCGCTGCGTTACCTCGACGACCGCCCGCGCGACGCACGCTGGCTGCCCGCCGACCAGCGGGACGCGCTGGAGACCGAGCTCGCCGCCGAGGAACGCGGGTCGCGGGCGCACGGGCCGTCCGGTGTGCTCGCGACGTTGCGCAGCCCGAGGGTGCTGTACCTCGCCCTGATCTACCTGCTGATCCAGATGAGCGTCTACGGCGTGTCGTTCTACCTCCCGACGCAGGTCGCGGAGCTGCTCGGCACCGAGGTCGGCGTCGCGGTGGGCGTGGTGACCGCGATCCCGTGGCTGTGCGCGATCGCGGCGTCGTTCGGCATCGGCAGGCTGTCCGACCGCACCGGCGACAGGCGCCGCATCGCCGCGGTGACGCTCGCGGTGGCCGGGCTCGGCATCGCGGGCTCGGTCGTCGCGGGTACACCGGCGCTGGCGATGGTGGGGCTTTGCTTCGCCGCGGCCGGGTTCATCGCGGTGCAGCCGGTGTTCTGGACCCTGCCCGCGGGCATCCTCGTCGGCACCGCGGCCGCCACGGGCATCGGAATGGTCAACGCGCTGGGCTCGCTCGGCGGCTTCATCGCGCCGAACATCAAACAGGCGGCGGACACCGGGTTCGGCTCTGGCCACGCCGGGCTCTACGTCCTCGCGGTGACCACCCTCGTCGGCGCCGTGCTGATCTGGACCACGAAATGGCTGCGACCGGCCACACCCGCCCCGGCCGCGGGTACTCCGGTGGCGCGCACGAACAAGGAGAACGCATGAGAGCACTGGTCTTCCACGGTCCCGGATCGATCGCGGTGGAGGAGCGACCCGATCCGGTCCCCGAGGCGGGAGAGGTGTTGCTGCGCGTGCTCGCGACCGGCATCTGCGGTTCGGACGTCCACGGCTACACGGGCGAGAACGGGCGGCGCCATCCCGGGCAGGTCATGGGGCACGAGACGGTGGGCACGGTCGCGGCCGGCGATGCCGCGACGCTCGCCGGGGCGGGCCTCGCGATCGGCGACACCGTGACCGTCAACCCCGTTCTGGGCTGCGGCGGCTGCGAGGCCTGCGCGGAGGGGGAGGAACAGGCGTGCCCGAGGCGGAGGGTCATCGGCGTGGATCCGACGATCGTCTCCGCGTTCGCCGACCTGCTCGTGGCGCCCGCGCGCAATGTCGTGCCGTTGCCGCAGGACATGCCGAGCGAGCACGGCGCGCTGGTCGAACCGCTTTCCGTCGGCTACCACGCCGCCCGGCGGGGACGCTGCAGCGAGCGTGACCGGGTGCTCGTGCTCGGCGGCGGACCCATCGGCCAGGCGTGCGTGCTGGCCGCGACGCGGCTCGGCGCCCGCGGCGTGGTGGTGAGCGAACCCAATCCCGCCAGGGCCGCGCTAGTGAGCGGGCTCGGCGCGACCGCGCTCGACCCTCGGGACGGCGAGCTCGCGAGCGCGGCGGCGGACGCACTGGGCGGGCCGGCGACGCTCGTGCTCGACGCGGTGGGCTCCACGGCCTCGCTCGCCGACGCCTTCGCGGCCTCAGCTCGTGGCGGGCGGGTGGTGCTGGTGGGGATGAACCAGCCCGAGGTGACGTTGCCCGCGTACGCGATCAGCACCGCGGAGCGGGAGCTGATCGGCGCGTTCTGTTACAACCGGGACGATTTCGCGTCCACCGCCCGGTGGGCCGCGACGGTGCCGGACGCACTGGAGTCGCTTGTGGACGGATCGGTCGGCTGGTCCGGCGCGCCCGGCGCGTTCGCCGACCTCGCTTCCGGCACGTCGTCCGCCAGCAAGATCCTCGTCCGCCCCGATCAGGAGGAGCAGCAGTGACCACGGTCAGCACGATCCGCTCTGTCCGCGCTTTCACGGTGCGCGGCGGCGGCGCCGACTACCACGACCAGGGCGACGACCACTGGATCGACGACCACATCGCGACCCCCATGGCGAAGTACCCGGAGTACCGGCAGAGCCGCCAGTCGTTCGGCATCAACGTGCTCGGCACGCTCGTGGTGGAAGTCGAGGCCGACGACGGCACGACCGGTTTCGCCGTCACCACCGCGGGCGAGCCCGGTGCCTACATCGTGGAGCGGCACCTCGCGCGGTTCGTGGAGGGCGCACCGGTCACCGCGATCGAGCGCATCTGGGACCAGCTGTACTCGGCGAGTCTCTTCTACGGCCGCAAGGGCTTGGTGCTCAACGTCATCAGCGCCATCGACCTCGCGCTGTGGGACCTGCTCGGCAAGTTGCGGCAGGAGCCCGTGTACGCCCTGATCGGCGGCGCGGTCCGCGACGAGCAGGTCTTCTACGCCACCGGGTCCAGGCCCGACCTGGCGCGGAAGATGGGCTTCATCGGCGGGAAGATGCCGGTGCGGCACGGCCCGGCCGAGGGGGCCGAGGGCCTCACCGCCACCGTCGAGCGGTTCGCCGCCATGCGTGAGGAGGTCGGACCGGATTTCTGGCTCATGGCCGACTGCTGGATGTCGCTCGACCTCGACTACGCCACCCGCCTCGGGCTCGCCCTGCGGGAGCACGGGCTGCGCTGGATCGAGGAGGCGCTGCCGCCCGACGACTACTGGGGCTACTCCGAGCTACGCAAACGGTTGCCGCCCGACGTGCTCGTAACCACGGGTGAGCACGAGGCGACGCGCTGGGGTTTCCGGCTGCTGCTGGAGATGGGCTGCTGTGACCTCATCCAGCCCGACGTCAACTGGTGCGGCGGGCTCACCGAGCTGCTGAAGATCTCAGCGCTCGCCGACAGCAGGGGCGTGCTCGTGGTGCCGCACGGGTCGAGCGTGTACTCCTACCACTTCGCGATCACCAGGCACAACAGTCCGTTCAGTGAGTTCCTGATGATGCACCCGCAGGCCAGCGAGGTGGTGCCGATGTTCAGCCCGCTGTTGCTCGACGAGCCGGTGCCGGTGAACGGGCGGCTGCGCGTGCCGGACACCCCCGGCTTCGGTGTTCGGCTCAACCCCGAGTGCGTGCTGGCCCGTCCCTACGAACACTGAGGAGAACCATGAGGTTGCTGAGGCTGGGCCCGGTCGGCGCGGAGCGGCCGTGCGTCGCCGCCGACGACGGCACGGTGTACGACCTGAGCCCCGTCACCGCCGACATCGACGGCGCTTTCCTGGCAGGGGACGGCATCCAGCGGGCGCGGGCGGCGCTGGCCGATGGTTCGCTGTCCGCTGTGGACGATCCGGGCGACGGCACCGGGCTGCGCGTCGGCGCGCCGATCGCCCGGCCGGGAGCGGTGTTCTGCATCGGGCAGAACTACGCCGCGCACGCCGCCGAGTCCGGTTCCGCGCCGCCCGAGGTGCCGATCATCTTCTTCAAGCACCCGAACACGGTCGTCGGTCCCTATGACGATGTGCTCGTGCCGAGGGGGAGCGAGAAGACCGACTGGGAGGTCGAGCTCGGCGTCGTGCTCGGCAGGCCGGCTCGCTACCTCGACACGGTCGAGGAGGCGCTCGCGTGCGTCGCCGGGTACGTGGTGTCCAACGACGTCTCCGAGCGGGCGTTCCAGCTGGAGGACTCGGGTGGGCAGTGGTCGAAGGGCAAGTGCTGCGAGACCTTCAACCCGCTGGGCCCGTGGCTGGTGCCCGCCGCCGACGTGGGCGACCCGCAGGCGCTGCGGTTGCGCTCGTGGGTCAACGGCCGGCCGCGGCAGGACTCGTCGACGGCGGACATGGTGTTCGGGGTGGGCGAGCTGATCCTGCACCTGTCGCGGTATCTGACGCTCGACCCCGGGGACCTGGTGAACACCGGCACCCCCGAGGGTGTCGCGCTGTCCGGGCGGTTCCCGTACCTGCGGGCCGGTGACGAGCTGGAGCTGGAGATCGAGCGGCTCGGCAGGCAGCGCCAGCGGTTGAAATAGGGGTGCCGCCGGAAGACGACCGGATAGGGACCAAGTGCCGTAGTCGGGGGCCGCCGATATTGCGACGATGGCTCCTTCCGCAGGAGCAAGGAGGATCCCATGGCGTCTCGGCTCAATCCGTACCTCAGTTTCGACGGCACGGCGAAGCAGGCGATGGAGTTCTACCGCGGCGTGTTCGGCGGCGAGCTGGTGTCGCACACGTTCGGCGAGTACGGCGACACCAGCGCGCCGGAGGCCGACCGGATCATGCACAGCCAGCTCGAGACCCCGAGCGGCTTCACCCTGATGGGCGCGGACACCCCGCCCGGCATGGAGTTCAGCTCCGGCAACAACATTACCGTGAGCCTCAGCGGCGACGACGCGGGTGAGCTGCGCGGCTACTGGGAGAAGCTCGCCGATGGCGGCACCGTCACGGTCCCGCTGGAGAAGCAGATGTGGGGCGACGAGTTCGGCATGTGCCTCGACAAGTACGGCGTCCCGTGGATGGTCAACATCGGCTCACCGCAGGGCTAGACGCCGACTGCAGTGAAGGCCACCATGCCTGCGCCCGCCCGTCTCCCACCACCGCCCAAACGGAGGCGCTGCGCGCCGCTGTGTTGATCCAACGCAGTGAAGGTGGCCTTCACTGCGGTCGGCGTGAGCAGGGCGGTCCAGCCCTTCGCCGACATCGTCAGCATGCCCGCCGCCCGGTTCTTCGAGTCTCTCAGCGCGGCGCCGCACGGGGTGAGGGCGACCTCGACGCAGTCGTTGCCGCGGCCGCGTCCGGAGTCAACCGTCGCGGCGCACCCTCGCGAGCCACGCGGCCATGTCCGCGGGTTCGCCCGCGGCCAGTCCGAGCCGCCCGGCGTCCTCGGCGCCGACGACGACGCGGTACCGGTCGGGCCGCAGGTCCTCCAGCACCCAACCGTCGGTGAACGCGTCGCGGATCAGCGAGTCGGGGATGCGGGGCCCGAGACCGGGCTCGGCGTCGGAAAGGGCGAGCACGTGCACGCGGGCGCCCGGTGCGCAGGCGGCGTGCAGACTGCGCACGTAGGCGGCCCGGTCGTCGTCGCCGAACACGTGGAACAGCGCGCTGTCCACCACGGTGTCGTAGCGAGGCTCGGTGCCGAGGTCGAGCACGTCGGCGACCGCGAACCTCGCGGCCACGCCCTTCGCCTCGGCGTTCGCGCGCGCCTGCTCCACCGCGGGCCACGAGAAGTCGACACCGAGCACGTCGTAACCCAACCGGGTGAGGTGGATGGTGTGCTCGCCGGTGCCGCAGCCGGGGTCCAGCACCCTGCCCGTGATCCAGCCGTCGCGTTCGAGCGTGACGATCGCGGGCTGGGGTTCACCGATGATCCACGGCGCCCACTTGTCCACGTAGGCGGAGTCGAAGTCGGTGCGGGGTACCGATCGCCGCGGTTCTTCCATGCCGGTGGTCATACCCACAAGCTAGTGCCGTCGGCCACTCGCTCACAGATCCGCAGCAGACCCTGCTGTCACCACCAGCGGAAGTCGCGCGCCTCGTCGCCGTGGGCGAGGATCGCCCAGATGATCACCACGTCGAGCGCGATGACGAGGACTCCCCACAGCGGCGCGACGGGCAGGAACGCGAGCTGCGCGATCGCGTTGAGCCCGAGCAGCACGACGGCGATGACCCCGGCCCACGCCTTGCCGGTGAACAGCGCGAGCCCGGTCACCAGCACCAGCGCGCCGGCGGCGAGGTGGATCCAGCCCCACGCGGTCAGGTCGAAGACAAGCAGGCCCTGGGGGCCGACCGCGTAGTAGTCCTCGTTGAGCAGGGCGACCAGCCCGGCGATGACGTTGAACGCGCCGGTCACGATCATCAGCACGGCGGCGAAGCCGATCCAGTTCGTCCACACCGTCCGCACCGCGGTCTCGGTCCCGCCGATGGTGTCGCGTGGCCGCTCGGCAGGCCGGGGCTCCGTCGCGGTGCCGGTGCCCGCGTGCGCGTGCTCGCTCATGATCCACTCCAGGTCTCGGGTGCCCTGCACGGCACCGTCGAACGCGGGAGCCCTCCGGCGCTTCGCCCGTCGCGGGTGAGATGTCCCGGCCGGTTCCTGGCTTACCGTGGTGGGAGGCGGTCCCTGGAGGTGCGGATGCCGCAGGCGCGGAACGGCGACGGCAGGCGGCGGGTGCCGCGGGTGAAGATCAGCGCGCCCGCCCCACCTCCCGGCCTCGTGTCCCGGCCCCGGTTGCTCGCGCTGCTCGACCATGCCCGTGACACGGTGGCGACGCTGGTGTGCGCGCCCGCGGGCTTCGGCAAGACGTGCCTGCTCGCCGACTGGGCGCGCCGGACCGGACCCGCCTGGGTGTCGCTCGACACCGACGACAACAACGACGGACGGTTCTGGACGGCCGTGCTGGAGGCGCTCGGCCGCAGTCCCGCCGTGCCGGAGCACAGCGCGCTCCGCTCGCTGGCGGTACCGGAGCTGCCCAGCGCCGACCCCGGTTTCCTCGCCGAGGTGGGCAACGCGCTCGACGAGCTGCCCGCGCCAGTGTGGCTCGTCCTCGACGACGTGCAGGAGATCACCGATCCGCGACCGCAGCGCGGGCTCGCGAGCCTGCTGCGGCACCAGCCGTCCGGACTCCGCCTGGTGCTGTCGAGCCGGTACGACCCGCCGCTGCCGCTGGCCCGGCTGCGCCTGCAGGACCAGCTCACGGAGGTGCGGACACACGACCTGAGGTTCTCGCCCGAGGAGGCGGGGGCGTTGCTGGCGGCGGAGGACGTACATCTCGACGCCGGGCAGCGGCGGCGGCTCGTCGAGCAGACCGAGGGCTGGCCCGCGGGGCTGCGGCTGGCCGTGATGTCGCTGCACGGCGCCGAGGACCCCGACCGGTTCCTCGCCGGTTTCGCCGAGAACGACCGCGCGATGGCCGAGTACCTCGTGACCGAGGTGCTGTCCCGGCTGCCGGGGCCGCTGCGCGACTTCGCACGCATGATCAGCGTCTGTGAGGAGGTCACGGCCGGGCTGGCGAACGCGCTGTCGGGCGGAACCGAGGCCGGGCTACGGCTCGACCTGCTCGATCGCCGCTACTCGCTCGCCGTCAGGGCCGGGCAGGGAAGGCACACCTACCGCCTGCACACGCTCGTGCGCGCGCACCTGCTGGCCGACCTGCGCAGGCGGACGCCGGACGAGGCGAGACGCCTGCACGGTGCGGCGTCGGACTGGTTCGCTGCCAACGGCGGACCGGTGCAAGCGCTCGTGCACGCCACCAGGGCGCACAGCGTCGAGCGGCTGACCACGCTGCTGCGCGACCACGCCGTCGAGCTGGTGCTGACCGGCGAGCACGAGCCGCTGCGCCGGGCGCTGGGGGTGCTCGGGGACGAGCGGATCGAACGCAGCGACCTGCTGGTCCTCGTCACGGCACTGCTGTGGCTGGAACACGGCGACCTCGTCTCGGCGGAGCGGTATCTCGCCTCCGTCGACGGGTCACGCGGGCTGGAGGCGCTGCGCGGGCTCGTCCGGTCGAGGCAGGCCCAGTTGCGGGGCGACCCGGGCGGCATCCTGCGGGCGAGCGAGCAGCTGGCCCGCCCGCGTGGTCCGGGGCTCGACGCGCTCGCGCTGCTGCACCGGGGCACCGCGCTGCTCGTCGTGGGGCAGGCGAAGACGGCGGAGGCGCAGGTGCGGGCCGCGCTCGGCACGGCGACGGACAACGGCCAGCTCTACGTCGTGACGCAGTGCCTGACTGTGCTTGCGTCGGTGGCCGCCGCGAAGGGTGACCACCGCGAGCTGGGCAGACTCGCCGAGGACGCGGACGAGCGCAACGTGGCGCACGGCTGGGAGGACACCGTTACCGGTGTGACCGCGTGCGTGCTCAGGGCCTACGACGCGCTGCTGCGGGCCGAACCGCGCGACTGCGTGTACCACGCGGGTCGCGCCGAACGACTCGTGCGGGCCCGCGCCGCGGGCGGGGAGTCGGGCCTGTGCGTGCTCGCGGCGGCACTGGCGGGCGCGGGCGCGTTCGAGCTGGGTGAGCGCGCGGAAGGCCTGCGCCGGATGGGGGAGGCCCGCATCGCGTCGTCGGATGAGGGACTGCCTGCCGCACAGGTCGCACTGTGCGCGGTGCTGGAGCAGCGGGCCGCACTGCAGCTCGGCTGGACCGAGGCCGCGAGGGACGTGCTGCTGTGGTGCGAGGGCCCGCTGTCCGGACACGGGGAGCTGGCGTTGCTACGGGCTCGTGCGCAGCTCGCGCTCGGCCGGTACGACTCGGCCGACCAGGCGTTGCGGCCGCTGCTGAACGGCTATCTGGCACCGGCCGTGCCGTGGTCGGCCGTCGAGGCGCGCCTGGTGGAGACCGCTCTCGCCTTGCGCGCGGGCGACCGCGGCCGCGCGCGCAGGGCACTGGTCAGGGCACTGGCACTCGCCGAGTCGATGGCCGTGCCGTTCCCGCTCGTGTCGGCGGATCCCGCGGTGGTGGAGCTGCTCACCGCGCAGCTGGGCAGGCTTGGTGCGGCGGAACGGTTCGCCGCGCGCGTGCTCGCCACCCGTGCGGCGCTGCTGAGCCCTGTTCCGGCGTCGGCGCTGCTGACCGAGCGCGAGCGTGGGGTGCTGCGGCTGCTGCCTACCCTGCGTTCGTTCGAGGAGATCGCCGAGGACCTCACCGTCTCTCCCAACACGGTGAAGACCCACGTGCGCGCCATCTACGCGAAGCTCGGAGTGCGCAGGCGGCGCGACGCCGTCGAGGCCGCCGCGGAACGCGGGCTGCTGGATCCACAGTGGAGGGTCCACGCGGACGGCGGCTAACGGGTTGGCCTTTCGCTTGCCGTGGAGGCATTCGGCCCTACCGGATAGGGCCCGATGCCACTGGAGATCGGGCGCACGCCGAATAGTCTGGTCGGCGTGGGACCGGACGGTCACAACGGGCGGCCGCGGCCCCGGTATCCTTCCCGGGCGAAAACCGCTGTGCCGCAACTACCCGCCGGCTTCGTCGCCAGGCCCGCGTTGCGTGAACTGCTCGGTCGCGCAGCGGTCACCAGCGTGTGCGCACCGGCGGGTTACGGCAAGACACTGCTGCTCGCCGACTGGGCGCGCGCGGGCAACGAGCGCAGGACGGCGTGGGTCCGGCTCGACTCCGACGACAACGACCCGGACCGATTCTGGTCCTCTGTGCTGACCGCCCTCGCACGATGCGCGGCCGTGCCCTCGGACAGCGCCCTGTGCGGGCCCGTTCCTCCGGGAGGCGACACCGCGAGCTCTGTCGCCGAGGTCGTGAACGCCCTGGACGAGCTGGCCGAACCCGTGTGGCTCGTGCTCGACGACGTGCACGAGCTCACGGCCGTGCCGACGCTGCACACGCTCGCGACGCTCGTGCGGCACCAGCCGCCGACCCTGAACCTGGTGTTCGCGGGCCGGTCGGAGCTGCCGCTGCCGTTGCCACGGCTACGCGTCGAGGGCAGGCTCACCGATCTCACGGCGGCCGAGCTGCGGTTCTCCGCCGAGGAGGCCGACACGCTCCTGCGCTCGGCCGGGGTCACGCTCGACGCCGGGGAACTGGCCGCGCTCGTCGAGCAGACGGGCGGCTGGGTGGCCGGACTGCGGCTCGCCGCGCGGTCGCTGCCCGCCGCGCCCGACCGGGAGGCGTTCCTGGCCGGGTTCGCGGGTGAGGACACGGCCGTCGCGGACTACCTTGGCGACGAGGTGCTCGGCAGGCTCACCGACGACGTGCGGGAGTTCCTGAGCGCCATCAGCGTGTGCGAAACCGTGACGCCGCCGCTGGCCGGGGTGCTGTCCGGGAGGGCCGACGCCGGGGTGCTGCTCGACGAGCTCTCCGGCAGGCGCGCACTCGTCACGGTCGCGCTGGCGCGCCAGGCCGGGTACCGCGTGCATCCGATGCTGCGTGAGCACCTGCGGGCCGGGCTGCGGCGGCAGCGTCCGCAGCAGGCCGCCGCTCTGCACACAGCCGCCGCTCACTGGTTTGCCTCACACGCGCGCCCGCACGAGGCGATCGACCACGCCGGGCGAACCGAGGACGCCGCGGTGGTGGCGGATCTGCTGCGGGGGGAGGCCGTCGGGCTGCTGCTGCGCGGCGACCTGCGCGCCGTGCGGGACGGTCTCGCCGTGGCCGGTGCGCAACGTGTGCGCGCCGACGCCTCGCTGAGCCTGGTGGCGGCGCTCGCCGACGTGGAGGCGGGAGAACCGGCCTCGGCGGAGTCGGCGCTCGCCGACAGCGAGGCGGCGTGGCCCGAACACCCCGGCGCGGAGCTGGAGTCCCTGCGAAGCCTGGTGCTCGCCACCTACGCGCTCCTGTGCGGCCGCGCGCCGGGCGAGGTGAAGCCGGGCGGGGCACCGGCGACACGGCCGTGGGCGGCGCTGCTGTCCGGCTGCGGCCTGCTCCACGCCGGGGACCTCGCGGGCGCGCGGCGTGGGCTGGCGGAGGCCCTGCGGTCCGCGCGGGAGCGGGACCTCGGTTACCTCGCGATGCACTGCCACACCGCACTCGGCGCCGTGTCGGCGCTGGAGGGTGACTACGCGGAGATGGCGGGCTCGTGCACGGCAGCCGTCGCGATCGCGGCCGAGCACGGCCTGGGTGGCTCCCCGCTGCTCGCGCCCGCGCGGTTGATGCTCGGGTTCGCCGCCCTCCTCCGCGCCGATGCCCGTGCCGCCCTGCGGCATGCCGCAGAGGCTGCGGGTGCCGCGGGCGAGTTGCCGCAGGCGAGGCTGCGGTTCCTCATCGACGCACTCACCGGTGCCGCCGTCGCCGACCGGGGTCGGCACGCCGACGGGCTGCGGCGGCTGCACGACGCCCGCACCGAGCTGGGCGCGGTGACCTTGCTCCCGCAGCCCGCCGCGCTGGCCGCGCTGGTGGAGTACCGAACCGCGCTGCGGCTCGGGCGGCAGGCACACGCTCGCGACGCGCGCACGTGGCTGCTCGCGCGCATTTCCGGGCCCACCGAACGGGCGCTGCTCACCGCGTGGTGGCAGGCCGCGCACGGCGAGTTCGCCGTGGCGCGCCGCACGGCGGAGGCCGTAGCCGAGGGGGACCGTGGCGTGCTCGGTGACCTCACGAGGGTCGAGGCGCGGCTGCTGGAGACCGCGCTGGCGCTCGGGACCGGGGAGCGCACGCGGGCGCGGCGGTGCCTCGCCTCGGCGCTCACCCTCGCGGAGCCCGCAGGTCTGATCCTGCCCTTCGCGCAGGCGGAGCCGACGGTGCGGCAGCTGCTCGCCGACCAGCTCGGCGGGTTCGGTACGGCCGGACCGTTCGCTGAACGGGTGCACCGCGCGCTGGCCGAACGGGAGGGCGCGCACGCCGAAGGGCTGCTCACCGGGCGGGAGCACGTAGTGCTGGCCCGGCTCGGCACGCACCAGTCGCTGTCGGAGGTCGCCAGTGCGCTGTCGGTGTCGGTGAACACGGTCAAGACCCACGTCCGCGCCATCTACGGCAAGCTCGGCGTCAACAACCGGCGGGCCGCGGTGGTCGCCGCCCGCGAGCTGGGTCTCACGTGACCCCGGCCGCGAGCCGGAAGCCGATGTTGCCCGCGCTCGTGGCGGGCGAGCAGGAGCTGCGTGCGGCGCAGCGGAAGCGCCAGCAGTAGGAGCCGTGGCAGAGGTAGGAGCCGCCGCGCATCGCGCGGTGCCCCGGCCGGGTGGAGCCGAAGCGGTTGACGCACCACTCCCAGACGTTGCCCGTCATGTTGTGCAGGCCGAGGCCGTTGGGCGGGAACGCCGTGACCGGAGCGGTGCCGACGAAGCCGTCCTCGCCCGAGTCGTGGCGCGGGAAGCGGCCCTGGAAGACGTTCATGCGGTGCTCGCCGTGGGGGGTCAGCTCGTCGCCCCACGGGTAACGCGCGCCGTCGAGCCCGCCGCGTGCGGCGTACTCCCACTCCGTCTCCGTGGGCAGCCTGCCGCCCGCCCATCGGCAGTACGCGCGGGCGTCGGCCCACGATACGTGCACGACCGGGTGCGAGCCCCTGCCCGCGAGCCCGGAGCCGGGACCCTCCGGCCGACGCCACGCCGCGCCGGGAACCCGTCTCCACCACGGCGCGCGCGGGAACGGCAACGTCGGCGGGTGGTCCGGCGGCAGCAGGCCGGCGAACACGAACGACCAGCCCTCCCGTTCGGCCGTGGTCAGGTAGCCGGTCTCCGCGACGAACGCGGCGAAGTCGTCGTTGCTGACGGCGTGGGCGGCGATCCGGAAATCGGCGATACGGCGCACGCGTGGCGGGCCCTCCCGGTCGCCCGGGTAGCGGTCCTCGTCGGAACCCATCGTGAAGGCGCCCCCCGGCACAGGCACGAGTCCGTCCACGGCCATTGTCGGCACCGGCTCGCTCATGCCGCGATCGTCGGGCGCGACCGGCCCGTCACCCTCACCCACCACGGATGGGCTCGTCGTCGTGCTCGTTGGTCCTGCGCTGCACGGCGACCCGCACGGCGCTCACCACGAGCCTGGCGACCACGCCGACGGCGACGAGCCCCACCACCATCTGCGCCGTGGTGAGCAGCCGAGCGAGCTTGCTGACCGGGGCGATGTCGCCGAAGCCGACCGTGGCGAAGACGGTGACCGTGAAGTACAGCGCGTCGCTGTGGTCGAGCCGTTCGGTGAAGCTGGCGGGCCACTCGGTGGAGATCACCACATAGACCGACGCGAACACCACCAGCAGCAACGGCAGGCTGACCGCGATCGTCTGCACGCCGCGCACCACGGGCATGGGCGCGGTGAGGATGCCGCGGATCTGCCAGGTGACCAGCACGCCGAAGGCCCCGAGCCCGAGCGCGAACCACAACCAGGTGGTGACGTCCGGTGTCGTGTCGAGCGGGGCGAGGTAGTAGACCGTGACGAGTGCGACCACGACGCACGTCGACCGGAACAGCGCCAGCGTGGCCTGGCGCCTGCGCTCCGACCGCGCTCGGCTCATGGCGGCTCCGTGACTTCCGGGGCAAGGGCACGTACCGGGTGCGGCGCCCGACCGCACGCACCCGGTACCCCTCCCCGCTGTGCCACCCGGCCCTCCACCTGTGCCGGGAGATGTTGCCACCGAGCCATTCCCGGTTCTCCGCTGTCGTCACCCGCTGCGGGTGAACCGGTCTCAGCTCGGGACGTTGTCGCGTTGCAGCTCCCGTCCGTGCACGACGATCGCGTAGATCACCAGCACGTTGACGGCGATGACGACGAGCGACCAGACCGGGTAGGCCGCGATGAAGGCGAGGTTGATGATCGCGCTGAGCCCGGCGAGGATCACGCCGACGATGCGGGCGACCTTGTTGCCGGTCATGAGCCCGAGCGCGGTGAGCACGGCGACAACGCCGAAGCCGAGGTGCAACCAGCCCCACACGTCGTAGTCGACGTTCACGACGAGCCCGTCGGCGCCGACGAGGTAGTAGCCGTCGTCGAAGATCGCGACGAGGCCCTCGATCGCCTGGAAGAACCCCACCAGCAGCAACATCACCCCGGCGAAGATGATCCAGCCGGTCCAGCCGCTCCAGCTGCCGGCATAGTCGCCGCGAGTGGCTCCCCTTGTGGTGTGTGTGTATTCGGCCATGACCTTCTCCCGTCTGCGAGCGGCCCTCTTGGCTCCCATCGTCACGCCGGGGTCCGCCCGTGCCTCATCCGCGAAGGATGAACATGCTCGCCCGTCGCGGGTGATGCCGGGCGCGTCCGGATCGGCGGACAGTGCGGGTTCCGGCCCGTGTCGCGGCCGGTGGACCTCGAGGAGGCAGGGAGATGGGCACCTTCACGGTGTGGAAGTTCGACTCGGCCGACGGCGCCGCCGACGCGCTCGCGCTGCTGGAGCGGATGCAGAAGGAGCAGCTGATCCAGATCAACGACGCGGCCTACGTCTACTGGCCCGAGGACGCGAAGAAGCCGAAGACCAAGCAGCTGCACCACCTCGCGGGCAAGGGCGCGCTCGGGGGAAGCTTCTGGGGCCTGCTGTTCGGCCTGATCTTCTTCGTGCCGCTGCTGGGACTCGCCGTCGGTGCCGCGGTCGGCGCGCTGAGCGGGGCGATGACCGATGTGGGCATCGACGATGACTTCATCCGCAAGGTCCGCGAGGACGTCACTCCGGGTACGTCGGCGCTGTTCGTGATGTCGTCGCACGCGGTGGTCGACAAGGTGCTGGAGGAGTTCCGCAACACCGGCGCCACGCTGATCTCCACGAACCTGTCCACCGACCAGGAGACCCGCCTGCGCGCGGCGTTCGCCGAGAGCGAGCTCGTCTAGCCCGGGGCGCCGCACAGGGCCGGAAAGGCCCTGTGCGGCAACGACTTTTCCGAAGGCGCTGCGGTCCGGTCCCACGGGGTGACCCGCGCCTCTCCGGTTGTCCGCCTGATCGAGTGATCGCGGAGGGTCCCGGTTTCGATACCCTCGGTGATGCCCTTGCTCGCTCTGTGTGGAGGTTCACCGGTGAGGTTTTCCCTTCGTTCCGCCGTTTTCGTCGCCTGCGCCCTGCTGGCCGGCCTGTTCGTGTCGGCCCCGGCCGCGAGCGCGGCGGTACCGGATCCGAGTCCCGCGCTCGTGCACGCCTCGACGCAGAACGCCTGCAAGCTCAACGTCAGAGCCGGGACCGATGTCGGCTCACCGGCACTGACCACGCTGACGTGCGCCAACTACACGACGTGCGTCAACGCCGCGTCCGCCGAGCAGCCCTGCGGGCCGTACATCCAGGGCGGGGGCTACACGTGCGTCGGGGCCAACGGCTCGCAGGTGACCGACAACCGCTGGGCCGAGGTCGCCTGGCGTGCGCCGGAGCGTTCGTACGTGGCGGTGGCGTGCGCCGCTTTCCGGTTGTAGCGCCGATTCCGCGTGCTAGCGTGGTGGCCGGTCGTGTTCTTCACGGCCCCGGACGAGCGCGTCGTACCCGGTCATGCGAAGACGGCGCAGTGATGTAGTCGGTATCGCATTACTGCGGAGGGATCGTCATGGCGTGGATCGCGCTCATCGTGTCCGGTCTGTTCGAGACGGTGTGGGCAGCGGCGCTGAGCGCGTCGCGCGGCCTGTCCAAGCCAGTGCCCAGCATCGTGTTCGGCGTCGCGCTCGTGATCAGCATGGCCGGCCTCGGCTACGCGTTGCGGACGCTGCCGGTGGGCACCGGGTACGCGGTGTGGGTCGGCGTCGGCGCGATCGGCACCGCGGTGTACGGCATGGTCGCGATGGGCGATCCCGTCTCAGCGGGCCGGATCACCTGCCTGGTGCTGATCGTCGCGGGCGTCGCCGGGTTGAAGATCCTCCACTGAGGACGGTTTCAGATCCCCAGGTGCAGCCGCAGCGCGTCGTCGATGGCCCGCACGAGTTGCGGGCTGAGGCGGCCGAGCTTCGCGCCCAGCCGTTGCACGGCGATCGAGCGCACCTGCTCGGCCTGTGCCTTCGAGTCGCGTTCGAGCCCGGCCTCGCCGGCGCTCAGCAGAACCTGGAACGGGTAGACGCGGTGGGTGCTGGAGGTGACCGGCACGACGGTGACCACGCCGCGGCGGAGCCGCTCGGCGGTCGAGTTGGCGCCGTCGTTGCTGACGATCACCACGGGGCGGCGCTTGTTGGTCTCCGCGCCGCGGGCCGGGTCCAGGTCGGCGAGGTAGAGGTCGCCCCTGCGCATCAGCGGGGCAGGCCGTCGGCGGTCGCAGGCTCCCAGGCCGCCGCCTCGCCGGCCTCCTCCCACTCGGCCCACGCGTCGGCGTAGGCGTCGCCGAGCTGGGCGGCGCGCAGCAGCTCGACGGCCCGGTGCAGCGCCGCGGAGCGTGAGCCGATGTCGTGCTCACGCGCGTAGCTGTCGAGGAACTCGACGTCCTCGGCAGGCAGGCTGACGCTCATTTTCATACTTCGATGCTACTCCGGGTGGGAAAGAGGTAGCAAGCGCGGCCGGTTAGCGCCGAGGGCGTGTGGGGTAACCGCGATCATGTCCCGCGACGACCAACCCCTTGACCTCGGCGAGACGGAGCTGTCGGCTCAGGACGAGCGGCGCGTTCGCCGTGAGCACGACCTCGACCGCCCCGGCGTCTTCGACGAGCGCAACGCCGTCGACGAGCGCGCCGCCGAGCGTGCCGAACTGTGGCCGGAGGAGGCAGCGGTCGGCAGCGCCGACCCCGAGGCGCAGGCCCGCGAGGTGCTGCGTGACTCGGACCTGCGCACCGAGGTTCCCGAATCGGCCCCCGACAGCTTCATCGAGCGCCGCAAACCCGACGAGACGACGTAGCCCTCGCCGTCTGCAGTGAAGGCCACCTTCACTGCGTTGAACGCAGTGAAGGTGGCCTTCACTGCGGATGGGACCCCGCGGGCTAGGCGGCCGCGTTGGCGTCGTAGTCGTCGTTCACCGACACGACCCTTCGGCCTGCCGCGTCGAGGAGCGACGCGGCGATCGCCGCGCGGTAGCCGGACTTGCAGTGCACCCACACCTCGCCGTCGGGTACGTCGTCCATGCGCTCCAGCAGCTCGTGCAGCGGGATGTGGACGGCGCCCTCCAGGTGTCCCTCGTCCCACTCCTGTTGACGCCGCACGTCGAGCACCACCACTGGGCGGTGGTGCCGCACCTGCGCGAGGTCGGCGAAGCAGCCGGTGGGGAACGAGCGCAGCTCGTCGTCACCCGCCCATTTGCGGACATCGCCCGTGGCCGCCGCCTCGAGCCGGTCGATGCCGATGCGCGCCAGCTCGCGCTGCGCGTCGGCCACCTGCTCACTCGTCTCCCCGAGCAGCGTCACCGGGCTACCCCACGGAAGCAGCCAGCCGAGGTAGGTCGCGAAGCCGCCGTCGATGCCGAAGTTCAGCGTGCCCGCGACGTGCCCGGCCGCGAACGCCGTCCGGTGCCGCAGGTCGACGACCCACTCGCCCGCGTCGATCCGCGAGCGCAGCTCGGCGGCGTCGGCCCGCTGCGGCGGCGTCAGGTCCGCGGCATCAGGGCCTGCGATGTTGACCGGTCCCATGTGCGCGTAGTACGCGGGGTAGACGTCCAGCCCCGCGAGCAGGGTGCGCACATAGGACTCCTGGTCTTCGGTCAGGGCGGGGTTGATCCGCTTCTCCCTGCCGATCGTGGACGCCTCGCCGGAGGTGGGCGTGGACGAGCAGAAGCTGCCGAAGCCGTGCGTGGGGTACACGAGGGTCTCGTCGGGCAGCTCGGCCGCGAGGCGCCGCGCGGAGGTGTACTGCGCGTGCACCAGCTCGCCGGTGTGGGCGGGGCCGAGCAGGTCGGGCCTTCCGGTGGAGCCGAACAGCAGCGAACCGCCGGTGAACACGGCGGGCACCTCGCCGGGCGAGGTGAGCGCGTACGCGAGGTGGGTGAACGTGTGCCCTGGCGTCGCCAGCGCCCGCACGCGCAGGGCCGGGCCCACCTCCACCACGTCGCCGTCGCTGATCGGCTCCCGCTCGAAGGTCACCGGGTCGTCGGCGTTGACGTGGTAGGCGGCGCCGGTGAGGCGCGCGAGCGCGAAGCCACCCGTCACGTAGTCGTTGTGGATGTGGGTCTCGAACACGTGGGTCAGGCGAACGCCCCGGTCTTCGAGCAGCGCGAGCATCCGGTCGATGTCGCGCTGCGGGTCCACGGCGAAAGCCACCTCGCCGTCGTGCACCAGGTAGCTGCGGTCACCCAGTGTGGGCGTGTCGACAGCGATGATCTCCATCTCGTGCTCCCTCCTCACCCGTCTTTCTAGCCTGAGTGGGGCCGGTGTGCCAGGGCCGGAGGTCTCCGGTTTCCCGTCGCCCGGAAGCGGGTACCAGGACGAGATGTCTCTCGGTCGGGTCGCCTCCGCTAGGCGGTCGCCATGGCCCTGACCGTCGTGCTGGCGGTACTCGCCGCGCTCGCCAACGCCACCGCCTCCGTCCTGCAGCGCAAGGGCGCGCGACGGCAGGCCGACGGCAGGTCGATGTCGGTCGGCACGCTGTGGCACCTCGCTCACGACGCGTTCTGGCTGGCGGGGGTCGCCACGATCTTCACCGGTTTCGTGCTGCAGGCGGCCGCGCTGGCCACGGGTCCGATCACCCTCATCCAGCCGCTGCTGGTCACGGAGCTGGGCCTGACGCTCGTGCTGTCGAGCTTCCTGCTGCACACCCGCCTGCGCGCGAGGGAGTGGTCCGCGGTGGCGGGTATGAGCGCGGGTATCGCGTTGCTGCTGGTCTCCCTGCGGCCGAGTAGCGGGAAGGTCAACGACGTCCCCCTTACGTCGTGGCTGCTGGGGGCCGCAGTGACACTCGCCGTAATCGGGACGCTCGTGGCGATCGGCTACCGGTACCGCGGCACGCACAGAGCGGCCTACCTCGGCGTCGCGAGCGGGATGTACTTCGGGTTCCTCGCGGCGCTGGTCTCCGGGATGACGGCGGCCTTCGCCGACGGCATCGGCGGGGTGTTCGGCGCGTGGCAGACCTACGCGGTCCTCGTCGTGGGGCCAACGGGGTTCCTGTTGCTGCAGAACACGTTGCGCGCCGGCAGTCTCGTTGCCTCGCAACCGGGGCTGACGCTCGCGAACCCGCTCGTGTCCATCGGCTGGGGCGTGGCCGTGTTCGGTGAGCACGTGCAGGGCGGCGGCTGGATCGCGGGCCAGGTGATCGGCGCCGCGCTCATCGCCGCGTGCACGTTGCTGCTCGTGCGCTCGCCGCTGCTCCAGGGCGAGTCAGGGGAGCCGGGCGAGTCCGAAGTGGATGAACCTGCTGAGCCGCCCGGCCTGCCCGCCTAGCCCGCCTTGCTCGCGACGCACAGCACCGACTGCCCGAACGGCACCCGTACCCGCTTTTCGATGGCCTTGGTGACGGGCACCACGAACCGGTCGTACGCGGCCACGAGCCTGCGGTCCGGGGCGCCGGCGCCACCCTTGCGCACCGCCGCCCACCACGCGAACGCGCCGAGGAAGTTCACCGGTCGTGCCACCCGCACGGTCAGGCCGGCGGCCCGCGCCGCGGCCGAGACGGTGTCGGGCGTGTACCGGCGGAAGTGGCCGACCTTGCGGTCGAAGTCGCCGTACAGCTGCTGGTAGCCCGGTACGAAAAGGATGATGTTGCCGTCGTCGGTCACCGACTTCGCCAGGCACCGCAAGGCATCCACGTCGGCCTCGATGTGCTCCAGCACGTTGATCGCCACCAGCGACTCCACGGGCTCGGGCAGCACCGAGGCGCCGTCGATGTCGAACTGCTGCACCTCGACCTCACTCCGGTGGGCGAACCGCTGCTTCATCTGCTGCACCGCTTCGGGGTCGACGTCGGTCACGACGTAGCGGTCCAGACCGGTGAAGCCGTCGGCGAACTCACCGAGCCCGGCGCCGACCTCCAGCACCGAGCGGCCACAGTGCGGGCGGATGAGCTCTCGCTGGTAGGCCAGGTACCTCGGCTTGCCGTTGTCGCTTTCGAGACTGCGGCCCGTCGCCGCGTTGAATGCGCCCTGTCCCTGCTCGTCGTCTGTCACGCGACCTCCGTCTTGTGCGAGCCCTCGCAAGAGGCGGGAAGCGGGTGACTGGGACGCAACCGTTCCGGCAACGACGACAACCTGCCCCGCAAGCAGGGCGATTTGTGGGTTTTGTTCAGATTTCTTGCCAGCGTAGACGACGTTGCGGACCGGCGAAAGCCGCCCGATCGTAACCGGCGTGTCGCCAGAGTGATCGACCCGGTGCACACTGTACTCGTGACGCGGCCGACGATCGTTCTCGTACACAGCCCGCTGGTCGGACCGTCCACGTGGACGGGATCCGCAGGGCCATTGCGGGACAAGGGGTTCGGCGTCGTGGTCCCGGCGCTCGCCGCCGTTGTGGACGGTGAGCCGCCCTTCTACCACCGGATCGCCGAGACGGTCGCAGGGCAGGTGGAGAATCGGCCGGTGGTGCTCGTCGGCCACAGTGGCGCGGGCGCGCTGCTGCCCGCGATCGCCGACGCGGTGCCGGGTGAGGTACGTGCGGCCGTGTTCGTCGACGCGATCCTGCCGCACCCGGGCGAGGACTGGTTCACGACCGCGCCGCCGGAGCTGGGCAGACGACTGGAGAGCCTCGCCGTGGAAGGGCGGCTTCCGCCGTGGCACGAATGGTTCCCGCCCGGCGCGCTGACGGCCCTGTTCCCCGACCCCGAGACGCACCGGCGCTTCGTGGCGGAACTGCCGAGGGTGCCGCTGGCCTACTTCGCCGAGCGCGCGCCCGAGGCGGAGCGCTGGCCGCCACCCGCGTGCGGGTACGTGCGGCTCAGTGAGCCGTACGACGTCGTGGCCGACGAGTGCGAACGCCTCGGCTGGCCGGTGCACCGGGTGGACGCCAACCACCTGGCGATGCTCACGCAGCCCGGGTTCGTGGCAGGGCTGGTCGCGAGGGCCGTCACCGAACTCACCGGCGAATGACGCACGACAACGGCTCCCCTCGCGCGAATGCGAGGGGAGCCGTTGCCGGAGGAATGCGGCCGATGCGCACGGTCGCCTCTCGGCGAAAGGCACGACGCGGCTCCAGCCGAACGGTATTCCGCGAAGGCAACAGGGGTGAGGCCCGGGGGACACTGTGCGCATCGACCAGCTTTTCCAACGTCGGCGACATCGCCGATGTTCCCTTTTTCCGGTGAGCTGACTCACCGGAGAATCACGCCGCGCGTGGCTGGCCTGCCGCGCGGTTCCGGCGCACGAGAGCGCGACGCTCGCGCTCGGTCGTGCCACCGAAGATCCCGTAGTCCAGACCACTCTCCAGTGCGTAACGCAGGCACTCCGCCCGCACCGGGCAGCGCGCGCAGATCGCCTTCGCCTGCGCCGTCTGCTGCGCACCCGGACCCATGTCGGAAACCGGGAAGAACAGCTCGGGATCCTCGTCACGGCAGGCGGCACGCTCCGACCACTCGAAGATGTCCATGGTTGTGCCGCCCTCCTTTCCAGCGGGGATTCACCTGCCCCGAAAACGGGCAAGCATGTCTTCAACGCCGACCGGTGGAAAGCTATTCCGTTCTCACCGGCGCTTCGGCACGGCGACCCGGGTGAGGTCCTCCGCGACCACGATCTTGCCGTCGAATACCTCGGCCGCTTCGTCGTGAAACCTGTTCGGCTCGGTATAGCGCTGCGAGAAATGGGTGAGCACCAGGGTGCGCACCCCGCACTCGGCGGCCACGCGCCCGGCCTGCGCCGCCGTGAGGTGCCCGTACTCGCTCGCGAGCGCGGAGTCCTCGGCGAGGAACGTCGACTCGATCACGAGTAGATCGGCGCCCTCTGCGAGCGCGAACACGCCGTCGCAGAGCCGGGTGTCCATCACGAAGGCGAACCGCTGGCCAGGCCGGTGGACGCTGACCTCGGCGAGCGAGACCCCGCGCAGGTTCCCGGTGCGTTGCAGCTCACCCACGTCCGGTCCGCTGACTCCGTGGCGCGCCAGCAGCTCGGGCACCATGCGCCTGCCGTCCGCCTCGACGAGCTGGTAGCCGAACGCCTCGACGGGGTGGTCGAGCCTGCGGACCCGCAGCTGCCCGAACGGCCCGGTCGCCAGCGTGCCCTCGGCCTCGATGGGCTCCTCCACGACCTCGGCGACCTCGTGGAACGCGCTCGCGTAGCGCAGCCGCGCGAAGAAGTCGCTCCCGGAGGCGGGGTAGTGGGCGCGCACCGGCCTGCGGACACCGTCGAGCGAGAGCCGCTGCACGATGCCGGGCACGCCGAGGCAGTGGTCGCCATGGAAATGCGTGAGGCAGATCCGGGTGATCGCGCTCGCCGGAACGCCGGCGAACAGCAGCTGACGCTGGGTCCCCTCGCCGGGGTCGAACAGCAACCCCTCGGACTCCCAGCGCAGCAGGTAGCCGTTGTGGTTGCGGGTACGGGACGGCGCCTGGCTGCCCGTGCCCAGCACCACGAGTTCGCGGACCGACACGAGCAGACCCTATGCCGGTCCCGTGATCCGGTCAGGTGTTTGCCGGGGCGGCGCTGATGGTGCCGAGCGCGGAGTCAGGGTCACGTTCCACCGCCGCGTCACCGATCGACAGCATGCCGACGGGCCTGCCGTCCTCCAGTACCGCGATGCGGCGCACGGCGTGCTCGCGCATCCTTGCGATGGCGTTGCCCGCCTCCTCGTTCGGCGAGGCCGTCACCAGCCGCTCACTGCACACCGACCGCAGCGTGCAGTTGGAGAGATCCGCGCGATCGGCGAGCCCGCGCACCACGATGTCGCGGTCCGTCACGATCCCGCACACGTCGTCGCCGTCGAGCACCAGCACGCTGCCGATGTCCTGGTCCCGCATCATCCTGGAGGCCTCGTGCACCGGGGTGTCACCGGAGAGCGTCACGGGACGGTCGGTCATGAGCTCGCGAACCAGCTGAGCCATGGGCTCCTCCTCACTCGTGTTCTCTCGTGCCTGCATCCACCGCCTACCCGCCGCCTCCCGGTCCCTATGCATCTCACTGGCCAGGAATTCGCCGAGGGCACATACTGGATACCGTGACCACGCCGTCTACTTCGGACTGGGTGCTGCACGTCGACCTCGACCAGTTCATCGCGGCGGTGGAGATCGCGCGGCATCCGGAGCTGAAGGGCAGGCCGGTCGTCGTCGGGGGTCAGGGCGACCCCACCCAGCGCGCCGTGGTGGCCACCGCCTCCTACGAGGCCCGCGAGTTCGGGGTGCACTCGGGCATGCCGTTGCGCACGGCGGCCAAGCGCTGTCCCGACGCGGTGTTCCTGCCGTCGGACCCGCCCGCCTACGAGGCCGTCTCCGAGCGGGTCATGGCCGCGCTGCGCGAGCTGCCGGTGGTGGTCGAGGTGATGGGCTGGGACGAGGCGTTCCTCGGCCTCTCGACGGACGACCCCGAGGCGTTCGCCGCCGAGGTCCAGCGAGCCGTACGCGACGAGACCGGCCTGTCGTGCTCGGTGGGCATCGGGGACAACAAGGCCCGCGCCAAGATCGCCACCGGGTTCGCAAAGCCGGCCGGGATCTACCGGCTCACCAGCGAGAACTGGGTGCCCGTGATGGCCAACCGGCCCCCGGACGCGCTGTGGGGCATCGGAGGCAGGACCACGAAGAAGCTCGCGGAGGTGGGCATCACCACGGTCGGCGAGCTCGCCGCGGCCGACCCGGAGCAGCTGGCGGCCCGGTTCGGGCCCACGATGGGCCCGTACTTCCGGATCCTCGCGCACGGCGCCGGCGACCGGGAGGTCACGGCCACGCCGTACATCGCCCGCTCGCGCAGCAGGGAGACGACGTTCCAGGAGAACCTCACCGACCGAGCCGAGATCGAGCAGAAGGTTCGTGAGCTGGCTCGCAGGGTCGCCGAGGACGTGCTGGCCGAGGGCAGGCCCGCGGCGCGGGTGGGGGTCAAGGTGCGGTTCGCGCCGTTCATCACCCAGACGCGAAGCGTTACCCTGGAGCACCGGACCAGCGATGCCGCCGAGCTCGAACGGGCCGCGCTGACCGTGCTGAACCGTTTCGAGCTGAGCAGGCCCGTCCGGCTGCTCGGCGTCCGCGCCGACTTCGATCGCACGTGAACCTGATCACATCGGCCGTCGTCCCTGGCCGGGCCGACGGCGAGGCTCGTGCGGAAATGTCGGGTGGGACGGATACCGTGCACTACGGTGGTTCGCTGGTCGGGCCGCACTTCCGGCACGATCCGGCGTTTCGAGATCTGGGAGAGAGCACCCTGTGACTGCTTCTGCTGAGACCCTCTACGGGGCCGACGACCTGACCCACCTCGAGGGGCTGGAAGCGGTTCGGAAGCGGCCCGGCATGTACATCGGGTCCACCGACAGCCGCGGCGTCAACCATCTCTTCACCGAGATCGTCGACAACTCCACCGACGAGGGCGTGGCGGGGCACGCGACCAAGGTCGTGGTCACGCGGCACGCCGACGGCAGCGTCGAGGTGGAGGACGACGGCCGGGGCATCCCCACCGGCGTGCACGCCAAGTCGGGGCTATCCGGCGTCGAACTGGTGCTCACGCGCCTGCACGCGGGCGGCAAGTTCGGCGGCTCGGGCTACAAGACGTCGGGCGGCCTGCACGGTGTGGGGGCCTCCGCCGTCAACGCGCTCTCGTTGCGGCTCGACGTCACCGTCAAGCGCGCGGGCAAGGTCCACGAGGTGTCCTTCGCGCGCGGCGTCGCCGGAGTCTTCGACGGCAACGGCCCGAAGGCGAAGTTCACGCCGCAGTCCGGGCTGCGCCTCGTGCGGAAGATGAAGCGCGGCGAGTCCACCGGCACCACCATCCGGTACTGGCACGACGCCCGCTACTTCGAGACCGGTGCCGCGCTCGACGTCGAGTCCGTGCGCATGAAGCTGCGCAACACCGCCTTCCTCGTGCCCGGCGTCACCTACGTGCTGCGCACCGCGACCGACGGCGCCATCAACGAGGAGACGTTCCACTACCCCAACGGCCTCACCGACATGGTCGAGTTCCTCGCCCCCGCCGGGGACAAGGCCGTGTGCGGCACACTCGTGATCAACGGCGACGGCACGTACAAGGAGAACGCCGCCGACGAGAACGGTGTGATGAAGTCCAATGTGGAACGCCACGCCGAGGTGGAGATCGCGCTGCGCTGGGGAACCGGCTACGAGCGCACCGTCGAGTGCTTCACCAACACCATCCGCAACGTCCACGGCGGCACCCACCGCAAGGGCTTCGACCGCGCGATGGTGAAGGCACTGCAGGAGGCCATCTCCAAGACGCGCGGCCTGCTCAAGCCCAAGGAGGAGATGCCGACGCTGGACGACGTCGGAGAGGGCATGACCGCCGTGATCCACGTGCGCATCCCCGAGCCGCAGTTCACGTCGCAGACCAAGGACGAGCTGTCCACCGCCGGCATCACCAGGGTGCTGCAGGGCATCGTGGAGAAGCACGTCAAGGCGTGGACCGAGAACCGAAAGACCAAGGCCGAGGCCAAGGTCGTGCTCCAGAAGATCGTCGACGCGTCGCGGGTGCGGCTGGCGCAGAAGCAGCAGAAGGACGCGGCCAGGCGCAAGACCGCGCTCGAGGGCGCCGCCATGCCGCCGAAGCTCGTCGACTGCCGCACCACCGGCGTCGCCCGCAGCGAGCTGTTCCTCGTCGAGGGGGACAGCGCGCTCGGCTCCGCCCGGCAGGCCCGCGTCTCCGAGTACCAGGCGCTGCTTCCGCTGCGCGGCAAGATCCTCAACGTGCAGAAGGCCGGTCTCGGCGACGCGCTCAAGAACGCCGAGATCTCGTCCATCGTGCAGGTGCTCGGCGCCGGCACGGGGCGCACGTTCGACCTCTCCACCATGCGTTACGGCCGCGTGATCCTGATGGCCGACGCCGACGTGGACGGCTCCCACATCCGAACGCTGCTGATCACGCTCTTCGCGCGGTACATGCGGCCGGTGATCGAGGACGGCAGGCTCTACGCCGCGATGCCGCCGCTGCACAAGGTGGTCACCAAGGGGCGCAAGGAAGAGACGCACTACACGTTCACCGAACGGGAGATGCAGACGAAGGTCGCCGAGCTGGAGAAGGCCGGCCGGACCGTCAAGAAGCCCGTGCCCCGGTTCAAGGGCCTCGGCGAGATGGACGCCGACGAGCTCTGGGAGACCACGATGAACCCCGCGACGCGTTCCGTTCGCCGCATCACGCTCGACGACGTGGAGGCCGCGGAGGCCGCGCTCGAGCTGCTGATGGGGGAGAAGGTGGAGCCCCGGCGCAACTGGCTCATCTCGTCGGCCGCCCGCGTGGACCAGGCCGCGATCGACATCTGAGGATAGGTAGAAACCGATGGCACGCCGCAAAGGCACGATCACCCGGGTCGATCCGGCAGCGTTCGACCAGGCCGGTGCGAACGTCTACGACAACTCCGTGAAGACCGAGATCGAGGACTCCTACCTGGAGTACGCGTACTCGGTCATCCACTCGCGCGCGCTGCCCGACGCGCGCGACGGCCTCAAGCCCGTGCACCGCCGGATCCTGTTCTCCATGAACGAGAACGGCTACCGGCCCACCCACGCGTACGTGAAGAGCTCGCGCGTGGTCGGCGACGTGATGGGCCGCTACCACCCGCACGGCGACACCGCGATCTACGACGCGATGGTGCGGCTGGCGCAGGACTTCTCGATGAACGTGCCGCTCATCGACGGGCACGGCAACTTCGGCTCTCCCGACGACGGGCCCGCCGCCTCGCGATACACCGAGGCCCGGATGTCGCCGGAGGCGATGCTGCTAACCGGCGAGCTCGGCGAGGAGACCGTCGACTTCCGGCTCAACTACGACGGCTCGCTGGAGGAGCCGTCCGTGCTGCCGGCCGCGTTCCCGAACCTGCTCGTCAACGGCACCTCGGGCATCGCGGTCGGTATGGCGACCAACATGATCCCGCACAACCTGAGCGAGGTCATCGCCGCGGCGCGCTGGCTGATCAATCACCCGAACGCGTCGCTCGACAAGCTCATGGAGTTCGTCCCCGGTCCCGACCTGCCGACCGGCGGGATGCTGCTGGGGCTCGACGAGGTGCGCAAGGCGTACGAGACCGGCCGCGGCGTGGTCCGCATGCGCGCGAAGGTCGAGACGGGCCCGATCCAGGGCAGCAGGCGCCAGGGCATCACGGTCACCGAGCTGCCGTACGGCGTCGGGCCGGAGAAGGTGATCGAGAAGATCACCGAGGAGATCAACAAGTCGAAGCGCCTCACCGGCATCGCCGACGTGAAGGACCTCACCGACCGCGAGAACGGCACGCGGCTCGTGATCGAGTGCAAGGTGGGCGTGAACCCGCAGGCGCTGCTGGCCGATCTGTACCGGCTGACGCCGCTGGAGCAGTCGTTCGGCATCAACAACCTCGTGCTCGTGGACGGCCAGCCGCGGACGCTCGGGCTCAAGCAGTTGCTGGAGGTTTTCCTCTCGCACCGGTACGAGGTCGTCACCCGGCGCACGCGATACCGCAAGCGCAAGCGGGAGGAGCGGCTGCACCTGGTCGAGGGTCTGCTCAAGGCCCTGCTCGACATCGACAAGGTCATCCGGCTGATCCGGCAGAGCGACAACGCGCAGGCCGCCAAGGAAGGCCTGATGAAGCGGTTCAAGCTGTCCGAGATCCAGGCCACCTACATCCTCGACACGCCCCTGCGCAGGCTCACCAAGTACGACAAGATCGAGCTGGAGGAGGAGCAGGACAGGTTGCGCGAGGAGATCGCCGAGCTGTCCCGGATCCTCGAAGACGAGTCGGTGCTCAGGAAGGTCGTCTCGCAGGAGCTCGCCAAGATCGCCAAGGACTTCCCGACCGAGCGGCGGACGGCCCTGATCGACGGTGACCTCAAGGAGGTGCTCGCCGCCTCGAAGCCGGCCGGGCCGCTGGAGGTCGCCGACGACCCGTGCCAGGTGATCCTCTCGGCGACCGGCCTCGTGGCCAGGACCGCCGCCGAGTCGGAGGAGGCCATCGAGAGCAGGCGACGCAGCGGGCGCGTGAAGCACGACGCCGTGTCCGCGGTCGTGCACACCACCGCGAGGGGCCAGGTGCTGCTGGTGACCAGCGCGGGGCGGGCGTTCAAGGTCGACGTGCTGCCGCTGCCCGTACTGCCCGAGCAGGTCGGCACCGTGTCGCTGCGCGGCGGGATGGCCGCGCGCGAGCTGGTGCCGCTGGAGAAGGGCGAGCGTGTGGTCGGCATCGCGCCGCTGGGGGAGAAGGCGGCCGGTTCGCCGGGGCTCGCGCTCGGTACGCGGCGTGGTGTCGTGAAGGTGTGCGCGCCGGAGTGGCCGGTGCGGTCCGACGAGTTCGACGTCATCGGGCTCAAGGACGGTGACGAGGTGGTCGGCGCCGCGTGGCTCACCGATGGTGAGGAGACGCTGGCGTTCCTGTCGTCGACGGCGTCGCTGCTGCGGTTCTCGGCGTCGCTCGTGCGGCCGCAGGGCATCAAGGGCAGTGGCATGGCGGGCATCAACCTCGGTGCCGACGCCGAGGTGGTGTTCTTCGGCGCGATCCGGACCGACGACGAGGAGCACGGCGAGCCCATGGTGGTGACGGCGACCGGGCAGACCGTGAAGATGACCCCGTTCGCGGAGTACCCCGCGAAGGGCAGGGCGACGGCAGGCGTGCGGGCGCACCGGTTCCTGAAGGGCGAGCAGGGGCTCACGGTGGCGTGGATCGGTCCGCGCCCGGCGGGAGCCATGAAGAACGGCGACCCGGTGGAGCTGCCCGAGGTGGACCCGCGCCGAGACGGATCCGGTGCCGCCCACCCGGGCCCCGACGTGGTGGGCCACCTGGTGGAACGCGGCTGACGCCGCGCGAGTCCCCCGCTCCGGCGCGCGAGTCCCGCGCTCAGGCCCGCGAGTTGCCCGCTGGGGCCGGCGAGTTGCCCGTTCGGGCCGGTGAGTGGCCCGCCCCGGTGCGCGAGTCCCCCGCTGGGTTCCGCGAGTTGCCCGCTGGGGCCGGCGAGTTGCCCGTTCGGGCCGGTGAGTGGCCCGCCCCGGTGCGCGACTCCCCCGCCCGGGCCGGCGAGTCCCCCGCCCGGGCCGGCGAGTTGCCCGTTCGGCACGCCCGCCTATCGCCTGGCTGGAACGCGCAACTTGCGCCCGGGAACGCGCAACTCGCGGGCTGGAGTGCAGAACTCGCGCGCGGGAGTGGGGGACTCGCGGGCTGGAGTGCAGAACTCGCGCGCGGGAGCGGGGGACTCGCGCGCGGGAGCGGGGGACTCGCGGGCTGGCGCGTCAGGCCAAGACGTCGGCTTGCCATGCGGCGTGGTCCGTCCACGCCCGGAGGGTTGCCCCGCTCTCGAAACGGCGCCGTTCGCCGGTGAGCGGGTCCGTGAACTCGAGCACTTTGGCCAGGAGCTGCAGCGGGCGGCTGAAATCGTTCAGCGGGGTCTCGTGGTGTACCGGGTAGAAGGTGTCGCCGAGGATCGGCACCCCCAGCGACGACATGTGCACCCGCAGCTGGTGAGTGCGTCCCGTCTGCGGCCGCAGCCGGTACCTGCCGAGCCCGTCCCGGTGCTCCAGCAGCTCCACCCACGTCTCCGCGTTCGGCTCTCCCGGCACCTCCTGCGCGGTCATGACACCGCGCTCCTTGACGATCCGGCTACGCACCGTGCGCGGCAGCTCCAGTGCGGGATCGTGCGGCGCGATCGCCTCGTACTCCTTGCGCACCAGCCGGTCGCGGAACAGCGTCTGGTACGGACCGCGCAGCTCCCGCCGCGCCACGAACATCACCAGACCCGCCGTGACGCGGTCGAGCCGGTGCGCCGGACTCAGCTCCGGCAGCCCGAGGTCACGCCGGAGCCGGACGAGCGCGGTCTCCAGCACGTGCCTTCCGCGCGGGATGGTGGCCATGAAATGCGGCTTGTCGACCACAACGAGGTGGTCGTCCTGGTGCACGACGCCGATGTCGAAGGGCACCGGGACCTCGTCGGGGAGGTCGCGGTGGAACCAGATGAACGTGCCCGGGACGTACGGCGTCTCCACCGTGATCGGCCCGTCGAGCCCGACGATGCGCTGCTCCCGCAGCATCTCGTCGATCCGCCGCGGATCCAGCCGGTGGAGGCGCTCGACGAGGTGGTCACGCACGGTGGCCCAGTTGCCCTCGGCGGGCAGCCTGAGCCGTGCGGCGTCGAGTCCGTGCCGGGGCGGCAGCGGCGAGGCGGGGCGTTTCATCGGCCTCCACTGTAGCCGCCGCCGCGATCGTCACCCCCGGCCGCGGACCATCCACTGGTACTGCAGCCACACCTCGGTGGGCGAGACCGAACGGTCGAGGAACATCAGGCTGTCGAAGCGGCAGTTGCAGGGATTGCGCTCCAGCGTGTTCTGCGGGAAGCTGCCGCCGATCTTGATGCCCCTCGGATCGGTCGCGGACGCGCGGTCCGGCTCCGGTTCGCCCTCCACACCCCACGGGTCGCCGGACACGGTTTAGAAGCCTTCCACCGGCTTTCCGTTGCGGTACAACGCCATTGTGCCGTTGTCGAAGTCGAAGGTCGCCGCGAGGTGCACCCATTCGCCCTTCGGCAACAGCTTCTGCCAGTCCTCGCTGGCCGCGAACGTCTGCGAGCTGCCGGAGTCGTCGCGCCTGCCGAGCGCGACCAGCCGCAGCTCACCGTCCACATTGATCAGTTCGAGCAGCGCGCGCACGCCGTGTCCGTCGGAGTTGCCGGACAGCACTCCGGCGAGGCCCACGGCGTTGTAGTAGTCGTCGGGATCTGGCGTGGTGGAGTTCAGGTTCGGGTTGGTGCCGGTCACCTTGAACCAGCCCATTACGGTGGTGCCGGTGACGCCGTTGAACGCGCTCAGCGTCGGAACGCCGTCGGCCGAGTACACCCCGGCCTTCCAGTCGTCGTTGCCGTTGACGGCCGGGTTCACCTGCCGCGTCTGGAGCGCGCGCCCGCTGCCGGGGAACGCTTCGTCACGCACGCGCATGTCCGCGCCGCCGTTGACGAGGTCGATCGGGGTACCCGAGAAACCGCGGTCCCGTTCCTGCGCGGCGTTTCCGCGCACGGGATGGTCGAAGTCGTAGTAGGCGGCCAGGTCCGGGACGAGTCCTGGGAACACCGCTCCGTGGCCGGGTGGGGACGCCTGCACGCCGGGCGCCGCGAGCGACGTGCACACGAGCGCGGTCGCGAGCACGCCCAGCGTCCGGATCGCCGGTTTCCGCGCACGCCAGCGGTTTCCCCTTGACATCGCCATCTGCTCACCTCGTCGTGATCCGTAGACTGAAAGCGCTTTCAGTGCCCACAGATCCAGAAGCTTACAAGCTGCGCTTCGGCGAAACCAGCCCCGACTCGTAGGCGAACACCACGAGCTGGGCCCGATCCCGGGCGTGCAGCTTGGTCATCGCCCTGCTGACGTGGGTCTTCGCGGTGGTCGGGCTGATCACCATGTGCTGGGCGATCTCGTCGTTAGACAGGCCGCGCGCGACGAGCGCCACCACCTCGCGCTCGCGATTGGTGAGCCGCTCCATGCTCTTGCCGATGTCCGGTTCCGGCAACCGGGACACGAACTCGCCGATGAGCCTGCGCGTGATCGACGGCGCGAGGAGCGCGTCGCCGCGGGCCGCGACCCGGACGGAGTGCAGTAGGTCCCCGGGGTCGATGTCCTTAACGAGAAACCCGCTCGCACCGGCCCGCAGCGCGTTGAACACGTACTCGTCGAAGCCGTAGTTGGTGAGCATCACCACGTGCACGCCGTCGAGCCGGGGGTCGGCGACGATGCGCCGTGTGGCCTCGATGCCGTCGAGCACCGGCATCTGGATGTCGATGAGCGCGACGTCGGGCACGGTCTCGGCCGCGAGCTCGGCGCCCTGCGCGCCGTCGGCGGCCTCGCCGACCACCTCGATGTCGTCCTCCGCCTCCAGCAGCGCGCGGAACCCGCCGCGGATGAGAGCCTGGTCGTCGACGAGCAGTACCCGGATCACACGCGCTCCCTCGCGGGGAAGACGGCCTCCACCGTGAACCCGCCCTCCGGTCGCGGCTCCGCCCGCAGGCGCCCGCCGAGCGCGGTGACGCGTTCCCGCATGCCGATCAGCCCGACGCCGGGGACAGGGGCGGCTCCCGGCCTGGCCGCGCCGTCGTCGTCGACCCGCACGGTCAGCTCGTGGGCGCTGTAACCGATCGTGACCGTCGCCGTCGCCTCGCCCGCGTGCCGCGCGACGTTGGTGAGCGCCTCCTGCACGATCCGGTACGCGGCCTGGTCGACGTCGCGGGGCAGCGCCTGCGGCTCGCCCTCGACGGCGACCGTGGCCGGCACCCCGGCGCGGCGCACCAGGTGGTCGAGCCGGGCGAGGCCGGTGCCGGTGTCCTCGTCGTCGGTGCGCAGCACCTCCAGCGTCGCGCGCAGCTCGCGGGTCGCCTCGCGGCTAGCGTCCTGCACGGCCACCAGCGCGTCGGGCACGTCCTCGCCGCGCTTCCTCGCCAGGTGCACGGCGACGTCGGCCTGCACCTTGATGATCGAGATCTGGTGGGTGAGCGAGTCGTGAAGTTCACGGGCGATGCGGAGCCGTTCCTGCCCGGCCCTGCGCAGCGCCGCCTCCTCGCGGGTGCGTTCGGCCTCGGCCGCCCGCTCACGGGCCTGTTCCAGGTACGCCCGCCGATGCCGGGTCACCTCGCCGAGCACGAGCACCGCGACGAACCAGCCGACAGGAAGGATCGCCTCCTGGATCGCCTGCCCGGCCGCCATGCCGTCCTCGGTGTCGGCGAGGTTGGTCGCCACCGCGAACACCACCAGCGGTGCCGTGACGGCCAGCGCCAGCACCCGGTGTCCCACGGCGGTGACGGTGTAGACGGCGACGAGCACGGGCACAGTCGCGATCGGCCCCGGTTCGACGCTCGCCGTGTAGACCAGCCCGCAGACGAGGCTGATCGCGAGCACCGTGCGGGGAGACCGGTTCCGGAAGGCGAGTACGAGCGAGCCCACGAGCAGCAGCGCGTAGTCGAGCGCGGTCGGCTCCGAGGGGCCGACGACGGCGTCGAGCACCGCCAGCGCGGTGACCCCGGCCGCGAGCGCTGTGTCGAAGGGGTCGAGAAGTCCCCGGACCTGTGCCATGTCCGAACACTAGCCGCAGAGCACGCCGATTCCGTTCTCCGGCGGGAGTACTTCCCGGGGAGTAGCCGCGTGGCGGAATCGCCTTCAGGTGACCGACGCGGACGGACCGCGACGGCGGAAGCATCGTCGGTATGCAGACCATCGTGAACATCGAACAGGCGAGGGCGTGGAACGGTGCCGAGGGAAAGCACTGGGCAGACCACGCCGACCGCTACAACGCCGTCAACGCCGGAACAAACGACCCGCTGTTCGCCGCCGCGGCGATCGGGGCCGACGACCGGGTGCTCGACATCGGCTGCGGCACCGGGCAGACCACTAGGATCGCCGCTGGCCTGGCGAGCGGGGGCAGTGCGTTCGGCATCGACCTCTCCGCGCCGATGCTCGAGCGGGCGCGGCGGACGGCGCTCGCCGAGAACATCGAGAACGTGACGTTCCAGCAGGGCGACGCGCAGGTGTACCCGTTTCCCGCCGGTGGGTTCGACGTCGCCATCAGCCGCGCGGCGGTGATGTTCTTCGCCAACCCGGTGGCCGCGTTCGCCAACATCGGTAGAGCGTTGCGGAGGGGCGGGCGGCTCGCCTTCGTCGCACTGGGCGACCTGGCCGGCAGCGACCTCGGGCGCCTCTACTCCGGCGTGTTCGGGCGGTACCTGCCGGAGCACTACGGCGAGCCGGGCGCGGAGGGTCCGGCGTCGCTGGCCGATCCCGTACGGGCCAACGGCGTGCTCACGGCCGCGGGGTTCACGCGCGTGACGGCGACCCCGTTCAGCGTGCCCATGCGCTTCGGCGCCGACGCCGTCGACGCGGCGGACTTCCTGCTCTCCTTCGGGCCGGTACCGCACTTCCTGCGGGCGGCCGGCGAGGCCGAGCGGCTCGGCGTGCGCGCGGCCCTGCTCACCGAGCTCGGCAGGCACGAGCGCGCCGACGGGGTGTCGCTGTCCTGCCCGGCCCTGCTGGTGAAGGCGGTCCGGCCATGATGTTCGTGGAGGTGTTCACACCGGAGGGCTTCCTGACGAGTGAGCGGCGCGATCGGCTCGCCCACGACCTCGTGAACGAGGTAGTGAAGGCCGACTCCGCTCCGCCGGAGGTGCTGGAGGCGGAGCGCGCGATCTCGCACGTCGTCTTCCACGAGGTCGGCACCTGGTACACCGGCGGCCGCCGCGCGGAGCACGGGTTGCTCGTGCGCGTGAGCGTTCCGGAGGGCTGGCGCGAGGACATGAGCCCGTACCTCGTCGAGATCTACGGCAGGCTGCTGGGCGATTCCGCGGCGATGGTGCACGTCGTGGGCGTGCCCGAGGGCGGCCTCGGCCTCGGCGGGGAGGTGTTGCGCGCCAACGACATCGTGCGGCTGATCACCCGGCCGTTCCGGGAGTCGGGCGCGCAGCGGGCCGAGCCGCCGGCCGGCTCGGGGCTCGACCCGGTGTGCGGCATGTACGTCCCGTTCGAGCACGCGGCGGGCACCGCCGAGCGGGACGGCACCAGGTACGCCTTCTGCAGCAAGGGCTGCCACGAGGTGTTCGAGGAGGAGCGGACCCGGCTGCAGTGAAGGCCACCTTGCCTGCGTTCAACGCAGTGAAGGTGGCCTTCACTGCAGGGGTTTCCCTCCCTCCGCCTCGACCCCGTAGCCCATTCAGGTGATCTGAACGGCCCCCAAGGCCACCTTTGTTGCGTTCAACGCAACAAAGGTGGCCTTGGGGGAAGGTGGGCTCAGGTGCGGTTGGCGGCGATTTCGAGGGCGTCTCGGGCGGCGTCGGCGTCGGTGATGAGGGTCGACACCATGCCCGAGCGAAGTACCGCGTCGATCGCCTCGGCCTTCGGCCTCGTGTAGCCGAGCGCGATCACCTCGGGCACCTGGCGCAGCTCCTCGTGGCTGATCGCCAGCACGTGGTGGGCCAGCCCGGTGGACAGCGCGTTGCCGTCGGCGTCGAACAGCCTCGCCGCGACCTCGGCCTTCGCCCCCCGTTTGCTGATCGCGTCGCGCTCGGCGGGGGAGAGCGAGTCGTACACGGTGGACTCGTTCTCCTGCCAGGCTCCGATGCTCACCACGGCCTTGGTGAGGTTGCGGAACTGCCCGAACGTCTCCGCGATGCCCGGCTGTCTGCGCAGCGTCTCCGTGGTCCGCCGGTCGGGCAGCACGAGCGGCGCGAAGATCGGGTACGCCTCGCCACCGGACACCCGCGCGAGCCTGCTCACGGTCTCCACCGACCGGTCGCGCATGTCCATGCCCGCCTGTACTCCGCACAGCTGCACGATGGGGCAGCGCGGCAACGCGTCGATCTGCTCGGTCATCACGTTGACCGAGCGCGCCCACGACAGTCCGATCACGTCGTCCTTGGTCGCCGTCTCCGCGAGCAACTGCGCCGCCAGTGCCCCGATTCGCCTGCGCAGTTCGGGCCGGGTCTCGCGGTGTTTCGCTCGTTCGAGCACCAGCGCGCGTTCGAGGCCGTAGGCGGAGCGCAGCTCGTCGCACAGCGCCGGGTCGATCGGGGCCGGAAGGTCGAACTCCACCCGCACCAGGCCCGTTTCCCTTGCGGTGTCGAGTATGCGGGCGATCTTGAACCTGCTGAGCCCGAAGGCTTCCGCGATCTCCAGTTTCGACTCGCCCCGGACGTAGAAGCGGTGGGCGATCGAGGCCGCCTGAACCGAATCAGACAAGCTGAGAGGCCGACGTCTAGCGCTCATCTGAGCACTATAGCGCGAAATTGCCTCGAAAGGTTGACGTAACACTAGGGGGAGTTCTTCAATGCCAGGCACATGCACTGTGGTTAATAGTTCGTAAAGTGCTCAGATGAGCAAGGAGTGGGTGGCATGCGAGCCGCGATCGTCGACCAGCCGGGGTCCCTCAGAGTCGGGGACGTGCCGGATCCGAAGCCGGGCGAGCGGCAGGTCGTGGTGAAGGTGGGCGCGTGCGGCATCTGCGGGACCGACCTGCACATCGCCGACGGGCACTTCCCGCCGACGCCCTACCCGATCGTGCCCGGCCACGAGTTCGCGGGCGAGATCGTTGAGCTGGGCGCCGACGTGCCCGGCGGCTGGCGCGTCGGCGACCGCGTCGCCGTCGACCCCTCGCTGTTCTGCGGCTACTGCACCCCGTGCCGTTCGGGCCACGGCAACCTGTGTGCCAACTGGGGTGCCACCGGTGACACCGTCGACGGCGCCTTCGCCGAGTACGTCGCCGTGCCGTCCGCCAACTGCTACCGGCTGCCCGACGAGCTGACCTACCAGCAGGGCGCGCTCGTGGAACCCGTCTCGTGCGCGGTGCACGGCGTGCGCAGGGTCGGCGTCGAGGCGGGGGAGCGCTTCCTCGTGATGGGCGCGGGCACGATGGGCCTGATCATGCAGCAGCTGCTGCAGCGCGCGGGCGCTCGCGTCACCGTCGTCGACCGCAACGCCGCCCGCCTGCCCAGGGCCACGCGGCTCGGCGCCGAGGCCGTGGTCACCGACGTCGCGGAGCTGAACGGCGAGAAGTTCGACGCGGCCGCCGACTGCACCGGTGTGGTGCCAGCCATCGAGGCCGCCTTCGACTCGCTGCGCAGGGGCGGGCGCCTGCTCGTCTTCGGCGTCGCGCCCGAGGAGGCGCGTGTGGCCCTGTCGCCGTTCCGCATCTACAACGACGAGATCACCGTGGTCGGCTCGATGGCCGTGCTCAACAGCTTCGGCGCCGCCCTGGACCTCGTCGCGGCCGGTGCGATCGACACCGGCGCGCTGCTCACCGACACGCTGCCGCTCGAGCGGTACCCGGACGCGCTCGCGCTCATGCGCAGCGGCTCCGGACTGAAGGTGCAGGTTGTTCCAGGAGGTATCCCAGGAGGCAGCAACGATGCGTAACGCCTTCGGCAGGCGGCGGCGTGGCCGGCTGTCAGCGGTCCTGTTGTCCGCACTACTGCTGGTCACCGGATGCGCCGGGGCGGGAGCCATCGGCGCGGGCACGCAGACGCTGGTGATCGCGATCGTCGCCAACCCGCAGATGAACGACGCCATCGCGCTGTCCGACCGGTTCGAGCGCGAGCACCCCGGCATCGAGCTGAAGTTCGTGTCGCTGCCGGAGAACCAGGCCCGCGCGAAGATCACCGCCTCCACCGCCACGCAGGGCGGCGAGTTCGACGTGGTGATGATCAGCAACTACGAGACGCCGCAGTGGGCTGCCAACGGCTGGCTGGAGAACCTGCAGCCCTACATCGACTCCAGCGAGGGCTACGACGCCGACGACTTCATCCCCAGCATCCGCCAGTCGCTGTCCCACGAGGGCTCGATGTACGCGGTGCCGTTCTACGGCGAGTCGTCCTTCCTGGCCTACCGCAAGGACCTCTTCGACCAGGCCGGGCTCACGATGCCGGAGAACCCCACGTGGCAGCAGATCGCCGACTTCGCCGCGAGGCTCCACGACCCGGCGAACGGCATCGCCGGGATCTGCCTGCGCGGCAAGCCGGGCTGGGGCGAGAGCCTCGCGCCGTTCACCACCGTGGTGAACACGTTCGGCGGCCGGTGGTTCGACCGGAACTGGAACGCCCAGCTCACGTCGCCGGAGTTCAAGGCGGCGGCCAACTTCTACGTGAACCTCGTGCGCGAGCACGGCGAGACGGGCGCCTCCAGCGCCGGGTTCTCCGAGTGCGGCACGCGCTACGGCCAGGGCCAGGCCGCGATGTGGTACGACGCGACGGTGATGGCCGGTACCAACGAGGACCCGGCCAGCAGCACGGTGGCGGGCAAGTCCGGCTACGTCGCCGCACCGGTGGACAAGACCGACGCGAGCGGCTGGCTCTACACGTGGTCGCTGGCGATGCCGAAGGTCACCGAGAACAAGCAGGCCGCGTGGGACTTCATGCGGTGGATGACCGACAAGCGGTTCGTCCAGACGGTGGGCGAGGAGTTCGGCTGGAACCGCGTGCCGCCGGGCTGCCGCCAGTCCACCTACGACATTCCCGAGTACCGGGAGGCCGCGAAGGCCTACGCGCAGCCGACCCTGGACGGCATCCGCGATGCCAGCCAGGACAAGACGATGACCGAGCCGGTGCCCTACCCGGGCATTCAGTTCGTCGGCATCCCCGAGTTCCAGGACCTGGGCACCCGGGTGAGCCAGCAGCTCTCCGCGGCGATCGCGGGACAGAAGTCGGTCGACGAGGCGTTGGAGCAGGCGCAGGAGTACGCCGAGACGGTCGGCCAGGCCTATCGGGAGACCCAATGACGACGACCGAGATCGCTCCTGCTCGGGCCGGTGAGAGCGCCGAGCAGCCGAAACCGCGCAGGCACGCCAACCCGTGGAAGCGCAGGGCCCCGTTGCTGCCCGCGCTGCTCTTCACCATCGCGGTGACGCAGATTCCCTTCCTGGTCACGGTGTTCTACTCGTTCCAGTCGTGGAACCTGGTGCGGCCGGGCTCGCAGCACTTCGTCGGCTTCCAGAACTACGTCGACGTGTTCGCCGACAGCACGTTCCGCGGCGCGATGCTCAACACCGTCGTGCTCACGGTGGTGTGCGTGTTCGTGTCGATGGCACTCGGGCTCGGGCTCGCCTTGCTGCTCGACCGCAAATTCACCGGCAGGGGCGTGGTGCGCACGCTCATCATCACGCCGTTCCTCATCCTCCCGGCAGCCGGTGCGCTGCTGTGGAAGACGACGATGTTCGACCCGGTGTACGGGCTGCTCAACTTCGTGCTCGGCACCGACATCGACTGGCTCTCGGAGTTCCCGCTCGGGTCGGTGATGGCGCAGGTGGTGTGGCAGTGGACGCCGTTCATGACGCTGCTGATCCTCGCCGGGCTGCAGGCGCAGTCCAAAGAGGTGCTGGAGGCCGCGCAGGTCGACGGCGCGGGCCGCTGGCGCACGTTCGCGTCCATCACGCTGCCGCAGCTGAGCCGGTACCTCCAGCTCGCCGCGCTGCTGGGGGCGATCTACATCGTCAACTCGTTCGACGCGATCTACCTGATGACCCAGGGCGGTCCGGGTACGGCGAGCACCAACCTGCCCTTCTACATCTACCAGCGGGCGTTCGAGGGCTTCGACGTCGGCCAGTCCTCGGCGATGGGCGTGATCGTGGTGATCCTGACGCTGATCGTGGCCACGTTCACCCTGCGCCTGATGTTCCGGACCTTCGACGTGAGCGGGGGTGTGAAATGAGGCTCGGCCGCATCTCGCTGACCGCGTTCACGTGGCTGGTCGCGATCCTGTTCGTCTTTCCCGTCATCTGGATGGTGCTGACGTCGTTCAAGACGGAGGCCGACGCCTACACCGATCCACCGAGGCTGTTCTTCTCGCCGACCCTGGAGCAGTTCGCGGGCGTGTTCGAACGCGGGTTCCTGCCCTACCTCGCCAACTCGGCGTTCGTCACGGTGGTGTCGACGCTCGCCGTGCTGGTGCTGGCGATCCCGGCCGCCTACGCGCTTTCGATCGCGCCGGTCAAGGGCACGAGCAACGTGCTCGGCTTCTTCCTGTCCACGAAGATGCTGCCGATCGTGGCGGCGATCATCCCGCTGTACGTGATCTCGCAGAACGTGCAGCTGCTGGACAACGTGTGGGCGCTGAACATCCTCTACACGGCCATGAACCTGCCGCTGGCGGTGTGGATGATGCGCTCGTTCTTCCTCGAGGTGCCGAAGGAGATGATCGAGGCCGCACGGGTTGACGGCGCCAAGCTGCCGACGCTGCTCTACAAGGTCGTGCTGCCCGTCGTGGCGCCCGGCATCGCGGCGACCGCGCTGATCTGCGTGATCTTCTCGTGGACGGAGTTCTTCTACGCAGTCAACCTCACCGCAGCGCGGGCCGGCACCGTGCCGGTGTTCCTGTCCGGCTTCATCACCAGTGAGGGCCTGTACTGGGCGCAGCTGTCGGCCGCGGCCCTGCTCGCCTCGCTGCCCGTGATGATCATCGGCTGGATCGCGCAGAACCACCTCGTCCGCGGCCTCTCCATGGGCGCCGTCAAGTAGAGGAGCGTCCGCGGCGCGGATCGTGGTGCGCGCGGGGTGCGTGAGCTGGGCGAAGTCCACGTCCTCGACCCCGAGACGACGTTGTCGATCACCCGAAACTCCCAACCGCAGTGACGCCGTGTGGCGGAACGGCTACGATGTCCAGCGTCCCGCATATGGTGAGGAGAGCGAGCCTTCAATGTCCTCCGACAGCGCAGCAGTCGACTCCGAGATCGTCGTACTGGACAACGGGGTGCCGACGGCCGCCCGCGTCTACGACGTCATGCTCAACGGCAAGGACAACTACGCCATCGACCGGCAGGTCGCCGAGGCGAGTCTGTCCGTGATGCCGGAGCTCAAGGAGATCGCACTGCACAACAGGGCGATCCTGCACCGCGTGGTGCGCCACCTTGCCGCCGAGCAGGGCATCACGCAGTTCCTCGACTTGGGCTCGGGGCTGCCTACGGTGCGCAACACGCACGAGGTGGCCCAGGAGGCCAACCCCGACGCGAAGGTCGTCTATGTCGACATCGACCCGATCGTGCTGGCGCACGGCAGGGCGCTGCTGCAGGACAACGAGAACACGCGCGTCGTCACCGCCGACCTCCGCAAGCCGGAGGAGGTGCTCTCGCACCCCGACGTGCAGGAGATGATCGACTTCAGCAAGCCGGTGTGCGTGATGCTCTGCGGCATCCTGCACCACCTCGCCGACGACGAGGACCCGAAGGGCATCGTGCAGGCCCTGCGGGAGGCCGTGGTGCCCGGTTCGTACTTCTTCATCACGAACTTCACGCGGCTGTCCGATTCGCCGGAGAGTGAGGAGCTGGAGAAGGTCCTGCTCTCGCAGCTGGGCACCGGCCGCGTCCGGACCCCGGCGGAGCTCGAGGAGTTCTTCGAGGACCTGGAGATCCTGGCGCCCGGCATCGTGCCGCTGCCGCTGTGGCGGCCCGACGAGATCGTCACCGACGCGACGACGATCGGCGTGCGCTTCATGACCGGCGGGGTCGGCAGGAAGAACTGAGGTGCTTTCCGGGACGCGGGCGGCGTAACCGGCTGATCACCGGAAACCGCCCGCGCCCCGGAATGACTTGACGCGTCCCTCACCTCACGTCGCGCGCCCGCTGAGCTTGTCGCGCATCCGGTCGATCAGGCCCGCGCCCGGGTCGAGGATGCGGTTGGCCGGCGGCTTGTCCGGCGACTGCGGGTGCGGCCTCGTCGGTGCCTTCTCCTTGGCCCGCAACACCTTCTCGCCCAGCTCGCGCAGCTCGTCCTCGCTGCACGCCGCGCGCAGCTTGGGCAGCAGATCGTTCTCCTCGTCCTCGACGTGGTGGCGGATCGAGTCCATCAGGTTGCCGAGCAGCTGGTCGAACTTGGGGTCGGTGGCGTCCATGTCCTCCAGCTGCTTCATCAGCAGCTCGGCCTCGGAGTGCTCCTCGATCTCGTGGTCGGCGAGCTCGTTGCCGTTCTCGAGGTGCTTGCGCGCGGCGGGGTACATGAACTGCTCCTCCGCGACGGAGTGCCGGACCAGCTCGGCGATGACGTGGTCGGCGAGCTCCCTGCGACGGCGCGGGTCGGTGGCCTTGTCCTCCAGCTCGGCGAACACCCGCTCGACCTCGCGGTGGTCGTTCATGATGACGCTGATCAGGTCGTCGGTCATGGGGTGGCTCCTCCTGCTCGGTTGCCTGGCAGGCGGCGGAGTACCCGGGTCCCTGCCTGCGAAACGGGCTCACGCGCGGTGTTCGGCGATCGTGGTCACCACCGCCCGCGCGGCGGCCACGGCGGGCACCGCGAACAGCACACCGGCGATACCGCCCTCGGTGCCGCCGATCACGAGCGCCACGAGCACCACGGCCGGGTGCAGCTTCGAGAGGTTGCCCTGCAGCACCGGTTGCAGCACGTGCCCCTCCAGCTGCTGCACGCCGAGCACCACGCCGAGGATGATGAGCGCGGCCACGCCGCCGTTGCTCACCAGGGTCACCGCGACCGCGACGATCCCGGACACGACGGCGCCCACGTAGGGCACGAACCCACCGAGGAACACCAGCGCCGCGAGCGGCACCGTGAGCGGGACGCCTACCACGGCGAGGCCGATCCCGATGCCGATCGCGTCGATGAGCGCCACGAGCGCCGTCACCCACACGTAGGTCACGACACTGCGGTAGGCCTTGCGCCCGGCATCGTCCAGGATCGTGCGCGTGGGGGTGCGGAACGGCCGCAGCAGGAACTCCCACATCTTCGGCCCGTCGTACAGGAACATCACGAGCAGCACGGTGGACAGCAGCAGGCCGATGGCGACCGCGCTCACGGTGCTGAAGGCGCCGAGCGCCTGCGAGATCACGGCCTGCTGGTTGCCGCCGAGCCACTCCTGCACCCGGTCGGACAGTCCGCCCTCGAACTGGAACGGTCCCCTGCGCAGCCAGTCCTCGACCTGGGCGATGCTCTCGGCGAACTGTAGCCGCAGCTCGTCGAAGTTGTTGAGGATGGAAAGCACGACGAAGGCCACCAGGCCGCCCGCTACCATGAGCCCCGCGATCAGCGAGGCCACCACCGCGAGGCCGCGTGGCCACCGGTGCCGGCACAGGAAGGCCACCAGCGGCTGCAGGAACGCCGAGAGCAGCAGCGCGATCGACATGGGGATCAGGACATAGCTCAGGTGCTGGACGACGTTGCGCAGCGCCCACAACGCGAGAAAGAGCAGCAGCAGCTCGGCTGACACGATGGCAGCGCTGCGCAGCAAGCCCGCGCTCAGCCGCAGGCGGGGCCTCGACATGCGCTGCGGGTATCCATTCGCGTGCATCCGGAAACAGTGGTCGTTTGCCGTCCGCTCCGCGGGGTAGCCAAGGGGCCCCGAACGCGCTGAGCGACGGCCCGTGTCCTTGAGTGAGCCCAGGAGCCGACCATGTTGAGCCATTACGAACGACAGGAGCTGGAACGGATCGCGCAGAGGTTCGAGCACGACGATCCCGAGCTGGCCAGTGCGCTCGGTTCGTGTGCGCACCCGCGTGGCACGCTCAGGCTGTCGAAGCTCGCCCGTCTCGGTCTGGACCTGTTCGCCGGTGTGCTCGTGGTGCTGGGCGCGCTCACGCTGAACTTCGGGCTGGTGTTCGTGGGCGCGCTGCTGCTGATCTGCGCCGCGTGCGCACACCTCAAGGGCTGGAGCCCGATCGACCCGCCGCCCACGCAGTACCGCCGCGTGGAGTGACCGAGGCCAGGGTGCCCCGCTGCAGTGAAGGCCACCTTCACTGCATCCAACGCAGTGAAGGTGGCCTTCACTGCGCCCGCCCGTCTCCCACCACCACCCAAACGGAGACGCTGCCCGCCGCAGTGTTGATTCCACGCAGTGAAGGTGGCCTTCACTGCGCCCGTAGGACCTTTCCTAGCCGGTCCAGGTGTTGCCGGTGATGCGCTCGTAGGCCTCGGTGTAGCGCGCCCGGGTGGCCTCGACGATCTCGGGCGGCACCTCCGGCCCCGGCGGGGTGCGGTCCCAGTCGGTGCTCGTGGCCCAGTCGCGCACGAACTGCTTGTCGAACGCGTGCTGCGTCCGGCCAGGTTCCCACTCGTCGGCGGGCCAGAACCGGGACGAGTCGGAGGTGAGCACCTCGTCGGCCAGCGTCAGCGTGCCGTCGGCGTCCCGGCCGAACTCCAGCTTGGTGTCGGCGACCAGGATGCCCCGGGTCTCGGCGTGCGCGGCGCCCCTGCGGTAGATCTCCAGCGTGAGGTCGCGCAGCCGCTCGGCGGTCTCCCTGCCCTCCTGCCGCACCACGTCGTCGAAGGTGATGAACTCGTCGTGGCCGACCTCGGCCTTCGTGGTGGGGGTGAAGATCGGCTCGGGGAGCTTGCTGCCCTCCTCCAGGCCCGGCGGCAGCGCGACGCCGGAGACCGTGCCGTACTTCTGGTACTCCTTCAGCCCCAGCCCGGCGAGGTAGCCGCGGGCGATGCACTCGACCTTGACCATCTCCAGCGGCTTGCACCGGATGGCCCTGCGGGCGAACTCGGGCGGCACGTCGGTGCCCGAGAGCACGTGGTTGGGCACGACGTCGCCGAAACGCTCGAACCACCACAGCGAGAGCTGGGTGAGCAGCGCGCCCTTGCCGGGGATCGGCGTGGGCAGCGTCACGTCGTACACCGAGACCCGGTCGGAGGCGACCAGGAGGATGTCGCCGCCGTCCTCGTAGAGATCCCTGACCTTGCCCGCATGGATGTGCTTCACGCGGCTCAGCATACGTACGGGTTGGACCGGCCTTGTTCGGGTAGCCACTGGCGGACGGTGACGGCGAGCGAGGAGGCGACATGGCCGAGACGGTCGGTGACCAGGTGGTGCGGCGCTTGCGGGAGTGGGGAGTCGAGCACGTGTTCGGCTACCCGGGCGACGGCATCAACGGGATCGTCACCGCTTTCGGCAAGGCGGACAACCAGCCGCGGTTCGTGCAGTCGAGGCACGAGGAGATGTCGGCGTTCCAGGCCGTCGGCTACGCCAAGTTCAGCGGTGAGGTCGGCGTGTGCCTCGCGACGTCGGGGCCGGGCGCCATCCACCTGCTCAACGGGCTCTACGACGCCAAGCTCGACCACGTGCCCGTGGTCGCGCTCGTGGGGCAGACGGCGCGCACCGCGATGGGCGGTAGCTACCAGCAGGAGGTGGACCTGCAGGCCCTCTACAAGGACGTCGCCGCGGCCTACCTCGTGGAGGTCAACGTCGCCGAGCAGCTGCCGAACGCGCTCGACCGGGCGTTCCGCACCGCGCGGGCGCGGCAGGCGCCCACCGCCGTGATCATCCCGGCCGACCTGCAGGAGCAGGACTACAGCCCGCCGCAGCACGCGTTCAAGCAGGTGCCCTCCAGCCCGCCCAGCTCGCCGCACGCGGTGCTGGTGCCGCCCGAGGACGAGCTGGCCCGCGCCGCCGAGGTGCTCAACGCGGGGGAGAAGGTGGCGATCCTCGTCGGCCAGGGCGCACGCAACGCCGCCGACGAGGTCAAGCACGTCGCGGAGCTGACGGGCGCCGGGGTGGCGAAGGCGTTGCTGGGCAAGGACGTTCTCCCCGACGACCTGCCGTATGTCACCGGCTCGATCGGCCTGCTCGGCACGCGGCCGACGTACGAGCTGATGCAGGAGTGCGACACGCTGCTGATCGTCGGCTCCAACATGCCGTACAGCCAGTTCCTGCCCGAGTTCGGCCAGGCGAGGGCGGTGCAGATCGACGTGGACGCCAGCGTGATCGGCATGCGCTACCCGACCGAGGCGAACCTCGTCGGCGAGGCGAAGGGCACGCTGCGCGCGCTGATCCCCTTGCTGGAGGCCAAGGACGACCGGTCGTGGCGGCGGGACATCGAGCGGAACGTGGCCGCGTGGTGGGAGACGATGGAGCAGCAGGCGATGCTCGAGGCGCGGCCGGTCAACCCGCAGCGGGTGGTGCACGAGCTGTCCGCGCGGATCCCCGAGGACGCGATCGTCACGGCCGACTCCGGCTCGTCGACCAACTGGTACGCCCGCAACCTGCGCATCCGAGGCCGCATGCGGGCCTCGCTCTCCGGCACGCTGGCCACGATGGGTCCCGGCGTGCCGTACGCGATCGGAGCGAAGTTCGCGCACCCGGAACGTCCCGTGGTCGCGCTCGTCGGCGACGGCGCGATGCAGATGAACGGCATGGCGGAGCTGATCACCATCGCCAGGTACCGCGAGCTGTGGTCGGACCCGAGGCTCGTGGTGTGCGTGTTCCACAACGACGACCTCAACCAGGTCACGTGGGAGCTGCGGGCCATGGGCGGCGCGCCGAAGTTCGAGGAGTCACAGTCGCTGCCGGACGTCTCCTACGCCGGTTTCGCGCGCAGCCTCGGTTTCGAGGGCATCGCGGTGGATGATCCGGGCGAGCTCGGCCCGGCCTGGGACCGGGCACTCTCCGCGGACGGTCCGGTGGTGCTGGACGTACGGTGCGACCCCGAGGTGCCGCCGATCCCGCCGCACGCGACGTTCGAGCAGATGAAGTCGACGGCGGAGGCGCTGCTGAAGGGCGACCCCAACGCCTGGCACGTCCTGGTGCAGGGAGCCAAGACGAAGATGCAGGAGTTCGTCCCTGGCAGGCGCTGAGCGACGCACGGTGCCGCGCTGTAGCGCGCTGCTTTTCCTTGCCCAGCAAGCGAAAATCGACTCTCTCGGGGACGATTTCGGCATCGGCCCGGCCCCCGTTGGACGGCCGATCGCAGTAGAATCTGGTGCCCTGCACGGCGGAAGATCACGAGGATCGACCGGGCGTTGTCCCGAGGAGGCGTACTCAGAGTGGCACTCCCCGTCCACCCTGCTGGCCAGCATGAGGCTGACCAGCCGAGCATCGCGCGTGTGAATGACTGCTGGTTGGAGGGCTCGCACCACTCCGACCTGGACCGCGAGTACGCGAACCACATCGCGCTTTGCGCCCCGCACGTTCCGTATCTGGTGCGCGAATCCCGTCAATTGCTGCGCAGGATGGTCGAGTTCCTGGTCGGACAGGGCGTACGACAATTCTTGGACCTCGGAAGCGGCATCCCGACGCAGGGTCATGTCCACGAGGTCGCGCAGCAGATCGACCCGGCTTGCCGGGTGTTGTACGTAGACAACGATCCGCGGGTCGCCTCGGACGGTGCGGCCGTGGTGGCCGGCACTCCGGGGGTCGCATTCGTCGGCGCCGACATTCGCAGGCCGAAGGAGGTGCTCGACACGCAAGAGGCTCGCGAGTTGTTCGACCTGAGCCGGCCGGTCGGAGTCCTCCTGATCGAGACCCTCTTGTACCTGCGAGATGAGGACGATCCCGCGGCCGTCGTCAAGGCGTACGTCGACTCCGTCAGCTCGGGCAGTTACGTCGGTATCGTGCACTTCAGTCAGAACGCCGAGCTGGAGGAGGGCCTGGGGCTGTTCAGCCGGATGTTCGGAGCACCACCTCTGGTCACGCTCCGTGACAGGGAACTCCTCGTCGACTTCTTCACCGGGTTGGAGCTGGTGGAGCCCGGTATCGCGCCGGTTCCGCTGTGGAGGCCGGAGGACGACAACCCAGTCCGCAACCCGGAGACCGTGCAGGTACACGCGGGTCTCGGTCGCAAGCCCTGAACCGACCGGGTCAGGTGTTCGACAGCGCCGTTGCCACCATCGCCAACTCGCCGATCGCCACGAGCGGCAACGTGCGCTTGAGCATCCGGCGCGCACTGGGTACTAGCTCCTCCGACCTGCGGCCGGCCAGCGTGACGACGCTGTGCAGAAACACCGCGTGAGCTGCGGTGGGGAGCAGTGCCCATAGGGGCCCGTAACGCCACCAGAGCCCGGCGACCACCAGGGCAAGCCCGCATGCCAGCACGAGGCAACACACGCCGATCGTCCGACGGAGCCCGTATCGCACGGCGGGTGCGGCGATCCCGCTCGCTGTGTCGGCCGCTTGGTCTGGCAATGACCACCACACCGTGCGGCCGACAGACAGCAGTCCCATTCCCGCGACGACCAGCCAGACCGGCCCCTCGATCGTCGCTGATACCGCGCCGTGGGAGATCAGGAAAGGTAATCCCACCGAGGCGATGCCAAAAGCGGCCGGTCCGGCGAATCCTCGCCGTTTCAAGCGGACCGGCTCGACGTTGTAAGCCACCTGTAAGGCGACGAGCAGCATCCCGGCGACTGCGGCGAGCCATGATCCACTCAGCAATGAGACCGCGATGGACAACGCAAGACCTGTGGTCATCTCTGCGATGGACCAACGCAGAGCGCGTCGGCGGCCGAAGCCCGTGGCTGCGTCCGCCAGGTAGCCCTTTTCCCGATGCCGCTCATCGGTACGCATGTCGACAGCGACATTGAGGGCCAGCGGTCCCACGATCAGCAGGAGATTCGCGAGGACCGCGAGGATCACGGTGCCATGGGCCAGCTGTCCGGTGTCTGTGACCGCAAAGCACGCGCCGAGCGCGGCGTAGCACAGGTAGGTGAGCGGCAGGACGTATTCGAGCCGGTGGATGGTGACGACGTCGCGCCAGGCGGGTGGCGTCGTCAGTCGTGGCACGCCGTCACCTCCATGCGCAGCCGGCCTGACGGGGCCATGGCGTGCCCCCGCACTGTCGGGACTCCGGCGCTCGGGTTGACGCAGCGCAGGACGCGGCGGCGCAGGAGCGTTGCCGTGATGATCCGGACCTCCAGCTGGCCGAGCTGACTGCCGAGGCAGTGCCTCGATCCGCCGCCGAAGGGCAGATACCGCTGGGGTAGCGGCCGGGTGCCAAGGAAGCGGCCGGGATCGAACCGCTGTGGCGCGGGGAAGTAGTCCGGCTGCCTGTGAGCCAGGTAGATGCTCGGCGACACCACGCTGCCCCGGGGCAGCGTGCGGCCGAGCAGCTCCGTGGCCTCGGGCAGGGTACGGTTGCCCGCCGCCGGTACGGGCGGCGTAATGCGCAGCGATTCCTGCACGGTCGCCTGGAGCAGGGGCACCGCCTTCGCATCCGCACCACTGTCCGTTGTGGAGGAGAGTTCGGTCAGCACGTCATGGCGGAGCCGGTCGTGCCGGTCGAGCCAGTACAACGTCCACGCTGTCGCCGATGCCGTGGTCTCGTGCCCGGCGAAGAGCAGCGAAACGATCTGATCCCGCAACTCGTCGTCGTCGATCGCCCCGAGCGGGTTTCCCGGCGCCACCAGGAGGGAGGCCAAGGCGGGCGGTGCCGTTGCCCGTGCGCTGCGGACCAGCTCGCGATCCAGCCAGGCTTCTGAGCGGGGCAGGCCTCCCTTGAATGCCCGGTACAGCAACGAGCGGTACGGCGAGCCGAGCGCTCGGTCGAGCCAAGTTGTGAACGCGTCCAGCACACCGTTTTCGACGTTCCCCAACAGGATCCGGCCCGCGATGTCGAGCGTCACGCGACGCGTCCATTCGGGTAGCGCGAATACGGTGCCCGGTGTCAGCTCCGTGACCGCGCGGTCCGCGGCCTCCTCGATGAGCGAGTGGTAGTCGCCAAGCCTGCGCGCGCCGAGCTGCGGCCCGAGGAGCCGCCGGTAGGCCTCGTAGCGGGGGCCGTCCAGCCACAGCAACGACTTCGGTCCGAGTACCGGGCGCATCGATCTGCTTCCCGGATGGTCGAGCCGGTGGTCGGAGCGGAAGATCCATTCGAGCGCGTCCGGTTGCCATACCAGGAGCTTCAGCGCGGGCTTCGTCGTCAGCTGGACGTAGCCTTCCGGCGCATCGGCCCGGGCATCGAGAAACGGAAGCGTGCGTAACGCCAGCGCGAGTTCCCGCCTCAGCATGCTCCGGCTCGCTCGAGTACCGCGGGCATCAACGAGGTGACACGGACGTCGTTGTGTGCCAGGTAGAGCGCCGCGATGATCTCGACCTCCACGATCCGCAGCGGTGTGTACAGGTCCTTGTCATGCCATAGCGGGGGGTGAGTGGTGTCGCCGTCGGTGGTGAGCAGGTGGGCGGCGCCCCTCGCCGCGGCGCGGACCGTGGCTTCGGTGGTCGGGACTCCTTGGTGCAGCAGGGTTTTCACCGCGTAGGCGGTCTCCTCGCGCGTGCCGTTCCAGCGTCCCCACGAGCCGTCCTTCCGCTGCGTCGCGAGCAGCCAGTCGACGGCGCGGCGCACGGCCTTGTTCCCGTCAGCGCCGCCGTACTCGGCGAGCGCCGTCGCGCAGCACGCCGTGGCGTAGAACGGAGACGCGTGCCATTTGTCGTGCCAGCCGCCGTCGGCGTCCTGCCGCTCGCCCAGCCAGCGCGTGAGCGTCTTCGCCGCGGCGACGTAGCGCTCGCGGTCGGGCAGGTCGAGACCCAGCGAGGCGCCGATCGCTTGCAGCACGTGGGCGTTCGCGCTCGTCGACGGCGTGCGCTCCTCCGGGAAGCACCGGAAGTGGTCGTCCGCCTCGTAGTGCCACAGGCTTTCCGGCGACCGCGGGCTACCCAGCAGGGCCAGCGCGTAGAGCGCGGTGGCGGTGTCGTCGACGTCGGGCGGAAGCCCGTCGCCGCCCGCCGCTCCCTCCGGCGAGAACGCGGCGTGCAGGCCGTCCACGAGCTCGCGGGGGACCCGGACGTCGAGACCCGCGGAGACGAGCGTGGACAGTACCCAGGAGCGCTCGAAGAGGGCCAGCGGCGCGGCCACGGGAACGCCGCCGCCCGGCTCCTGCACCGCGCGCAGGTACCGCACGCACGGGTTCCGCTCGTCGCGCACCGCCTCGTCCCCGAGCCACACCGCCGTGGCGGCGGGGGAGCAGCCAACGACCCTGCCGTGCACCGGTTTCACGAACGGCGCGCTCTGCGCGGGCGCGCCGACGATCTCCAAGGAGTGCAACAGCTTCTCCGGCAGCGGATGTCCCTGCGAGACGGCCGTACGCAGCTGTGCCAGCAAGTCGGCGTAGGTGCCCTTCGGCGATGTCAGTGGTGGGCGGCCGAGGCGTTCGAGGTGAGCGTTGATGTCGTCGACGAGGCCGGGCACCATCAGCTCGATCGCGACCGTGTCGGGCAGAAGGGTGTTAAGACGCAACCGATCGGCGAGCGCACGTACTCCACGTTCGGCCGCCCTCGCGACCTCGGGGTGAGCGCCGGGTCGGGATGTCTCCGTCAGCAACGCGTGGGTCGCGCTCAACGTGGGCACGATGTCGTAGTCACCGGGCCCGCCCCAGCGGCCGTCGCCGTGCTGTTCCCGCAGGAGGAACCCGACCCGTTCCGCGTGTCCCGGAAGGGAAGGGGTGAGCGCCACGATTCTGCCCGTCTCGTAGACGGACGGCGAGAACCGGCCCCATGGATCGGCGGCCATGTCGGCCACCAGTGCTGTCACCGTCTCGTTCGCGTTCGCCAGCCAGGAACCGCGTGAACTCATGGGCACTCCTCGACGGTCAGCGCAGTTGAGTTGTCGGGCCAGCCGGTAACCGGTTGAAAACTCAAAGTAGCATTTCGCACCGAGGTGTCACACCGCTGTGCTCCGAACGGAGCAGTGTGGTGTTGGTCAACCGCGGACACTGAACTGGTTGGACGCACCGGTGAAACTCCTGACTCCACCGAGCAGGTTCCGGGCCTCCCCGTGGTAGCGAATCCGGTACGTGCCCTCGCTGCCAGGGGGAACCTTCCAGCCGATTGTGACGTGTGAGGCCGCGACGCCGCGCCGGGCCCAGCGCAGGGTCGTGCTCCAGTCGCCGTCGTCGGCCACCCGTATCCAGCGGTTTCCGTTCCACCGCTGGACTTCCAGGTAGGTGCCACCGCGGTGCAGGTCGTTGCCGGGATGCGCGCCCGCGAACACCACTTCGGCGCGCTCGCCGGGGGAGTACGACGGCCGGGGCTGGGTGAGCACGTCACCGAACCGCCTGCCCAGCGGCGGTGCGTCGGCGACGATGGGCGGCTGCAGGGAAATCCGCCGTCCCGAGAGGTCGGCGGGTGCGGGGCCGGACGGCGCGGGCCTGCCGTCGCGCATCGCCTCCGCGAGCCCCGCGGCGGTCTGCTGCAAAGCGGGCAGCTGCCAGCGGCCGAACAGCGTGCTGCCGCCCTCGTAGTGCTGCGCGTCGTACTCCTCCGGCGTGGTGACGTAGTGGAAGTAGGCGTTGCTGTACCCCGCGACGAGCACGTCGCGCACGTCGGCGCCGACGATGTCGGCGACGGTCCTGCGCAGCCGCAGCCCGGCCGCGATGGTGACCTCGCCGGGCACGCCGATCAGGTACAGCCCGCCGACGCGCACCAGCTGCACCGGAACCGTCTCCTGCACCCACGGGTACACCGCGTTCATCGCGCCGATCGGCACCGCGATGCCCTTGGGCGCCTGGCACTGCCTCAGCTCGGGGGATGCGGTGTAGAGCACCGAGTGCGACACCGTGTCCCACAACGGGTTCTCGCCCTCGGCGAAGAGCGGGAAGGCGGGGCCGTCCTCGGTGCTTCCCGCCGCCATCGCCGCGCCGACCGCGGGATCGCACGTGCGATGGTGCTTCCCGTCGCCGGTGAACTCGGGCCGCACGTCCACATCGGACATGTCGACGTAGACCAGCCGGGAGTCGACGCCTCCGGTCAGCGCGGCGCCGTCCCGGGTGAGCTGCCTGGCCGCGGCCTCGTACTGCCGCTGCCCGATCTCCTCGGTGCGCGCGAAGTCCTCCGGCGTGGTGGGTGGCGCGAGGTCCAGGTTCGGCGACATGTCACCGGCGTTGGTCTGCGCGAACGCCGACACGAAGTCCGGCGGCGTGTCCGCGAGGTAGTCGACGTGCTCGACCTCGCGTTCCCAGTGGTAGGCCGCGTAGCCCTTGTTGTCGGCGCTGATCAGCCGGTTGTCGCCGGACATGCTGGTGTTGTGCGTGGCGAACCAGTTGACGGCGCCGACCACACGCCCGTCGCGCTCGATGCGCAACAGCGACGTCTGCGGGTCGACCGCGGCTGGAAAGAACTCCCTGTCCTCGGCGGGGTTGCGGTCGAACGCCGCGCGGGAACGGTTCACGCTCGCGTCGGTGAGCTCGGAGTGGGTGAGCGTGAGCGACGCGGGCGCCAGGTCGGCGTGCGCGCGTTCCACCGACTCCACGATTCCTTCGGTGATGGCGTTGAACGTCTTCTCGTGGAAGCCCAGCGTGGTGAGGTTGTAGAGCAGGTGGTGGGAGTAGCCACCGGGGCCCGCGTGGGTGTGCGTGCCGGTGAGCAGAACGTTCTGTTCGGTGTAGAGGTCGCCGTAGCGCTCGGCGAGCCTGCGCAGCACCGCCTGGTGCACGCTGTCGAAGATCATCGGCGAGTCCACGACCACGAGCACCACGCGCTCGCCGGTCGCGGGGTCGGCGACCACGAACGCCCGCGAGCGCAGCCGGTTGTGCAGGCCCTCGGCCTGCTGGTCGGTGCGGCCGTAGCCCATCATGCCGACCTCGGCGATCTCGCCGGTGGCGTCGGCGATCCCGCGCCCGACGAGGTACGGCTCGGCGGGCGCGGGGGACGCCGCGGGTGCGGTCGTGGGCGCGGCGACGAGGCACGCGCCGGTGAGCAGCGCGGCAGCGAGCGCGCGGGCCCTCACGGGGTCAGCACGTCGGCGGGAACGGAGTAGCCGCGCACGCGCTGCGGGTGGTCGCCCACCGGGATACGGGCGACCTCGCGGGGGTTGTCGAACGACACCACCGAGATGTCGTCACTGTCGCTGTTGGACAGGAAGCAGTGCCGTCCGTCGGGCGAGGTGGCCGCCCAGTACGGCTTCTTGCCGGTCGGCACGATCGCGTCCACGGTCAGCGCGGGCACCGAGAGGATCGCCGCGTAGTCGGAGATCGTGCCGGCGTCGCAGATCTTGGTGTGGTCGTTGTTCGTCGAAAGGCCGTGGTGCGCGGAGTCCAGCGGGTACTCGTCGCGCCGCAGCTGTTTCGCCTCCTCCGACAGCGGAAGGTGCACGGTACGGGTGGTGCGTTCCTCCTCGAGGTCGTACTCGATGAACCCGTTGTGGAACGACAGCTGCGCGTACATCGTGCGCTGATCCGGCAGCACGACGAACGGGCGGATGCCGACGCCGAAGTCGATGACCTTGCGCACCTCGAGCGTCTTCGCGTCGGCGATCGTGAGCCAGCGCCTGCCCTTGGCGGCGTCGAGCAGCGGGGCGTCGGGAGCGACGACATTGCCGATCGTCGCGTTGTAGATCGTGCTGCCGTCCTCGGAGAACCGGTTCTCGTGCGGGAAGTCGCCGCTCGCGATGCGGCCGGTGATCGCGCCCGTGGCGGTGTCGACGGTGTTGACGACGTTGGCGGTGGTCGCCGAGACCAGCAGGGTGCGCCCGTCGGGCGAGAGCGCCATGTGGTCGGAGCGGTAGCCGTCGACGCGGGTGAACCACAGCTGCCTGCCGGTGGCCACGTCGAACGCCGACACGTCGCCGAGGCTGGGCCGCGACACGTACATCGTCCTGCCGTCGGGGGAGACCATGATGTCGTCGACGAGCTGGTCGTGGCCCTCGCCCGCGGTCTGTCTGATGACGAGCATCGCGACGAGCCGGTCGGGCGTCATCTCCCGCTTGCGCTGCTCGAAGTCGGGCACGACGTCGATTCGCTGGTACTTCTCGAAGGTCCGGGCGTCCACCAGGTCGACGGTGCCGTCCCAGTTGTTGCCGACGAACATCACGTCCCGTGCTGGCGCGGCGTGTGCCGCCGGAGCGAGCGTCACGGCCAGCAGAGCCGCCGCCACGAGTGAACCGAGCCGTACCCACCGCTTGGCCATAACGTACCTACCCCGTAGTAGATATGAAGGTGATTCACGATTGTGCGGGCTCCGGACGACGAGCGCAACCCGGACGTAGGGTCGCGGGGTGGGCAGTGGTGACGACGCACGGTACTGGCGGCATCCCGGCGTGGCCGGAGTGGACCTGCTCCGCGCGCGGTTCGTGCGGCACGCCTTCGCCCGGCACAGCCACGAGACGTTCGCGATCGGCGTCGTCGAGTCGGGAGCCGAGGAGCTGCGCATCGGCTCGGCCGTCGAGCGGGTCACCTCGGGCGGCACGGTGCTGCTCAACCCCGAGGTCGTGCACACCGGAGCGCCCGCCCACGCCGACGGCTGGACCTACCGCGTGCTGTACCTGCCGGTGGCCGAGCTGGTCTCGTTCACCGGCATCCGCGGCACGCCGGCGTTCACGGAACAGCTCACCTACGACCGCGACACGGCGGCCGCCGTGCTCGCCGCACACCGGGCCGCGGAGTCGCCGGACCGGCTCGCGGCGGGCACCCTGCTCGACCTGCTGCTCGCCCGGCTCTGGCACGCCCACGGCAGCCGGACTCCCACCGCCTCCCCGCGAGCCGGCCGCCGGGACGCCGAACTCGTCAGGCAGGTGCTGCTGGAGCGGATGGCCGGCCCGCCGCCGTTGGCGGAGCTGGCCGCCGAGTTCGGCACCAGCCGGTTCGCGCTGCAGCGCGCGTTCCGGGCCCGTTTCGGGCTGCCGCCGCACGCCTACCTGAACCAGCACCGTGTCCGCACCGCGCGGAGCCTGCTCGCGCGCGGTGTCCCGCCCGCCGAGGTGGCCGTGACGGTCGGCTTCGTGGACCAGGCCCACCTTTCCCGGCACTTCACCCGGATCGTCGGCGTCCCGCCCGGCGCCTACGCGCGGGCGCACGAACGTACAAGCAGGGGGCGAAGGTCCCGCCTAGCGTGAAGCCCATGGATCCCTCCCGCGAGGACGTCGCCGCGATGATGGCGGCGGCAACATCGTTCGTCACCGAGTTCCTTGACGGGCTGCCGCACGCGCCCGCGTCCCACGTGACCGATGGGGACGTGCCCGCGTTGCTGGAACCTCCCGCGGAGCGGCCAGGCGAGCTGGGCGAGTTGCTCGCGACGTTCCGGGACGCGGCCGCGCACGCGGTCGAGACCGCGGGACCCGGCTACCTCGCCTACTTCCCCGCCGGCGGCCTGTTCAGCTCCGCGCTCGCCGAGCTGCTCGCGAACACCGTCAACCGCTACACCGGCGTCAGCTCGACGGCGCCCGCGCTCGTGGCGATGGAACAGGGCGTGCTGCGCTGGCTGTGCGCGGAGTTCGGCCTCCCCGATGGCTCCGGCGGCATCGTCACCACCGGGGCGTCGATGGCGACCCTGTCGGCGCTCGTCGCCGCCCGCGAGCGGGTGCTCGGCGGACCCTTGCCCGCAGGGACGATCTACGTCACCGAGCACACCCACCACTGCGTCGCCAAGGCGGCGCACCTGGCCGGGTTCACGCCTGAACAGCTGCGCACGGTGCCCACTTCGGACGGGCTGCGCATGGACCCCTCCGCCGCGGCGGAGGCGATCACGCGGGACCGCGCCGAGGGCCACGTGCCGTTCCTGCTCGTCGGCACGGCGGGGTCCACGAGCACGGGCACGATCGACCCGCTCGGCGCGCTCGCGGAGGTGGCCCTGCGGGAAGGGCTGTGGTTCCACGTCGACGCCGCGTACGGCGGCGGCTTCCAGCTCACCGAGCGGGGCCGCGCGAAGCTCGCCGGGATCGAAAGGGCCGACTCGGTGACGCTCGACCCGCACAAGACGATGTTCCTGCCGTACGGCACCGGCGTGCTGCTCGTGCGTGCCGCGAGCGACCTGCGGGCCGCGCACTCCGCCGACGCCGACTACCTGCAGGACCTGCGCCGCGACCCGCTGCTGCCCGACTACGCCGACCTCGGCCCCGAGCTGACGCGCGAGTTCCGCGGCCTGCGGCTGTGGCTGCCGCTGCACCTGCACGGCGTCGCCGCGTTCCGCTCCGCGCTCGACGAGAAGCTCGACCTCGCGGCGTGGGCCCACCGCGAGCTGAGCCGGTTCGCCGAGGTGCCGACGGAGCCCGACCTCACCGTGCTCACCTTCCGGGTCCCCGGCGGTGACGACGCCGCCAACCGCCGAGCACTGGAGCGCATCAACGCGGGGAGACGGATCTTCCTGTCCAGCACCAGGATCGGTGGCCGGTTCACGCCAAGGCTGTGTGTGCTGAGCCTGCGCACGCACCGTCCGCACGTCGAGGAGGCGGTGCGCATCGTCCGCGACGCCGTGGTCAGCGCCTCCCGAGGAACTCCAGCAGCAGCGCCGTGAACGCCTCGGGCACCTCCTCGGGCACCCAGTGGGTCACGTCCTCCAGCATCTGGAACTCGTACGGCCCCGTGACCCACTGCTCGGTGTCGAGCGCGGCCGTCGAGCCAAACGCGACGTCCTCGGTGCCCCACACGTACAGCGCGGGAACGCCGACCTTGCCGATCCGTTCCGCCGGCCTGCCCGCGCGGTACCAGTTCAGCGCGGCCGTGAGCGCGCCCGGCTCGGAGAGCCTGCGGAGGTAGTCCTCGACCCGGTCCCTCGGCACCTTCCACTCGTACATCCGCCGCAGCGCCTCGGCGTTGCCCGCGAGCATGCGCTTCTCGGTGTCGCGGCTGCGCCAGTCGCGCATGTACTGCGAGCGCATGGCCTGGTCCTCGTCGCGCCGCAGCGCGTCGGCGAGCGCACCGGGATGCGGCGTGGCCACGGAGGTGATGCTGCGCAGGCGTTCGGGGTGCTTGTCGGCCGTCCACCACGCGACGGCGCCGCCCCAGTCGTGTCCCACGAGGTCGAACCGGCCCCAGCCGAGCGCGTCGGCGATCGCGACGACGTCGCCGACGAGGTGCTCGATCGCGTATTCGGCGACGTCCTCCGGCCGCACACCGGGGGAGTATCCGCGCTGGTCGGGCGCCACGGCGCGGTAGCCCTCGCGGCCGAGCACGGCCACCTGGTGCTCCCACTGCACAGCCGCCTCGGGAAAGCCGTGCAGCAACAGGACCGGTCGCCCGTCCTCGGGACCCGCGGCGAGCGCGTCGAAGGAACCGGCGGGCGTGGGGATGCTCAGGTACTCGCTCACGGAAGGAGCCTAGCCAGCCGGATTCGGCCCCCTCTATCCGCAGTGAAGGCCACCTTCACTGCGTTGAGCGCAGGCAAGGTGGCCTTCACTGCGGTCGGGCAGCCCCCGCGGTCACACGCCCCAGTCGGGGCGCAGGGGCATCGCGGCGTCGCCGTTCGCGGCCACCTTCACGCCAAGCACCTGCTGCAGCTCGATCTTGTGCCGCTCGAAGCCCAGCCGCGACGCTGCCATGTACAGCGCCCACACCCGCGCCCTGCGCACGCCTGCCTCCTGCACCGCCTCGGACCAGTTCGCGTCGAGGTTGGCGCACCAGGCCGCGAGTGTGCGCGCGTAGTGCTCGCGCAGGTTCTCCGAATGCCGCACCTCGAACCCGTGGTCCTGCATCGCCGAGATGATCGTGCCCACGCCCTCCAGTTCGCCGTCGGGGAACACGTAGCGGTCGATGAACGGCCCCGTGTGCGCGGGCTCCCTGGTGGTCGGCCGCGTGATGCAGTGGTTCAGCAGGCGCCCGCCTTCGCGCAGTTTCGAATGCAGGAACCGGAAGTACGACGGCAGGTTGCGGGCCCCGATGTGCTCGGTGAGCCCGATGGAGGACACCGCGTCGAAGCCGCCCTCTGCCACGTCGCGGTAGTCGAGGTGCCGGACCTCGGCCCGGTCGGCGAGACCGCGCGCGACGATGTTCTTCTGCCCCCACTGCGCCTGCTCGCGCGACAGCGTGACCCCGATCGCCCGCACCCCGTAGTGCTCGGCGGCGTGCGCCACCATCCCGCCCCAGCCACAGCCCACGTCGAGCAGCCGCATCCCCGGTTCCAGGGCGAGCTTGCGGCACACCAGGTCGAACTTGTGGAACTGCGCCTCCTCCAGCGTCGAGTCCTCCTCGGGGTAGCACGCACACGTGTAGGCCATCGAGGGACCGAGCACGAGCTCGTAGAAGTGGTTCGACACGTCGTAGTGCTGCGAGATCGCCGCGCTGTCCCGGGACTTCGAATGCCGCAGCCCGCGCAGGCCGCGCTTGACCCTGCCGGGCGCCTCCTCGGCGGGCACGGGCACCGAACGCAGGAAGCGCGTGCCGAGCCTGCGCATGATCCACAGCTTGTCGGCGATGCTGAGCCCGTCGATCACGGCGGTCAGCGCACGCAGCACGGTGTAGAGGTCGCCGTGGACGTCGAGGTGCCCGGTGACGTACGCGCGGGCGAGGCCGAGCTCGCCCGGTGCGGAGAAGACGTAGCTGAGCGCCGTCGGCGAGCGCACGTCGATCCGGTGGGGCGAGCCGGGATCGCCGACGACGCTGCCGTCGTAGAGCGTGATGGCCACGTGCTCGCCCGCGGTGAGGAGCCGTCCGAACACCTCACCGAGTTCTCCATGTGCCATTGCTGCTTTCACCTCGCTCTAACGCACTTGTCGTAAAGGTCTAGCAACCTCCGCGCGGGGTCGTATCGCCGTTTCAGCGCGTGATAGGCCGTTCCGTTGTAGAGCCGCCAGAACGTGTCCTCGTCGTAGAAGCTTTCGGAGTACAGCGACTTCCGCCCGCCGAGCTCGGTCACCTTCTGCTCGATGAGCCGGTTGTGCGTGCCGTCCGGCTCGCCCGGCTCCAGCGGGACCGTTGCCCAGAAACCGAAGTTGACGTAGAGCGCTTTCGGGTCCAGTTCGTACAGTGGCCAGGTGCGGTCCGCGTCCCGCTGCCGCACCGGGCACACCCACACCGGGCTGATCGGTATCTCGCGGTGGAAGAAGTCGAGGAACGCCGCCGCCCGGTCCACCGGAACCTCGATGTCCTGCACCACGGACTCGCGTTCCGGTTTGCCCAGTGCGCGCTCGAACCGGGAGAGCAGGCCGTGCCGCCGCTCGAACGCCACGACCTTCCAGTACACGTCGGAGCGCAGCAGCTTCGGTCCCACCAGCAGGCGGACGAGCCGGTTCTGCACCCCCAGCGCGCGCGAGCACCAGAACCAGTCGGTGTCCCAGCGCCACAGGTAGTCCCGCACCGGGAGGTGGTCGACGGTGCGCTCCCTGATGGACCTGTAGTAGATGTCCAGCCACGTGTAGTCGCTGGTCTCTGGTGCCTCGCCGGTGAACGTCGCGAGCGTCAGGTACAGCTCGTCGGGTCCGAAGATCGTCCCGTCGACGAAGTCGGCCCCGCGTTCGCGGCACGCGCGCTCCAGCGCCGCGAAGTACCGCGCGGGATCGGTGTAGCGGACGTGTTCGAGCCGGACGTAGGGCCGCACCGGTTCCAGCTCGATGCGCAGGCGCAGCGCGTAGCCGAGCGTGCCGTAGGAGTTGGGGAAGCCGAAGAACAGCTCGCTGTGCTCGTTTTCGGGCCGGGCGAGCACGATCTCGCCGTCGCCGGTGAGCAGGTCCATCTCCAGCACCGACTCGTGCGGCATGCCGTTTCGGAACGACGACGACTCGATGCCCAGCCCGGTGACCGCGCCGCCGAGCGTGATGGTCTTGAGCTGCGGCACGACCAGCGGCATCAGCCCGTGTGGGAGGGTCGCGTCCACGAGCTGCTCGTAGGTGACCATGCCCTCGACGTCGGCCGTGCGCGCCACCGGATCCACCGACAGCACGTGGTTGAAATCGGAGACGTCCAGCCCGGAGGAGGTGTCGGCGCGCGGCCGGAAGAGGTTCGACGTGCGTTTCGCCAGCCGCACCGGGGCGGCCTCGGGCAGTGCGGCGAGCTGCTCCCGCAGCCGCGCCACCCTCGCCGCGTACCCCTCAGCTGTGGCCGTGCTCCCGCTTCCCCCGCCGCTTCGCACCATGCAACCCATGATCGCGCTGTCCCGGCCGCGCTGCCAGGGTCCGCTGTGGGTTTGCCTACGGTCAGGCGAAAACGCAGGTCAGACGGGTTGACCCAAATGGCCTATTCGCGGTAAGAGGCGCTGCGCGCCGCTGTGTTCGTCAAACGCGGGCATGGTGGCCTCCACTGCGGCTGAGGTGTCCCGGCAACGCCGCCCTCGACGGCCTCGAGCGCGTCGTCGTGCCCGCGCTCATGCGTCCGGACCCCCGAAAACGCCCTGACCGACCGTCAGCACGCCCTTCGGGTCGTACCGCTTCTTGGCGGCCTCCAGCTTCTCCCACTCGTCGCCGAAGTGGTCCTTCCAGTCCTTCTCCGTCATCGGCAGCGTGTTGGCCGGGTACACCGTGCCGCCGAGCGCCTTGACCCGCTCGTACAGGCCGGTGTTGAGCTGGATCATCCTCGCCACGCCCGCCGGGTCGTACGGCTTGCCCGTGCGCAGCAGTGCGAACAGCCACACGAGGTCGCTCGACGGCACACGGACCAGCGGTGTCGACAGCGGCTCCCTGCGCACCGGGTAGAGCATCACGAGGCCCGAGTCGCCGAGGTCCTCGCCGCCCGTCTCGGCGAGCGTGTCGGCCACCACGGCCTCCACCTCGTCATCGGGCACGAACACGTTGAGCCACGGGTGCGGGTGGAACCAGCTGCCCTCCTCGCGCAGCACCGCTTCGCCGTCGGCCATCCGGTCGAGGAACTCGTGATAGGTCGAGTCCTCCACCTCGGCGGTCTCGCGCGAGAACGACAGGTCCCCGAGCAGTGCCTCCTCGTCGGGCTGGTCCGGCAGCGAGAAGTACGACGCTGCCTCCAGCAGGTACAGCCACTCGCCGGTCTCGTCGTCGAGCAGGAGCTGGCCCTCCACGTAGTCGAAGCGGCCGTCGGTGACCGTGGTGCGCTGGTCGGCGAGGAAGTCGCCGAGCGTGTCGTAGTACAGCTTCCAGCGGCGCGCCCGCTGCTTGGCGGGCTGCAGCCGGATCGTGGCGCGGGTGACGATCCCGCACTGGCCGAGCCCGGCGCGCACGGCGTCGAACAGCTCGCCGTTCTCGTCCGCCGAGCAGCGCACGAGCGCGCCCTCGCCGGTGACGACGTCGAGCTCGGTGACCGTGTCGGTCTGCATGCCGTGGTGGTGGGTCGCGCCGCCGATGCCGCCGACGGCGAGCGTGCCGCCGACCGTCAGCTCCAGGTAGTCCGTGAGCACCGGCGGGGTGAGCCCGCGCGGCAGGCTCGCGCCGAGCACCTGCTGCCAGCGCGCCCCGGCGTCGACCACCAGCCGATTGCCGGTGCCGGCGTGCACGGTGGCGAGGCTCGTCATGTCGAGCACGATGCCGCCGGCCGCCTGGCCCTGCCCGAACGGCGAGTGACCAGCCCCTCTCGCCGCGACCGGAACACCCCTCTCCGCGGCGAACCCGACGACGGCCGCGACGTCCGCCGGGCTTCCCGGTCGGACCACGACGCGGGGCCGTGCCTGGACGATGTGCCCCCAGTCCCGGGCCGCGGCAGCCAAGCTCGCGTCGCCGTCGAGGACATCGCCGTCGAGCGTGGGCAGGTCGGCGAGATCGAACGCTTCCGGCATCTGCCGGACTCTAGCGGCTAGCCTGGCGCACATGGCAGGAGACGTGCTCCCGGCCGAGGGGGAACCGTTCGGCGACCGGGTCCGCCGCAGGCTGCGGGACGAGGCGATCATCTGGCTCACCACCGTCGGCGCGGACGGCACGCCGCAGCCCAACCCGGTGTGGTTCCTGTGGGAGGGCGGCGAGGTGCTGGTCTACACCCGCCCCGACGCCTACCGGCTCGCCCACATCCGCCGCCGTCCCCGGGTCGGCCTGCACTTCGACAGCGACGGCACGGGCGGCGACATCATCGTGCTGAAGGGCACCGCGCGGATCGACGAGAGCCTGCCGCCGGCCGCGGAAATCCCCGCCTTCCGGGAGAAGTACGGCCAGGGCATGGTCACCGTCAGCGGCAGCGCCGAGAAGTTCAGCGCCGACTACTCCGTCGCGCTGCGGGTCCGCGTCGAGCGCGTGCGCGGCTTCCTGACCTGACCCCTGCTCGATTCCACGTCTGGCCTTCACTGCGGTAACCGAGTCCAGCTCTCGTGCAGACCGCGGAGCAGTGCGCGGATGGCCGACGCCGGGTCGAAGGCGGGATCCGGGCTGAGGCACTGGTGGGCGAGCAGGCCGTCGAGCAGGGACAGGACGGTCCACAGGTCACGTTCGGGGTGCGGGGAGCCGAGCGCACGGAACCAGTCCGCCGCCCAGGACTCGATCCGCCCCTGCTGCACCGCGACCTGCTCGCGCAGCCCGCCGTGGAAGGCCGCCTCGGCGAGCAGGGCGTGCCGCGCGAGCGTGACCACCCGTGCGGGGCCGGTCAGCTCCAGTGCGAGCTCGCCCACCACGTCGGCGAAGACGTCGATCTCCACCGCGCCGGTCAGCTCGGCCGCGACACGCTCCCAGCTGCGCGTCTCCAGCTCCCGCAAGCGTTCCAGGACGCCGGCCAGCAGCGCGTCCCGCGTGCGGAAGTGGTTGGAAGCCGTTCCGGATGGCACCCCGGCCTCCGCGTCCACCGCGCGGTGGGTCAGCTGCCGGGTGCCCTGTGTGCCGAGCACCCGGATCGCCGCGTCGAGGACCTGTTCCCGCCTGCCTGTCATCACGACGACAGTAACGGGGCGTCGCTCACCGCCGCGTCGACGCACGCCTCCGCGGTGCGGCGGCACGAGTTGCGGCAGCCGCCCGCGTTGCGCTTCGTGTCCGCGCGGGCGTCCCGGGCGGGAGTCACCACCTCGCTCGAGCAGGACACACCCGGTAGGGCGCTCGGCGCCCCGCTTCTGCCGCTGCCTGTCCACCTTGGACACGGGTGACGTTTTTCAGCCTTTCAGGTTGGGATCGCCCTGTGGTTTTTCCGCTGTCGCGTCGGGTATATCAAGATCATCGGTTTTCTGGTGTGAAAGGAGCCCGTGATGCGGAGCCCCGATGCCGAGCGACAGGCCGAGAGCGTCGAGACCGTCACGGCCGGCGTTCAAGGCGGGGCGGGAGAGGCGGCGGGCAACCTGCGTGTTCCCCTGCCCCGTGACGACGATGACGAGCTGGAGCCCACCATCGTCCTCGGCCGCGAATAGTCCCGGTTCCCCCTCCGAGCCCATTGGTGTAGCGTGCTACGCAATCACTGAGGGGTTCGAAGGGGTACCGACATGATCCGCCGAGACCGCGAGCTGCTCGCCCGGCTCTCCGCTGTGAACACCCATCTCGGTGAGGCCGTGGTGGAGCTGCTGCACCGCCAGGACGGCGGCCAGCTGCCCGCGGACGGCCTGCGTCTGCTCGGCAAGCACCTGCAGGAGCTGACCACCGACCTGATCGCCCGCGCCGACGAGCTCGACGCGATCGAGGGCGAACCGCACGTCCCCAGGCTCCACTGAGCCGGCCCACCGTCCGCGCCAGCGCCACCCATCCGCAGTGAAGGCCACCTTCACTGCGTTGAACGCAGGCATGGTGGCCTTCACTGCGGACGGGGCTCGGATCGGGCACGGGTTTGCCCTGGCGCGCGTGGGTACCCGGAGGCCATGACCACGCCACCACCTGATCCGGACCCGGCCAGGACGCCCGGACTCGAGGAGGGCGGCGGCGTCCGGCCCGGCGACACGCCGCCCGAATCCGGCCAGACGTCCGGCCTCTCGCACCGCGAGCCCCGGCAGTCCAAGGGGATGTCGATCGCGTGGCTCGTGGTCGTGGTGGCGAGCATCGTGCTCGTCGCCGGATTCTTCATCGCCTACTTGGTGATCTACGTCAACGGTGGGTAGGAGGCTTCTCGCGTGTCGAAACGGATCGTGATCGTCGGCGGCGGCTACGTCGGTCTCTACGCCGCGTTGCGCCTGCAGCAGCGGCTGCGCAGCGGCGAGGCGCAGGTGACCGTGGTCAACCCGGAGAACTTCATGGTCTACCGGCCGCTGTTGCCCGAGGTCGCCTCGGGCACGCTCGAACCGAGGCACGCCGTGGTCCCGCTGCGCGCGGTGCTGAGCGGGACGCGCTTCGTCGCAGGAAGGCTCACGGGTGTGGACACCCAGCGCAGGGTCGCGTCGGTCGCACCCGAGGCGGGCCCGGAACTGGAGCTGGAATACGACGAGCTGGTGCTCGGCATGGGCGCCATGTCCAAGCTGCTCCCGATTCCCGGGCTGGCCGAGTGCGGGATCGGGTTCAACTCGCTGGCCGAGGCCGTGCACCTGCGTGACCACGTGCTGCGCCAGCTGGAGATCGCCTCCGCCACCAGCGATCCCGAGCTGCGCCGCTGCGCGCTGACGTTCGTGTTCGTCGGTGGCGGCTACACCGGCGTCGAGGCGCTCGCCGAGCTGCAGGACATGGCCGTCGACGTGCTGGAGGGCTATCCCGAGATCGACGCCTCGGAGATGCGCTGGGTGCTCGTGGAGGCCATGGACCGCATCCTCACCACGGTCAGCGAGGACCTCGCCGCGCGTGCGGTGTCCGAGCTGCGTGGCCGCGGCATCGACGTGCGGCTGAGCACGCAGCTTGAGTCGGCCGAGGACGGCCTGGTGCGGCTGAACGACGGCGACAGCTTCCGCGCGAGCACCCTCGTGTGGGTCGCCGGGACGAAGCCTCCGCCGCTGGTCAAGGAACTGGGACTGCCCACAGACCAGCGTGGCCGGATCGTCGTCGACGAGACGATGCGCGTCGAGGGACACCCCGACATCTGGGCGGCGGGCGACTGCGCCGCGGTGCCCGACCTGCAGAAGGGCGGGGTGTGCCCGCCGACCGCGCAGTACGCGGTGCGGCAGGCGCGCAGGCTCGGCGACAACATCGCGCAGCGGCTGCGGGGCGGCGAGCTGAAGCCGTTCCACTACAAGAGCAAGGGCGAGTTCGTGACGCTCGGCATGAACAAGGCGGTCGGCGAGATGCTGGGCCGCAAGGTCCACGGCAGGTTCGCGTGGACCGCCCGCCGCGCGTACTACGCCACCCAGATCCCCACGTGGAACCGCACGATCAGGGTGCTCGGCGACTGGCTCGTCGGCATGCCGTTCGGGCACGATGTGGTCAACCTGGATTCCCGCGAGGAGCCGCGTGGCGCCTTCCAGGAGGCGGCGGGGCGGCGTGCTTAGCCCTGCTTAGTTCTACACAACCTTGACGTCGGTATGGTCATGCGTAGAAACTTGACAGGGTGACCGCCATCGATGTCGAGGACACCGCAGGGCCGACCACCGTGTCGTTCGACCGGCACCCGGACTCCTATCGCCACTGGAGACTGCGGGTGGACGGCCCGCTCGCGTGGCTGGTGCTGGACGTCGACGAGCAGGGCGGGCTCGTCCCCGGTTACGAGCTCAAACTCAACTCCTACGACCTCGGCGTGGACATCGAGCTGTACGACGCCGTGCAACGGCTGCGCTTCGAGCACCCCGGCGTGCGCACGGTGGTGGTGACCAGCGGCAAGGACAACGTCTTCTGCGCGGGCGCCAACATCCGGATGCTCGCGGGCTCACCGCACGAGTGGAAGGTGAACTTCTGCAAGTTCACCAACGAGACCCGCAACGGCATGGAGGACGCCACCGAGTTCTCCGGGCAGACCTACCTGGCCGCGGTGAACGGCGCCTGCGCGGGCGGCGGCTACGAGCTCGCGCTCGCGTGCGAGCACATCGTGCTGGTGGACGACAACTCCTCCACGGTGGCGCTGCCGGAGGTGCCGCTGCTGGGCGTGCTGCCCGGCACGGGCGGGCTCACGCGGGTGGTGGACAAGCGGCGGGTGCGCAAGGACCGGGCCGACGTGTTCGCCACGCGCAGCGACGGCGTCAAGGGCAGGACGGCCGTCGACTGGGGCCTCGTCGACGAGCTGGCGCCGCGGCGGGAGTTCACCGAGACGGTCACCCGCAGGGCCGAGGAGCTGGCGGAGCGCAGCACCAGGCCCCCGGACGCCGCCGGGATCGAGCTGACGCCGCTGCGGCGCGAGGAGACACCGGAAGGGCTGGAGTACGAGCACGTCTCCGCCCGCTACGACCGGGGCGCCGGCACGGTGGAGCTGACCGTGCGCGGACCATCGGCGGAGCCAGGCGACCCGCACGAGCGGGGCGCGGAGTTCTGGCTGCTCGCCCTGACCCGTGAGCTGGACGACGTGATCCTGCGGTTGCGCACCAACGAGCCCGAGCTTGGGACGTGGGTGCTGCGCACCGCCGGGGACCCTGAGCTGGTGCTGCGGCACGAGGCCGCGGTGCTCGACGGTGCGGCCGGGGATTGGCTCCGCAACGAGATCCTGCACTACTACAAGCGGACGCTGAAGCGGCTCGACGTCACCAGCCGGAGCCTGATCGCCCTGATCGAGCCGGGCTCGTGCTTCGCGGGCGTGCTGCTGGAGCTCGCGCTCGCGTGCGACCGGCAGTACATGTTGGACGGTCCTCCCCCGCCGGCTACGCCCTCATTGGCGGGGGCACCCCCACAGATCGAGGACGAGGACAGCGACGAGCGCGCGTCGATCACGCTCTCCGACGCCAACTTCGGGCCGTTGCCGATGGGCAACGGGCTGACCCGGCTGGAGTCCCGCTTCTACCGCGAGGACGACCACCTGGCGTGGCTCGCCAAGGAGCGCGGCCGCGCGCTGGCCCCCGCCGACGCCGTGGAGCTCGGGCTGGTCACCGACGCCCCCGACGACATCGACTGGGAGGACGAGATCCGCCTGGTGATCGAGGCTCGGAGGGGGCTTTCTCCGGACGCGCTGACCGGCATGGAGGCCAACCACCGCTTCGTGGGGCCCGAGACCATCGAGACCAAGGTGTTCGGACGCCTCTCGGCCTGGCAGAACTGGATTTTCAACCGGCCCAACGCCGCGGGGGAGCAGGGCGCGTTGCGTCGCTACGGCACGGGTCAGAGAGCCGTCTTCGACCGGAAACGGGTGTAGAGCATGCCGGAAAAGATTGACTACGACGCCAAGATCCCGAACAACGTCGACCTGTCGTCCAACCGGCGCCTGCAGCGGGCGCTGGAGGGCTGGCAGCCGAGGTTCATGAACTGGTGGGCCGAGATGGGCCCCACGCTGGAGACCCACGGCGTGTACCTGCGCACGGCGGTCAGCGTCGGCCGCGAGGGCTGGGCGCATTTCGACCACGTGGTGCCCGAGGAGTACCGGTGGGGCATCTTCCTCGCCGAGCGCGACGCCGACCGCACCATCGGCTTCGGCGAGCACAAGGGCGAACCGGTGTGGCAGCAGGTGCCCGGCGAGTACCGGGCCGACCTGCAACGGCTCATCGTCATCCAGGGCGACACCGAGCCCGCGAGCGTCGAGCAGCAGCGGCTGCTCGGCCTCACCGCCCCGTCGCTGTACGACCTGCGCAACCTCTTCCAGGTCAACGTGGAGGAGGGCAGGCACCTGTGGGCGATGGTGTACCTGCTGCACGCCTACTTCGGCCGCGAGGGCCGGGAGGAGGCCGAGGCGCTGCTGTACCGCAACTCCGGCAGCCCCGACTCCCCGCGCATCCTCGGCGCGTTCAACGAGGAGACCGCCGACTGGCTGGCCTTCTACATGTTCACCTACTTCACCGACCGCGACGGCAAGTACCAGCTCGGCACCCTCAAGGAGTCCGCGTTCGACCCGCTGTCGCGCACGTGCGAGTTCATGCTCAAGGAAGAGGCCCACCACATGTTCGTGGGCACCACCGGCGTCGACCGCGTGGTGACCCGCAGCGCCGAGCTGATCCGCGAGCGCGACACGCTCGACATCGCCTCGCACGGCGGCATCCCGCTCGACATCGTGCAGAAGTACATCAACTTCCACTACAGCGTCTCGCTGGACCTGTTCGGCAGCGAGACCTCCACCAACGCCGCCAACTACTACACGTCCGGGCTGAAGGGCCGCTGGCTGGAGAACCGCCGCAAGGACGACCACAAGCTCACCGACGACAGCGCGCTGCTGGAGAAGCCCCGCGACGACGGCACGTGGACCCAGGAGGAGCTGCAGGCGATCCTGCTGCTCAACCTCGACCTGCGCACCGAGTACATCTCCGACTGCCGCAGCGGGCTCAAGCGCTGGAACAAGATCCTCGCCGACAACGACATCGACTACCGCCTTTACCTGCCGCACCCCGGGTTCAACCGGCAGGTGGGCATCAACGCGGGCTACCACGTGACCCCCGACGGCACTATCGTCGACGAGCAGACGTGGCAGGCATCCAAGAGCAAATGGTTGCCCACCAGCGAGGACCTCACCTTCGTCCGTTCGTTGATGAAACCGGTCTACGAACGTGGCAAGATCGCGAGCTGGGTAGCACCTCCGACCAACGGCATCAACGGCAAGCCCTTCGACTACGAATACGTCTACCTGACCTAAGGCGGGGCCCATGTCAGCGCTGACCGCTCCTCCCACCACCTTCAACGCCACCGAGTACCTGGTCGGCAGGCACGTCGCTGCCGGCGACGGGGCACGCACCGCCGTCGTGTCCAACACCCGCACGCTCAGCTACGCCGAGCTGGACGAGGAGGTCCGCAGGGTCGCGGGCGGGCTGCACGCGCTCGGCGTGCGGCCGGAGGAACGCGTGCTGATGTGCATGGCCGACGAGGTCGAGCTGTTCACCGCCATCCTCGGCGCGATGTACCTCGGCGCCGTCGCCGTCCCGTGCTCGACCATGCTCACCGCGGGCGAGCTGGGCAAGCTCATCGCCGACTCGCGTACCCGGATCGTGCTCGGTTCCAGCGCGTTCGGTGACGTCGTGCTGGCCGCCGTCGAGCAGGCACCGGACGTCGAGACCGTCGTCCTCACCGACGACTGGCACCGCCTGCGGGGCGCGGGGGAGGGCGCACAGCCCTACGCGACGTGGGCCGACTCGCCCGCATTGTGGCTCTACACCTCGGGCACCACCGGCACGCCCAAGGCGGCGATGCACCGGCACACCGACATCCGGTTCGTGGCGGAGACCTACGCCCATCAGGTGCTCGGCATCACCCGCGACGACCGGTGCCTCTCCGTCGCGAAACTGTTCTTCGCCTACGGCATCGGCAACTCGATGTTCTTCCCGCTCTCGGTCGGCGCGACAGCGCTGCTCGAGTCGGCGCGGCCGACCCCGCAGCTCGTCGCCGCGCGCGCGATGACCGACCGCGCGACGCTGCTCTTCGGCACGCCGAGCTTCTGGGGACCGCTACTGGCGAGCGACGTGCCCCGCGACGCGTTCTCCTCGGTGCGCCAAGGGGTTTCGGCCGGGGAGGCGTTGCCCGCACGGATGTTCCACGGCATGCGCGACGAGTTCGGTGTCGAGGTGCTCGACGGCATCGGCTCCACCGAGATGCTGCACATCTTCATGTCCAACCGGCCCGGCGAGGTCCACCCGGCGTCGTCGGGTGTTCCGGTGCCCGGATACGACGTGGAGATCCGCGACGAGCACGGTGCGGTGGTCTCCGAGATCGGTAAGCCGGGTGAGCTCTACGTGCGCGGTGACAGCGCGGCGACCGGCTACTGGTGCCGGGCGGAGACGTCGCGCAAGGTGTTCCTCGGCGAGTGGATGCGCACCGGCGACACGTACGTGCGCAACGAGGACGGGACGTACTCGTGTCTCGGCCGCTTCAACGACATGATCAAGGCGGGCGGCATCTGGGTGACGCCGAGCGAGGTGGAGGAACGGCTGCTGGAGCACCCGGACGTTGCCGAGGCCGTGGTGGTCGCGGTACCCGATTCCGACGAGCTCGACAAGCCCGTCGCGTGCGTGGTGCCGAAGCCGGGTACGCACGTGGACGGCGACGCGTTGATCGCGTGGTGCCGGGCGGGGCTCGCGTCGTTCAAGCGCCCGCGCGCGGTCGTGGAGCTGACCGAGCTGCCCAAGACGGCGACCGGCAAGATCCGGCGCAACGTGCTGCGCGACCTGGTCAGGACCGACGCGGTGCCGGTCGCGGAGGCTCCGCCCGTCGAGGCGGTTACGTGATCGACGGCTACCCCGTGGTCGACGCGCACGTGCACGTGCCGCGCCTTTCGACCCTCAAGCCGGCGTGGCTGGAGTGGGCTCGGCGGTTCTCGGGGCCGCATCCGTGGCGTTCGGTCTACGACTCGGCCGGTGACCCGGTGCCTGAGCGGCTCGACGCGCTGTTCGAGGAGGAGGGCGTCGACCGGGCGCTGTTGTTCTGCGAGTACAGCCCTCGGGCGACCGGGATCCAGCCGATCGAGGACAACCTGCCGTTCGTGGAGTGCAATCCCCGGCGGTTCCGGCTCGTGGCCAACGTGAACCCCCATCTGCACCACCCGCTGGCGTCCGAAGTGGAGCGTCAACTGGACCTCGGCGCGGTGGCGCTGAAACTGCACCCGGTGCACGGCGGGTTCTCTCCGGCGGACAAGGAGCTGTACCGCGCCTACCAGGTGTGTGAGGAACGCGGCGTCCCGGTGATCCTCCACTCTGGCACGAGCAGCTTCCCCGGCGCGAGAACGATCTTCGGTGACCCCCAGCTGCTGGCCGACGTGGTGGAGGACTTCCCGGACGTGCGGTTCGTTTTCGCGCACGGTGGCCGTGGGTGGTGGTATGACGCGGCGGCGTTTCTGGCGCTGGCCAAGGACAACGTGTGGCTCGATCTGGCGGGTCTGCCGCCGAAGAAGCTGCCCGAGTACTACGCGCGGTTCGATTTCGAGAGGCTCGCGACCCGTTTCGTTTTCGGCACCGATTGGCCGGGGGTACCGGGCACGGCCCGCAACGTCCGCGCCCTCGCGGCACTCGGGCTTCCCGAGGAGGTACTGCGCGACGTCCTGGCCGGTAACGCGGCGAAGCTGTACCCGGGGTTGGCGATCTGACCCGCTCCGGCCCGCGAGTCCCCCGTTCGGGCCGGCGAGTTGCCCGCTCGGGCGCGCGAGTCCCCCGCCAAGGCCCGTGAGTCCCCCGTTCCGGCCCGCGAGTTCTGCGTTCCGGGCCACGAGTGGCCCGTTCAGGACATTCGCTTCGGCTGCCCGGCTCGCCGGGGCTCCCGATTCGCACACGCGGGCTCCCGGCCGGGAACGCACGATTCGCGGTCGGGAGCGGGGGACTCGCGCGCCTGAGTGGGGGACTCGCGCGCCGGAGTGGGGGACTCGCGGGCCTTGGCGGGGGACTCGCGCGCCGGAGTGGGGGACTCGGCGTCCGGAGCGGGGGACTCGCGGGCCTTGGCGGGGGACTCGCGAATGCGGGTCAGGCGGCTTCTTCGGCGGCCAGGCGTTCGTCCCAGCGGTGCTGGGCGGAGGGGCGCCATTCGGTATGCCTGCGGTGGAACAGCTCGGCCGCCTTGGCTCCGCTCCAGCCCGTTGGCAGGAGGGTCGCTGGCAGCTGGGGGTCCAGGAAGGGGAACCGGCGCCATTCGTGCACCAGCCGGGTCTGCGCGTCGAGCACGGCATCGCCGCCGGCGGGCTCCAGCGCCGCGAAGGCACCGACGAACTCCTCGTACCGCGTTTCCAGGTTCCGCAGGTCCCATGCGCGGGCGACCATTGTCGCCTCGTCGCCGATCCGGCCGTACGGACCGGTGAACGACAGCGCGTCGCCGAGGCCCAGGCCCGTGAGGATGTCGAGCGCTTCCGCCTCGCGCGAGGTGTGGGGGGTGACCCACACGCCGGGGTCGGGCGAGCCGAAACCCGCCCACGTCAGCTTGGTCCGCAACTGGTGCCGCAGGTCCCGCTTGGCCTCGGGCACGGACACGAGCACCACGAGCCACTCGCCGTCCCAGGTGCGCTCGGTGCTGCCGAAGTCGTAGATCCGCCGCGCGCCCTCGGTGAGCAGCTTGCGCCCCGGCTGCGTCAGCGACCACCGCACGCGCCTGCCGACGCGCTCCGACTCCAGCCAGCCCTCCGCGGCGGTGCGGGCCAGGGCCTGGCGGGCGGACTTCTCCTCGACGTCGAACATCGCCAGCGCGTCCACCAGCACGGAGGTCCACACCGGACGATCACGGGGGAGCACGAACTCGCCGAGCAGCGTCATGAGCAGCGACCGCGCGCTCATGTGGCTGACCTCGCGCCGTCTGCTCAGCACCGGCCTGCCGCGCCGCCCCTCCGCCGCCGGCATCGCGTCACCACCCTCATCGCTGATCGTGCGTGCCACTGGGCAGGGTAGCGTCACCCGGCCTGCCAGTCGCGCACGGCGGTGACCAGCGCGTCCGTCCAGGCCTCGAGCCGTGCCTCGCCCTCCGTGGCCGTCGCGCCCGTCGGATCACCGAGCACACCGTTCGCGCTCACGCTCCGTACACCCCTGCTCACCAGCCGGTCGATCAGCGAAGGCAGCGGTTCCGTGTTGCCGGGTTCGCCGGGCAGCACGTCGCCGGGTCGCAGGTGCAGCAGCACGGACGTCTCGGTGCGCCCCGCGTGCGTGTCGTCGGGCGGCCCGCCCGGAGCCCACGCGAACACGCGCCTGCCCTCCGCGCGCAGCAGCCGCACGGCGTTCCGCAGGGGTTCCAGGTTGCCGCCGTGACCGTTGACGAACACGATCCCCGCGAAGTGGTCGGCCGAGCGCGCCAGCTCGACGAGCACGAGTTCCAGTGCCTCCTGCCCGATCGACAGCGTCCCCGGGAAGCCCGCGTGCTCGCCGCTCGACCCGTACGGTAACGCCGGTGCCACGACCACGCCGGGCACGCGCTCGGCGAGCCGTCGCGCCAGCTCCTCGGCGACGGTGGTGTCGGTGTCGAGCGGCAGGTGCGGGCCGTGCTGCTCGGTCGCGCCCAGTGGAACGGCCAGAAGCGCGCGCGGCACCTCAGGCCAGCGCAGGTTCGCCAGGGAGGTCATCGCGGCGTGCCCTCGGTGCGGGGGTGCGTTCGCGGAGGCTGCCCGTCCACACCCCGGCGCCGTAGGTGGGGTCGTCGGCGGGCTACGCGGGTGGGCTCGGTGGTGGGCGTTGCCTCGGGCCAGGGCAAGCGGGACACCGACGTCATCGCAGCGCGCCCTCGGTGAATGCGGGCAGCAGTGCCGCGGGGGTGCGTTCGCGGAGGCTGCCCGTCCACACCCCGGCACCGTAGGCGAGGTCGTCGGCGATCCGCAGGGCCAGCCACGCCGGCGAGTGCCCGAGTGCCTCCGCCGCGCACGGCACCAGCGCGGCCAGCAGCACGCGGCGTCCCCTCGCGGTGAGCAGCGCGGCGGGCCACCACGCGCGGCGCGTGGCCTCCGCGAGCAGCCTGCCCGCGCCGAGGTGGCCGAGCGCCGCCAGCCGCAGGGACTCCGGCACCGGCACGCCCCGGCCCCGCAGCCTGCGCGGCAGCAGTGCCGTCGAGCCGGCCGCGAGCGCGAGGGCGAGCCACGGCCTGCCGAGCGCCAGCAGTGCCCACGCCGCCGCGCTCCACGCCGACAGCCGCGCCGGACTCAGCTTGCCGGGATGCCGCCGCGACAGCGGGGCCGCCGACGTGCCGTACTCGAACCGCTGCCGCAGCCACGGGCGCAGCGCGGCTCTCGGCTCGTGCGTCACCACGGCGGTGGGCTCGTAGCGCACGGCACCGAGCTCGAGCAGCCGCCACACCAGGTCGACGTCCTCGCCGAAGCGCAGACCGGTGTCGAAACCGTCCACAGCGGACAGCGCGGAGCGGCGGACGACGAGCGCCGCGCTCGGCACGTAGCTCACGCGGCTCATCGGTCGCACCGGCGCGGGGCGGGCACCGAGGTCGAGGCTCGACCGGTCGGCCTCGTACCGCGCGAGCACGTCGTCGCCCGGCACGCTGCGGATCCGGGGCGCCACGGCGAGCACGGTCGGGTCGGAGAACTGCGGCAGGAGCGCGTCGAGCCAGCCCGGCTCAGGCTCGGTGTCGGAATCGAGGAACGCCACCAGCTCGGTGCCCGCCAGCCGCCAGCCCGCGTTGCGTGCGGCGGCGGGCCCGCCCGGCCGCTCGTGCCGCACGTTCGCGCCGGGAAGCGGCTCGCGCGAGCCGTCGTCGACCACGATCCGCTCCGCGACCTCGGTGGTCGCGGACAGCACGCGTTTGACCCCGCCGGGGTTGTCCTTCACCGGCACCACGACGGTCACGTCGGCCGCGGTCAGCAGGGGCGGCGGGCTCGGGTGCACGAGCCCGGCGTCCAGCAGCCTGCGCGCGAGCCGTTCCTCCGAGGGGCCGTCGCCCAGCGGTTCGCCGGCGAGCCACCGGTCGAGCAGCCGGGTGCCCGCCTTGCCGAGCCGCACGAGGCGAAGCGGTGAGCCGCCGATGAGCAGGGGGCCGCGCCTGCGCACGGAGTCGTCGAGCGTGAGCCGCGTGCCGGGCTTCACGACGTGGCACCTCCCTCCGGACGTACGGATCGCCGATGGGAACGCAGGACTCGCGGTCCGGAACGCAGAACTCGCGGGCGGGAACGCAGAACTCGCGGTCCGGAACGCAGAACTCGCCGACGGGAACGCAGAACTCGCGGGCCCGGCTTCACGGCGCGAAGCCTCCGTCCGCGTGCACGACCGTGCCCGTGATGGCCGAGGACTCTGGCGAGCACAGGAAGCACACCGCCGCCGCGACCTCGTCGGGCTCGAGCAGCCGCTCGACCAGTTGGTGGGAGGCGAACTCCTCGACGTCGCCGAGGTCGTAGAGCCGCGCCGTCGCCGTGAGCATGTCCGTGCGGGTCGAGCCCGGCGACACCGCGGTCGCGCAGATGCCCGTGCCACGCAGGTCGGTGGCGAGCCCCTTGACGAGCCCGACCACCGCGTGCTTGGCGGCGTTGTAGCCCGCAAGGTGCCACAGGCCGTGGTGGGCCGCGGCCGACGCGAGCGCGACGAACCGGCCCTGCCGAGGCTGCGGGCGGCGCAGCATGGCGGGGATCGCGGCGCGCGCGAGGTTGGCGATCCCGGTGACGCCGACGGAGAACAGGGCGTCCCATTCGGTGTCGTCGCTCTCCCACAGCGGGCGGCCGCCCGCCATGAGCGCGGCGGCGGCCACCGCGGCGTCGAGTCCGCCGAAGCGCTCCTCGGCCAGTGCGACCGCCGAGCGCAGCCCGGCCAGGTCCTGCACGTCGGCGACGACGTCGAGCACCGAGTCCGGATACGAGGCCGCCAGCGCGGCCAGCTCCTCCCTTGTGCCGAGCGGGTACGGCACGCGGGGGTCGTCGGCGCAGCGGTCGACGGCCACCACCTGCCAGCCCGTGGTGGCCAGGCGCCGGACCACCGCCGCGCCGATTCCCCGGGCGGCACCGGTGACCAGCGCGACGCTCACAGGTAGCCCTTGCCCCGCAGGTACTCCAGCAGCTCGTCGGCCGCCTCGGTCGGGTCGTCGGTGACGACGACGCGGGGCGGTTCGCGATGCTCGTACGCACCGGTGAGGCGCAGCAGCCGCAGCCGGGGGTCGGCCTCGGGCGGCGGGGGAAGCTCCTTGGCCCTCGGCCGGAACGGGCGCGCGGCGTGTGCGGTCACCGGCTCGGCGGCGATGGACCCCGTGACGACCGGGATCGTGGCCGTGCGCGCCGCCAGTGTCGAGGGCAGCGCGGCCCTGCGCAGCCGCAGCCCGGCCGGTTCGACGGAGCACACGGCGGGCAGCGGCACGGCGAGCCGCTCCCTGCGGCCCCTGTCGAGCCTGCGCAGCGCCAGCAGCTCACCGTCGGCATAGGACAGTTCCACGAGGCCGAGTGCCTGCGCGCAGCCCAGCTCGGCGGCGAGGAACGCGGGGGTGCTGCCGGTGCCCCGGTCGGCCGAGTGGTCGCCGGTGAGCACGAGCGACGGCTCGCCGAGTTCCGTCCTGATCGCGTGTGCGAGCGCCCGCGCCGTGGTGGCGCCGGAGTCGGGGACGCGGGAGTCCCACGACGGCACGTCAACGCGCAGCACCGCGTCGGCACCGCACGCGAGGGCGTCGCGAAGCAGCTCCTCCGCCGGTTCCGGGGCGAGGGTCACGGCGACGCACCGGCCTGCGGCGGCCTCGGCGATGCGCAGTGCGTGCTCCAGCGCGCACCTGTCGGCCTCGCTCGGACCGGCACCGCGCGGGTCGGTCTCGACCTCGCCCGATAGCGGGTCGATCCTGGCCCGCGCGTCGGTCCAGCGCAGCAGGGCCACGACGAGCGGCCTGAGCGGCTCAGCCATGGCGGAACACCACGCCCTGGCCGCCGTCGGGGTAGCTCCAGCTGATCGCGTTGCCGCCGTCGCACATCAGGTAACACGTGCCGCACTCGAAGCACTGCTCGTAGTTGAACAGGATCCCGCCCTCGGCGGTGGGCACGAACAGGTTCGCCGGGCACGCGTGCACGCAGGTCTTGGTGGTGCACGACCGGCAGACGTCGGTGTCCACCACGATGTGCGGCTGCTCCGCGACCCGGAAGTCAACGTGCGACATCCGGTCCTCGAACGAGACGTCGCCGTAACGCTGCTTCATGGGCACCTCCTAGCTGCAGTGATGGTGGCCTTCACTGCGGATGGTTGGCTCATGGGGACACTCCTCACCCGAACGACCGCAGGCCGGTGAGCGCGTCCCTGGCCAGCTCGCGCATCTTCACGCCGTTGCGCTTCGCCGACGCGCGCAGCAGCTTTCGCACTCCTGGCTTCGGCTTGGGGTTCTCGACGGTGAACATCCCCTCGACCAGGTCGCACACCAGGCCGGGGTAGCGCTGCTGAACGCGCTCGGAGAGCACCAGCTCCGGCGCCTTGCGCAGCTTCTTGTGGTCGGCGAGCACGAACGACGACTCCAGCAGACCCCGGTACTCGCGCAGCGCGCCGAGGTCGCCCGAGGACAGTGCCTTCGAAGCCGCCCTGCCCGCGTACATCCCGGAGCCCATCGCGAAGTTGACGCCCTCCAGCCAGATCCCGGCCGCGAGGCACATCGCCGCCGCGTCGCCCGCCACGAGCAGCCCGTCGCCGGCGAGCTGCGGCATCGTGTCGTAGCCGCCCTCGGGGATGAGGTGTGCCGAGTACTCCACCAGCTCCGCGCCGCGCACGAGCGGCTGGATCGAAGGGTGCCGCTTCAGCTCGGCGAGCACCTCCTCGGGGCGCTTCCCGGACTTCGCGAGCCCCTGCAGCCCCAGCACGAGCCCGACGCTGAGCGTGTCGGAGTTGGTGTAGAGGAACCCACCGCCGGGGATGCCCTGCGTGCAGCCGAGCATCTCGATGTCGACGCCCTCGTGGCCGCTGACGCCGAACCGTTCGTCGATGGTCCGCGCGGGCAGCGCCAGCGTCTCCTTCACGCCGAGCGTGGTGTGCGCGGCCTGGTCGCCGGGGAAGAGCCCGGCCTGCTTGGCGAGGAACGAGTTCACGCCGTCGCACGCGATCACGACCTTCGCGGTGAGGTCGCCGTCCGGGCGGTCGGTGCGCACGCCGACGATCCGGCCCCGTTCCGTGCGCAGCAACCGGGTGGCCACGGTGGACGGGACGAGCACGGCGCCCGCCTTCTGCGCGTGCCCGGCGAGCCAGTCGTCGAACTCGGCGCGGTAGGTCGTGGCGCCGTTGTAGGGCTCGCGACCCCAGCTCTGGCTGCGGAAGTCCACGGTCATCGAGCGCTCGCCGTCCAGCAGCATGGTCTGCCGCCGCGTGACCCAGCGCTGCACCGGCATCTCGTCGTACCAGCCGGGGATCAGCTCGTCGAGGATCCGGCCGTAGACCACGCCGCCGTAGACGTTCTTCGAGCCGGGAAACGGCCCGCGCTCCAGCAGCGCCACCGAATGCCCCGCACGGGCCAGCTCCAGCGCCGCCGCCGAGCCCGCGGGGCCCGCGCCGACCACGATCGCGTCGAACTGCGGCCGCTCCGGCTCCGCCACGGTCACCGCGGAGCTCGCGGGTCCTGCCCTGTCACGCATCCTTGCTCCCGGGGGTGTCCAGGCGGCGAGCCAGCTCCCGCAGCAGCTCCTGCGCGTCGGTGACCAGCCCGAGGTCGGCCATCGCCGTCATGGGCGAGCTGCCGTCGGTGTTCACGGACACGACGTGGCGCGGGTTGCCGAGACCGCCGGTGTGCTGGGTGGCGCCGGAGACCCCGAACGCCACGTACAGATCCGGATCGACGACCACGCCCGTGGTGCCGATCTGCCGTTCGTAGGGCGCCCAGCCCGCGTCGGTGACCACGCGCGTGGCGCCGACGGACGCGCCAAGCGCCGAGGCGACCTCGCCGAGCAGCGCGAGCGACTCCGGCCCGGTCAGCGCGCCCCTCGCCAGGCCGGCGCCCGCGCCGAGGATGCGCGGGGCCTCCGCGAGGTCCGCGGTCGCCGGGTCGGGATCGAGCACCTCGAGCACGCGCGCGTCGGGAGATTCCGGGACGTCAAGGTCGACGTGCGTGACCTCTGGCGTCCCCTCGGCGGGGGCGCTGCCGCGCACACCCGGCACGAGCGTCGCGACGAACGGCCGCGACGTCTCCACGGTCACCGAGAGCCTGCCGTCCCAGCGGGCGAGGTCGGCGCACTGCTCACCGATCCGCACCGCACCGGCCAGCAGCGGCCGGTCCAGCTCGGCGGCGAGGCGGGGCGCGAGGTCCCTGCCGTCGGCGGAGGCTGGCAGCACGACGCGGCGGACGTCGCGCAACAGCGGCGCGAGCGCGTCCGCCCACGCCCCCGCGGCGAAGTCACCGGCCTCGGCACACCACGCGCGCCGCAGCGGAGGCAGCTGGTCCGCCGCCTGCGCGCAGCCGGAGCCGACGAGCAGCGCGTTCCCGTCCGCCTCCGCCACGGCCTCGTCGCCGCCGAGCGGGGGCACGCCACGGCGGATCACCAGCAGGGCAAGGGAATCGGTGTTCACAGGAACGTTCACAGCGCCACCGCCACCCGGTGTCCCTCGACCACCGCGGCGTGTGCGCGGCGGGGGGCCACGCAGTCACCCGCGCGGTACACCTCGAACTCGGCCGAGCCAGAGAGCTCGTGCCACAGCTCGTCCTCCGGCGCCTGGTGCGTCGCGCACACCACCCAGTCGCAGCGCACGTCGGTGGTTGATCCGGTGGTGTGCGTCAGCACCTGCAGCCGCACACCACCGGCGTCCTCTTCGGCGCCCAGCACCACCTCGTCGGTGGTCTGGGTGATCCCCTTCGCGGCGGCCCGCACGTTGAAGGTCTCCATGTCCAGCGTCACGCCGAGGTCCTGGCCGACGACCATGCCCGACGTCGAGATCCGCACCGTGCAGCCGCGGTCGGCGAGCAGCTCGGCCACCGAGGTCGCCTGGTGGAAGCCGAGGTCGTCGATCACCACGACGTCGCCCTCGGGCGCGACCCGGCCCTCCAGCACGTCCCGCACGTCGACGATGCGCTCGATCCCGCCGGCCCACCACGGCGCCTGCGGCTTCGCGCCGGTCGCCAGCACCACGACCTCCGGGTTCAGCGCGCGGATGTCGTCGGCGGTCGCCGTGACGCCCGTGCGCACGTCCACGCCGTAGCGGTGGCACTCCGAGAGCGAGTTGCGCACCACGTCGAGGAACTCGGCGCGGCTCGGCACGCTCGCGGCCACGCTCGCCTGCCCGCCCGTGGTCTGGTTCCGCTCCAGCAACGTCACCTCGTGCCCGCGTTCGGCGGCCGTCGCCGCGGCCTGCAGTCCGGCGGGCCCACCGCCCACCACCACGACCCGGCGGCCCCGGCGCGTCGGCATCGGCAGCGCGACGCTCTCCTTGCCAGTGCGCGGGTTCTCGATGCAGCCCAGCCAGCGGTTGAGGCCCATGCGGCCGACGCACTCCTGGTTGCACGACAGGCACGTGCGGATCTCCGTGGCATGTCCCGCGCGGGCCTTGGCGACGAAGTCGGCGTCGGCGATCTGCCCGCGCACCACGCCGATCAGGTCGGCGTGCCCCTCCGCGAGCGCGCGGTCGGCCTGCAACGGGTCCTTGAACCGGCCGACACCCACCACCGGCAGGTCCACCGCCTTGCGCAGCGCGCTCGGGATGAACATCGCATAACCGGGCGGGATGCTCATCGACGCCTCGATCATGTACAGGGTCGACGTGGCGACCCCGATCGAGGTGTTGATGTAGTCCACGTGCCCGCTGGCCTCGACCCACTTGGCGACCTCGACGGCCTCGTCGATCGTGGTGCCGCCCTCGATCAGCTCGTCACCGCAGAGCCGAACGCCCAGCGCCATTCCCGGCCCGATCGCCTCGCGCACCGCGGCCACGAGCCGGAGCAGGATCCGCGCGCGGTTCTCCAGCGAGCCGCCGTAGTCGTCGGTCCGGACGTTGGTGGCGGGGGAGAGGAAGCCGCGCACGATCGAGGAGTGCGAGCACTGCAACTCGACGCCGTCGAACCCACCCGCCCGGCAGTGCTCTGCGACCTTCGCGTACCCGGCCACGATCTCGTCGATCTCGGCGACCGTGACGGCCTTCGGCACCTCGCGGAACAGCGGGTCGGGCACGGGCGAGGGCGCCCACACCGGCAGCCGCGAGTACATGCTCGACGCCTGCCCGCCGTTGTGGTTGAGCTGCGCGAAGATCGGCACGCCGTGCGCGTGCACCGCCTCGGTGATGCGCCGGTAGCCGGGGATCACCTCGGGGTGGAAGCCGTGGATGAGCTTCTCGTACGGCCAGTCCGTCGGGTGGGTCGAGTGCTCCTCGGTGATGATGAGCCCCGCGCCGCCCTTCGCGCGGGCCGCGTAGTAGGCGGCGTGCTGCTCGCTGGGCAGCCCTTCCTTCGCGTAGTTGGTCAGGTGCGCGGAGAACACCACGCGGTTGGCCAGTGTCACCGGGCCCAGCCGCAGCGGTGAGAACAGGTAACGGTAACGGCTCGTTGCGCTCATCGGTGCACCGCCAGTGGTTTCGCGGCGAAGGCCAGCGCGGCCCTGCGGCCCTCCAGTACGGCCTCGTGCACCGATCGCGGGGCCACGCGGTCGCCCGCCTCCACCATCCCGGCCGGAACCGGGGTGGGATCGGGCAGCCGGTGTCCACAGTGGATCAGCGTGGCGCACTCGAGCTCGGTGGCTGTGCCGGTGTAGGCATCGGTGACCACCACGTGACCCGCGTGCACCTCGCGCAGCAGGCTCCGCTTGGCCAGCCGCACCCCGGCCCGCTGCAGGCGCGCGTTGGCGTCGGCGAGGTCGCCGGTGAGGGCGAGCTGCGTGCCCACCACCTGGTCCTGCGTGATGATCGTGGTCGGCCTGCCCGCGGCAGCGGCCAGCTCGGCGATGCCCACGCCCACGGCGTCGCCCACCGGGTCGTAGATCGCGACCGGCCCCTCCGGCAGGCGGCCGGGCGCCTTGAGCAGGTCGACGACGTCGAGCACGAACCCGCCGTCGTGCACGGTGTAGCTGCGCGGTCCGGCGACCGATCCGGTGGCGACCACGACGTCGCCGGACAGTTCCGCGAGGTCGGCCTCGGTGTTCAGTGCGACCTCCACGCCGAGCCGGTGCACCTCACCGGCTAGCCAGCGCGCGAGGTTGCCCAGCCGGCCGCGGCCGGGCACGCGGGCTGCCAGTGCGAGCATCCCGCCCAGCTCGGCGTCCCGTTCGACCAGCCGCACCCGGTGCCCGCGCAGGGCGAGCACGCGCGCGGCCTCCAGCCCGGCCGGTCCGCCGCCGACCACGAGCACGGACCGCGCGGGATCGGTTCCGGTCAGCGGAGCGTCGCCGGTCTCGTGCCCGCTGCGCGGGTCGCCGATGCAGCTGACGATCGGGTTGCGGTTGTCGCGGACCCGGCACTTCTGGTTGGTCAGCGTGCACGGCCGCACGGGCTCGGTCGTGCCGAGCTTGCGCACCAGGTCCGCGTCCGCGATCTGCGCGCGCGTCATCTCCACGAGGTCGGCGACGCCGTCGGCGAGCGCCTGCTCGGCCTGCCCGGGTTCGACCACCGAACCCTGGAGGATCACGGGCGCCGCACCGGCCACCGCCTCGCGGATGCCGCGGCACAACTCGACGTTGAAGCCCGGCTCGGTGTGCGAGTCGGGGCGCGTGGCCGAGGTGCCCATCGCGGAACCGCGCACCACTACGAGGTAGTCGACCGTTCGAGCGAGGTCCCTGGCGAGCGACTGCCCCTGGTCGGGCGTGATGCCCGCCCACGGCGCGAGCTCGTCGCAGGAGAGCCGCAGGCCGAGCACGCGGCCGTCGCCGATGCGGGCGCGCACCGCCGCGAGCACCTCGCGCAGCAGCAGGGCCTTGTCGGTGCCGTAGGCGTCGCCGCGCTGGTTGGTCAGCCCCGAGAGGAACTGCCGCAGCAGCGAGTGCTGGCCAGCGTCCACTTCCACGCCGTCGAGGTCGGCTTCCACGGCCAGCTCGGCGGCGCGGGTGAACCCGGCGACCACCGCGCGGATCTCGGCCGCCTCCATCTCCATCGGCATCTCACGGCTCGCCACGTCCGGCACCCGCGAGGGCGCCCACAGCGCCTGCTGCGAGAACGCCGACGAGCCCTGCGAGCCCGCGTGGCCGAGGCCCGCGAGCACGAGCGTCCCGTGTGGACGGCAGGCCCGCACGACCGAGGCCCAGCCGGCGCCGCAGCCGGCGGCGAGCGGGGCCCGTTCGTAGGGCCAGTCGGAGTCGTGGACGCTGGCCGTCTCGGTGACGATCAGCCCCGCACCGCCCGCGGCACGGCGCTCGTAGTAGGCCACGTGGGCCTCCGAGATCGCCCTGCCGCGGGCGAGGTTCGTCTCGTGTGGTCCGAAGAGCACGCGCGACGGTGCGCGGCGACCGGCCAGCGTGACCGGTTCGGTGAGTTTCACGGCCGGAAACCTGCCAGCGGGCTCGTGTCACACGCGCGGTCCGGCAGGCGGTCGGGCTCTGGTGGGCCCCACCCGATGCTGACGCCGACGCGGCCGCGCTTGGTCCGGTTGGGCTTGGAGTGGTCCTTGTCCGGCTTCGGCTTCTCCGAGCCGCCGCCGACGAGGGCGAGCGCGCGCTCCCCGTTGCCCTTGACGCATTCGGGATCGGGACCGTCGAGCGGAAGGCCCGTGAAGAACTTGGCGGCCATGCAGCCGCCCTGGCACGAGTCGTAGGCGGAGCAGGACGTGCACGCGCCGCCGGTCTGCGGGGCGCGCAGCCGCTCGAACAGCTCGGACGTGCGCCACACCGACGTGAACCCGCCCTCGTCGCGCACGTTGCCCGCGAGGAACTCGTCGTGGATCGCGAACGGGCACGCGTACACGTCGCCGATCGGGTCGATCAGGCACACCACGCGCCCCGCGCCGCACAGGTTCAGACCCGGCAGCGGGGTGGAGCCGAGCGCGTTGAGGTGGAAGAACGAGTCGCCGGTGAGCACGTTCTCACCGTGGTCGATCAGCCACTCGTAGAGCTCGAGCTGCTGGTCGGCCGTGGGGTGCAGCTCGTCCCACGTGTCGGCGCCCCGGCCCGAAGGCCGCAGGCGGGTGATGCGCAGCTGCGCCCCGTAGTCGTCGGCGATGCGCTTGAACTCGTCGAGCTGGCCGACGTTGTGGCGCGTCATCACCACGCTGATCTTGAAGTCCTTGAAGCCCGCGTCGCGCAGGTTCTCCATGGCCCGCATGGTGGTGTCGAACGACCCCGGCCCGCGCACGTAGTCGTTGACCTCGGCGGTGGCGCCGTCGAGGGAGAGCTGCACGTCGACGTAGTCGGTGCCGGCGAGCCAGCGGGCTCGCTCCGGGGTGATGCGCACGCCGTTGGTGGAGAACTTCACGCCCACGTCGTGCGCGACGGCGTAGTCGACCAGCTCCCAGAAGTCGGGCCGGATCGTGGGCTCGCCGCCGCCGATGTTGACGTAGAACACCTGCAGGCGCTGCAGTTCGTCGATGACGGCCTTGCATTCCTCAGTGGACAGTTCACGAGGGTCGCGGCGGCCCGACGAGGAAAGGCAGTGCACGCAGGAGAGGTTGCAGGCGTAGGTCAGCTCCCACGTGAGACAGATGGGGGCGTCCAGCCCGTGCTGGAAGTGCTCGACGAGTTTCATGAGGTCCCTCTTGCTTCGATCGTGCCCGCGGACAGCAGCCCGGCGAGCGCGTCGAGATAGCGCTTGTGCTCGGCCTCGGGTACCTCGGCTGAGTCGAGCGCGGAACGAGCGTCGGGCTGGTTCTCGAGTTCCCGGACGACGTTCACCAGCAGCTGCGTCTTGAGGAACGAGAGCTTGCGGGTGGTGAAGTCGTAGACGAGAGCGCCGAACGGTTCCGGCCGTAACGCGACTGAGGAGCTCAGCCGGTACGGCCGGTCCGGGGCGAACCGATCAGTAGACACCGCACATGCCGTCGATCGAGACTTCTTCGACGAGCAGGTCTTCCTCGACGGTGACCTCGGTGGCGGCCGATTCGTTCATGGCAAGCTACTCCTCACTGAGCAGGTTGTTGTGATCGACGGCACGAGTATAATGGCACCGGGTGCCAAATGGAAGGGATCGAGGCGAAGGCGGTGTCGGAACCATCCGTTCGGCCAGGTAGACGCCGGTCGACGAGTCAGCACGAGCTGGAGGCCGTGGCCTTCGAGCTGTTCGAGCGCGAGGGGTTCGACGCCACCACCGTCGACGCGATCGCGAAGAGCGCGGGCATCGGCAGGCGCACGTTCTTCCGCTACTTCGAGTCGAAGAACGACGTGGTGTGGGGGTCCTTCACCGAGCAGCTCGACCACATGCGCGAGCGGTTCGCGCAACGCCCGGCCGACGAGCCGCTCATGGAGTCCGTGCGCGCCGTTGTGGTGGAGTTCAACCGCGTCGACCCCGCCGAGGTGCCCAAGCACCGCAGGCGCATGGAGCTGATCCTGCGCGTCCCGGCCCTGCAGGCCCATTCGACGCTGCGCTATGGCGACTGGCGCGCCGTGGTGGCCGAGTACGCCGCGAAACGCCTCGGCGAGAAGCCGGCCGCGCTGCGCCCGCAGGCGATCGCCTACGCCGCGCTGGGCGTCTCGCTCGCGGCGTACGAGCACTGGCTCGCCGAGACCGATCTGCAGCTGTGTGACGTTCTCGACGAGGCGCTGTCCGAGCTGGCCAGAGGCTTCGTGCTGGGCTGAACACGTTTAGCGATCGCCCAGACGGGGACCCTCTCCGGCGTGAAGAACATCTTCGTACTCGCCCTCGACGAGGAGAACAGGCGCACCCTGCGCGACATCCGGAACGCAGACTCCTACGCGTTCCACTCCCTGCTCACGGTCGACGAGACGCAGGTAGGGGAGATCGACTTCGAACAGCTGCTGGACAAGGCACAGTCGCAGCTGGACGCGTTCGACGGGTCGATCGACGCCATCGTGGGCTACTGGGATTTCCCGGTGTCCACGTTGCGCGCGATCCTGTGCCACCGCTACGGCCTCCCCGGGCCGTCGCTCGCGTCGATCGTCAAATGCGAGCACAAGTACTGGAGCAGGCTCGAACAGCAGAAGGCCATCGACGAGTACCCGCGCTTCGGCATCGTCGACCTCGACGACGAGCAACCGAGTCCGCCGGACGGCGTGCGCTATCCGATGTGGCTCAAGCCCGTGAAGTCGTACTCCTCCGAGCTGGCGTTCCTCGTCCGCGACGAGTCCGAGTTCGACAAGGCCGTCGCCGAGATCCGCGAGGGCATCAGCCGCGTCGGCAAGCCCTTCGAACAGGTGCTGGACATGCTGGAGCTGCCGCGTGAGATCGCCGAGGTGGGCGGGCAGGCTTGTCTCGCTGAGGAGGCGCTCTCCGGCGTGCAGTGCGCCACCGAGGGTTACGTGTACAACGGCGAGGTCGTGGTCTACGGCGTGCTCGACTCCGTCAACTACGAAGGCCGTTCGTCCTTCCTGCGGCACCAGTACCCATCGCAGCTGCCGAAGGCCGCCGTCGACCGGATGATCGACGTCTCGAAGCGCATCATCGGTCAGATCGGGATGGACAACTCGACGTTCTCCATCGAGTTCTTCTGCGAGCCGGAGAGCGGCGACGTGTGCCTGCTGGAGATCAACCCGAGGCACTCGCAGTCGCACGCCGAGATGTTCGAATGCGTCGACGGCATGCCCAACCACCACGCGATGGTGATGCTCGGCCTCGGCCGGGACCCCGCGCTGCCCGACGACAAGGGTGAGTACGGCATCGCCGCGAAGTGGTACTACCGGCGGTTCTCGGACGCGCTCGTGCGGAAGGTCCCCACCGCGGAGGAGATCGAGCGCGTGCACCGCGAGATCCCCGGCGTGATCATCGACATCGTGCCCGTGGCCGGCCAGCGGCTCTCCGACCTGCCCGGCCAGGACAGCTACAGCTTCGAGCTCGCGCACGTCTTCGTCGGGGCCCGCGACGAAACCGAGCTGAAGGACAAGTACGAGCGTACGGTGGAGGCGCTGGACTTCGAGTTCGCCGAGGAAGGGCCCGAGAAGGAGGGATAGCTTGCTCCGCGCGGTCGGATCGCTGCCGTGTCAGACCACAGAGGACGAACACGTCTGGATCCCCGTCTCGGACGGCACCAGGCTCGCCGCCAAGATCTGGCGGCCCGTCTCGTCGGACGACCAGCCGGTGCCGGGGATCCTGGAGTACATCCCCTACCGCAAAAGGGACCTCACCGCCGTCCGCGACTCGATCCACCATCCTTACCTGGCCGGGCACGGCTACGCGTGCGTGCGCGTGGACATTCGGGGCACCGGCGAGTCGGAGGGCGTGCTGACCGACGAGTACCTCGAGCTGGAGCAGCGCGACGCCGAGGACGTGCTGGAGTGGATCGCGAACCAGCCGTGGTGCGACGGCCGCACCGGCATGATGGGCATCTCCTGGGGCGGCTTCGCCGCGCTCCAGGTCGCCGCCCGCAAACCGGAGACGCTGAGGGCGATCGCGATCGCGTCGTTCACCGACGACCGCTATTCCGACGACTTCCACTACATGGGCGGCTGCCTGCTCTCGGACAACCTCGCCGAGGCGGGCACCATGTTCGCGCACGGCACGCTGCCGCCGGATCCGGCGCTCGTCGGCGACCGCTGGCGCGACATGTGGCGCGAGCGCATCGAGGCGAGTGGGCCGTGGGTGGACACGTGGCTGCTGCACCAGCGCCGGGACGACTACTGGCGGCACGCGTCGGTGTGCGAGAACTACTCCGGCGTGCGCTGCCCCGTGCTCGCCTCCAGCGGCTGGGCCGACGGCTACTCCAACGCCGTCGCCCGCTTGCTCGCGAACCTGGACGTGCCGCGCAAGGGGCTCGTCGGACCGTGGTCGCACAAGTACCCGCACCTCGGCGAGCCGGGCCCGGCGATCGGCTACCTGCAGGAGCTCGTGCGCTGGTGGGATCACTGGCTCAAGGACGTCGACAACGACGTCATGGACGGGCCCATGCTGCTCACGTGGATGCAGGACAGCGTGCCGCCGTCCACGTCCTACGAGGACCGGCCCGGCCGCTGGGTGGGGGAGCCGAGCTGGCCGTCGCCGAACGTGCGGGACGTCGAGCTGCCGCTGTCCCGGCACCGCATCGGCAGGCCAGACGAGGAGGTGGCCGACGAGCCGCTGACCGTGCAGTCACCGTTGTCGGTCGGGCAGTTCGCCGGTAAGTGGGCCTCCTACAACGCACCGCCGGACATGCCGTACGACCAGCGTGAGGAGGACGGCGGGTCGCTCGTGTTCGAAACCGACCCGCTGCCGGAGACCTGCGAGATCCACGGCGCGCCGAGGGTCTGCCTCGAGATCTCGGCCGACCAGCCCGTGGCGATGGTGGCCGCGCGCCTTTCCGACGTCCTGCCCGACGGCAGGGCCACGCGGGTGACCTACGGCGTGCTCAACCTGACCCACCGCGACGGGCACGACATCCCGAAGCCGCTGGAACCCGGGAAGCGCTACCAGGTGAGCTTCGACCTCAACGTGGTCGCGCAGGCGTTCCCGGCGGGGCACAAGATCCGGCTGTCGCTGTCGTCGTCGTACTGGCCGCTCGTGTGGCCGTCGCCGGAGCAGACCTGCCTGACCGTTCACACCGGTGGGAGTGGTGTGCGGCTGCCGCTGCGCACGGGCGGTGAGGAGCAGGTGCACCGTCCGTTCGCCGAGCCGGAGGGCGCGGAACCGATCACGGTGACCCAGGTGGAACCCGGCGAGCACCGCTGGACCGTCACCCGCGACCTCGTCGACTACGAGTCGGCGCTGGAGATCGTCAAGGACAACGGCACCGTCCACTACGAGGACATCGACCTCGACGTCAGCAGGCGGGCCTACGAGCGGTACAGCTCGGTGGCGGACGACTTCTCGTCCCCGCGCGCGGAGACGGAGTGGACGATGAGGTTCGCCAGGGGCGACTGGTCGGCGACCACCGTGACGCGAACGGTGCTCACGTGCACCAGCACGGAGTTCCGCCTGCACGCGACGCTGGACGGCTACGAGGGCGAGAAGCGCCTCTTCTCCCGCAACTGGCAGCGCGCCATCCCGAGGGACTGCGTGTAGGCCCTTTCCAACCGCAGTGAAGGCCACCTTCACTGCGTTGAACGCAGGTAAGGTGGCCTTCACTGCAGTCTGGCGGGGGTGCCGGGGCTATTGGCCGACCTTGCCGCACTCGCCGTTTAGCTTGTGTTCGGAGAACGCGTTGGCGCTGGCCGACTGGACGGCGCGCAGGGAGCTCTGGTCCGAGTGCGCTCCGACGCCGGGTGTCTGGCCGATCGGGTCGGCGACGTCGCCGAGCGGGTGGTGTGCGAATGCGGCCTCGTTGGCGCAGTCGAACGATTCGACAATGGGATGAATCGTCGCCGATGCGATACCGGACATCAGTCCGAATGACAACGCGAGCGCCGCGAAAAACGCGAATATTCTTTTGCGCTTCATCGGGGGCCTCCCGGGTCTTCTCGGTGGAGAGGCCTGCCACTATCCACCTGGGCACCGGCGCTTTCAAGTGCGCGATATTCACCCGGCAATTCTTATCTTCTCACGAATTGCCGGGTGCGGCGGTTATTCATGAATTGGGTCGGCCTGCTGAAACTCTCGTTCCGGCTCAGGCGGGCAGCTTCAGCTTCAGGATCTCCGCGGAGACCTCGCCCGCCGGGGTGCGGTAGGTGATCGTGTCGCCCTTCTTGTGCCCCGTTATGGCCCTGCCGAGCGGGCTGTCGGCGGTGAGCGTGGACGCGTCGTCCTCGTCGGCCTCCTCGGTGAAGCCGACCACCACCATGTCCTCCACGCTGCCGTCGCTGAACTTCAGCGAGACCTTCGTGCCCGAGGGCAGCGCGGACTCGGAGTCGGCGGTGGGGCCGCCGTGGAGCAGGTCGTACACCTCGGCGATCCGGCGGTCCAGCCGCGACACGACCTCGGCCCGCTCGAGCAGGTCGGCCTGGTCGGCACTGTCGCCCAGCGGGTCCTCGCCGAGCCGTGGCGCCAGGGACTCGCGCTGTTCGCGTAGGGATTCGAGCTCCTTCTCGAGCCGCGCGCGGGTGGCCGGGCTCAAGCCTCCGGTGGACGTCATTGACCCATTGTCGGGCTTGACCGCCCGGCCCGCCACGTCATTCACCGAGGTCACCCCCGGCGGCGACCTCGTCAGCGACCGTAACCGGCCTTGCGCAGGGCGTCCGCCATCGCGCCGCCGGCGGGCGCCTGGCGCTGCCTGCCCTGGCCTTGCCGCTGCTGCTGCGGCTTGCCACCGCGGCCGCGCTGACCTCCACGCCCGCCGCCCTGGCCGGACTGGCGCTGTTCCCCGCCACCGGGCTTGGCCTCGTCGTCGAGCCGCAGCGTCAGCGAGATCCGCTTGCGCGCAACGTCCACCTCGAGCACCTTCACCCGCACGACGTCACCCGGCTTGACCACCTCGCGCGGGTCCTTGACGAAGTTGCGCGACATCGCCGACACGTGCACGAGGCCGTCCTGGTGCACACCGATGTCGACGAACGCGCCGAACGCCGCGACGTTGGTGACCACGCCCTCCAGCCGCATCCCCGGCGTCAGGTCGGTCATCTTCTCCACGCCCTCGGCGAAGGTCGCCGTCTTGAACTCGGGCCGGGGGTCGCGGCCGGGCTTCTCCAGCTCGGCGAGGATGTCGGTGACCGTCGGCAGGCCGAACGTGTCGTCGACGAACTTCTCCGGCTGGAGCGCCCGCAGCGTGCGCGCGTCGCCGATCAGCTCCCGGATGCCGACGTTCGTCTCGTCCAGGATCCGGCGCACCACCGGGTACGCCTCGGGGTGCACGCTGGAGGCGTCGAGCGGGTCGTCGCCGTCCGGGATCCGCAGGAAGCCGGCGCACTGCTCGAACGCCTTCGGGCCGAGCCGGGCGACCTCCTTGAGCGCGGTCCTGCTGCGGAACGGCCCGTTGTCGTCCCGGTGCGCCACGATGTTCTCGGCGAGCGTCGTCCCGATGCCCGACACCCGGCTGAGCAGGGGCACCGAGGCGGTGTTGAGGTCCACGCCCACGGCGTTCACGCAGTCCTCCACCACCGCGTCGAGCGAACGCGAGAGCTTCGACTCGGCGAGGTCGTGCTGGTACTGCCCGACGCCGATCGACTTCGGGTCGATCTTCACCAGCTCGGCCAGCGGATCCTGGAGCCTGCGCGCGATCGACACCGCGCCGCGCAGCGAGACGTCCAGCCCCGGCAGCTCCTGTGCCGCGTACGCCGACGCCGAGTACACCGAGGCGCCCGCCTCGGAGACCACGATCTTGGTGAGCTTCAGCTCGGGCCGCAGCTTCACCAGCTCGCCCGCGAGCTTGTCGGTCTCGCGCGAGGCCGTGCCGTTGCCGATGGCGATGAGCTGCACGTTGTGCTCGCGCGCGAGGTGCTCCAGCTTCGCCAGCGACTGGTCCCACTGCGACTGCGGCTTGTGCGGGTAGATCGTGTCGGTGGCCACCACCTTGCCGGTGCCGTCGACGATCGCCACCTTTACGCCCGTGCGGTAGCCGGGGTCGAGACCCATCGTCGTGCGCGTGCCGGCGGGCGCGGCGAGCAGCAGGTCACGCAGGTTCGCGGCGAACACGCGCACGGCCTCGTCCTCGGCGGCCTGCCGCAGGCGCATCCGCAGGTCGATGCCGAGGTGCAGCAGGATCTTCGTGCGCCACGCCCACCGCACGGTGTCGTTGAGCCACTTGTCGCCCGCGCGGCCCTGGTCGGAGATGCCGAACTTCTCGGCGATCCGGATCTCGTAGTCGCTCGGGCCCCGCTTCGGCTCGGCATCGGGAGCCGGGGGCTCCTCCGGCTCGGTGGCCACGTCGAGGATCTCCTCCTTCTCGCCGCGGAACAGGGCGAGGATGCGGTGGGAGGGGAGCTTCGTGAACGGCTCGGCGAAGTCGAAGTAGTCGGAGAACTTCGCGCCTTCTGTCTCCTTGCCCTGGCGGACCTTCGAGGTCACCCAGCCACGCGTCCACATGCGCTCGCGCAGCTCGCCGATCAGGTCGGCGTCCTCGGCGAAGCGTTCCACCAGGATGGCCTTGGCGCCGTCCAGCGCGGCGGCGGCGTCGGCGACGCCCTTCTCCGGATCGACGAACACGGCGGCCGCGGCCTGCGGCTCGGTGGTCGGGTCGGAGAGCAGGCCGTCGGCCAGCGGCTCCAGCCCGGCCTCCTTGGCGATCTGCGCCTTGGTGCGCCGCTTCGGCTTGTACGGCAGATAGATGTCCTCGAGGCGGGCCTTCTCCTCGGCAGCCATGATGCGGGCCTCGAGCTCGGCGTCGAGCTTGCCCTGCGAGCGGATCGACTCCAGGATCGTCGTTCGCCGCTCCTCCAGCTCACGCAGGTAGCGCAGCCGGTCCTCGAGCGTGCGCAGCTGCGTGTCGTCGAGCGCCCCGGTCACCTCCTTGCGGTACCGGGCGATGAACGGCACGGTCGAGCCCTCGTCGAGCAGGGTGACGGCGGCCCGGACCTGTCCCTCGCGGACACCGAGCTCGTCGGCGATCTTCTGATGAATCGACACCTTCTCAGCCACGTTGGGCATTGTGCCCTGTCTGTATTGAGGCATCATCGGCCCATGGCCGACTACGACATCAAGCCGCGCAGCAGGGCCGTCACCGACGGGATCGAACGCGCCGCCGCACGCGGGATGCTGCGGGCCGTCGGGATGGGCGACGAGGACTTCGCCAAGCCCCAGATCGGCATCGCGTCCTCCTGGAACGAGATCACCCCGTGCAACCTCTCGCTGCAGCGGCTCGCCGAGGCGAGCAAGAAGGGTGTGCACGCCGGCGGCGGGTTCGCCATGGAGTTCGGCACGATCTCGGTCTCGGACGGCATCTCCATGGGACACGAGGGCATGCACTTCTCGCTCGTGTCCCGTGAGGTCATCGCCGACTCGGTGGAGACCGTGATGGAGGCGGAGCGGCTCGACGGCGCCGTGCTGCTCGCCGGGTGCGACAAGAGCCTTCCGGGCATGCTGATGGCCGCGGCCAGGCTCGACGTGGCGGCGGTGTTCCTCTACGCGGGTTCGACCCTGCCCGGCACGGTCGACGGCCGCGAGGTGACGATCATCGACGCGTTCGAGGCGGTCGGCGCGTGCGCGCGCGGGCTCATGACCCGCGAGGAGGTCGACAAGATCGAGCGCGCCATCTGCCCCGGCGAGGGCGCGTGCGGCGGCATGTACACGGCCAACACCATGGCCTGCGTGTCGGAGGCGCTCGGCATGTCGCTGCCCGGCTCGGCCAGCCCGCCCTCGGTCGACCGCCGCCGCGACGGGTTCGCGCGCGCCAGCGGCGAGGCGGTGGTGGAGCTGCTGCGCAAGGGCATCACCGCGCGCGACATCCTCACCCGCGAGGCGTTCGAGAACGCGATCGCCGTGGTCATGGCGCTCGGCGGGTCCACCAACGCCGTGCTGCACCTGCTCGCGATCGCCAACGAGGCGCAGGTGGAGCTCACCCTCGACGACTTCTCCCGCATCGGCGATCGCGTGCCCCACCTCGCCGACGTCAAGCCGTTCGGCAGGCACGTGATGACGGCCGTCGACCGCGTGGGCGGCGTGCCCGTGGTGCTGAAGGCCCTGCTCGACGCGGGTCTCGTGCACGGCGACTGCCTCACCGTCACGGGCCGGACGCTCGCGGAGAACCTCGCCGAGCTCGGCCCGCCCGAGCTCGACGGCGAGGTGCTGCGCAAGCTCAGCGACCCGATCCACCCCACGGGCGGCCTGACGATCCTGCACGGCAGCCTCGCGCCCGAGGGCGCCGTCGTGAAGAGCGCGGGCTTCGACGCCAGCCGGTTCGAGGGCACGGCGCGCGTCTTCGACGGAGAACAGGCCGCGATGGACGCGCTCGGCGAGCTGAAGGCGGGCGATGTCGTGGTGATCCGCAACGAGGGCCCGCGCGGCGGGCCCGGCATGCGCGAGATGCTCGCCGTCACCGGCGCGATCAAGGGCGCGGGACTCGGCAAGGACGTCCTGCTGCTCACCGACGGCCGGTTCTCCGGCGGCACCACAGGCCTGTGCATCGGACATGTCGCGCCGGAGGCCGCGCACGGCGGGCCGATCGCGTTCGTCGAGGACGGCGACCCGATCGTACTCGACCTGGCCGCGCGCACGCTCGACGTCGGGATCGACGAGGCCGAGCTGGCGCGGCGCCGTGAGGGCTGGGAACAGCCTCCGCCGCCGCGGCGCACCGGGGTGCTCGCCAAGTACGCCAAGCTCGTCGGTTCGGCGGCACAGGGCGCGGTGTGCTCGTGACCCGCACCGCGCTCGTCACCGGCGGCACCGGGGGCCTGGGCGTCGCCGTGACGAGAGCGCTCCTCGGTGACGGCTGGCGCGTGGTGGTGCCGTGGATCGCCGAGGCGGAGCTGGAGCGGCTGGAGCCTACCGATGGGCTCGAACTGGTGCGCGCCGATCTCTTCGAGGCCGCAGACGCGCGGCGCTGCGCCGAGCAGGCGGCCGGCGTGACGCGGGCGCCGTTGCGGGCGGTGGTGAACCTCGTCGGCGGGTTCGCGGTGGGGGAGCGGGTGGCCGAGACGCCCGTGGAGGAGTTCGAGCAGCAGTTGCGGCTCAACCTGCGCCCAACGTACCTCGTGTCGCAGGCGGCGGTGCCTCACCTGATCGAGGCGGGCGGCGGGGCGATCGTGTGCATGTCCAGCAGGGCCGCGCTGCACCCGTTCCCCGGTGCGGCCGGGTACGTGACCTCCAAGGCCGCCGTGCTGGGCCTGGTTGGCGCGCTGGACGCGGAGTACTCGCGACGCGGCATCCGCGTCAACGCGGTCTTGCCGAGCATGATCGACACCCCGGCGAACCGGGCGAGCCAGCCCGGGGCCGACCGGTCTCGCTGGGTCTCACCGGAACGCATCGCGAAGGTGATCGCCTTCCTGTGCGGGGACGACGCGGGCGTGGTGAGCGGAGCCCACGTCCCGGTCTACGGCTGACGCCGCCCGCGAGTCCCCCCGCTCGGGCCCGCGAGTCCCCCCGCTCGGGCCCGCGAGTCCCCCCGCTCGGGCCCGCGAGTCCCCCCGCTCGGGCCCGCGAGTTGCCCGCTCGGGCCCGCGAGTTGCCCGCTCGGGCCCG
>NZ_QEQT01000026.1:0-229 GCF_003311655.1 Prauserella sp. PE36 | reverse complement strand
AGCTGCGCAAGGTCCTCGATCGAATAGATGTCGTGGTGCGGCGGCGGGGAGATCAGCCCAACGCCCGGCGTCGAGTGCCGCGTCTTCGCGATCCACGGGTACACCTTGCCGCCGGGCAGCTGCCCGCCCTCGCCGGGCTTGGCGCCCTGCGCCATCTTGATCTGGATGTCGTCGGCGTTGACGAGGTACTCGCTCGTCACCCCGAACCGTCCACTCGCGACCTGCTTGA
>NZ_QEQT01000025.1:0-1181 GCF_003311655.1 Prauserella sp. PE36 | reverse complement strand
GGTGGCCAGCCCGGGCAGGGCAAGTCCAACGCGGGCCGGGTGGTCATGCTCGGCGCGGCGCTGGATCCGCTGGCTGAGCTGCGGGTGCACGTGTTCGCGCTCAACGGCGACTTCGACGCCTACGCGCCGCGCCTGTCGCGCTACCACAAGGGCGCCACCGCCGAGCACGTCGAGCTGGCCGCCGCGCACCTGCACGAGCTCTACGACGAGGTAGGCCGCCGGGAGCAGCGGTTGGCCGATCTCGGCGCGAAGAAGCTCACCCGCGCGATCGCCGAGCAGCACGAGGACATGCGCCCGATCGTGGTGCTGTTCTCCGAGTGCCACGAGCTGTTCGGCAAGAGCGAGGACGCCGCCGGTCTGGCCGTGGACGTGGTCAAGCGAGGCCGCAAGACCGGGGTGATCCTCGGGTTCGACACCCAGTCCGCCCGGGCGAACGCGATCCCCTCCGAGGTGGTCGAGAACGTCGGCGTCAACGGCTGCTTCTCAGTCAAGACCTGGCGCTCCAACGACGGTTTCCTCGGCGACGGGTCGTTCGCGGCCGGTATCCGCGCCACCGACCTGCGGTTCAACGTGGACCGGGGAACGATGGTCGCCACCGGGGTGTCCGATGAGCTGTTCGAGATCGTGCGGACGTTCTTCATCAAGGTCGATGACGACGCCGGGTGGGACGCCGCCACCGAGGTCATCGAACGCGCGATGGGGCAGCTCGCGCCGGGCACCCGGCGAGAGGGCCAGGCCGCGCCGCTGCTGATCGAGACCGACCGGGACCTGCTCGACGACACCGCCGAAGTGCTCGGCACCACCACCGAGCGCATCCCCGCCGGGGACCTGCTCGGTGCGCTGCGCAAGCACGCCCCGAAATGGAAGCCCTACCGCGATCTCACCGTGCCCAAGCTCGTGGAGGCGCTCACCGCAGAAGGTGTGAAGGTCGCCCGTACCGGCAACCGCAACCTCATCGACCCGGCCACGGTGCGTGACGTCCGCGCCCGGCGCTCCACCGCCGATCTCGATGAGTGAGTTAGCCCGGCCCGAACCGGCCAATCCCCACAGAATCCGGGCCGACCCGGCCGGTTCGCACCCGGCGCTCACTCGCTAACTCCCTAACTCCGCCCAGCTCAACACCAGTGAGCCCGCCCAACGGCACGGAGTTAGGAATCTAACTCGACACCACCGCTCTAACC
>NZ_QEQT01000024.1:0-221 GCF_003311655.1 Prauserella sp. PE36 | reverse complement strand
CTCGAGCGCCAGCTGCGCCGCTGGAAGAAGCAGCTCGACGCCTCGCGAAGCCGCGACCTGCCCGGCATCGAGGAGCTGCACGACCGGCTCGCCGCGCGGATCCCGGTCTCGCCGCCGCCCGCGATCGTGCACGGCGACTACCGGCTCGACAACGTGCTCGTGGGCGCCGACGACGAGATCAAGGCCGTGCTCGACTGGGAGATGTCGACCCTCGGCGACCC
>NZ_QEQT01000023.1:0-6893 GCF_003311655.1 Prauserella sp. PE36 | reverse complement strand
CTCGCCGCGTTGCCGGAAAGCCCGAGTACGACCCGGTACGAGGGCTTCCCTCCGCCTTGCCGAGCTCGGGTGGCGGGTGTCCCGCAAGGACCTCGGGTTTGCGGGTGTCCCGCAAGGACCTCGGGTTTGCGGGTGTCCCGCAAGGACACCGCAGCCTGGATCGCCGCTCGCTGCGGGCGGGGTTGTTCAGCACACTCCTAGATCGAGACGGTGCTGACGGGCAGCGCCGGGTTGGCCGAGAAATCGAGCGAGCTCGGCGTGCACCCGGCGGCCACGACGTGGGCGCCGAGCGCCGCGATCATCGCACCGTTGTCGGTGCACAGCCGTGGCCTCGGCACTCGCAGCTCGATACCCGCCGCCTCGCACCGCTCGGCGGCCAGCGAGGACAGCCGGGAGTTGGCGGCCACCCCGCCGGAGATCACGAGCGTGCCGATGCCCGACTCGGTGGCCGCGCGCACGGCCTTGGCGGTCAGCACGTCGGCAACGGCCTCCTGGAACGACGCCGCGACATCGTCGACCGGGATGGGCTCGCCGCGCCGTTCGGCCGCCTCGACCCACCGCGCGACAGCGGTCTTGAGGCCGGAGAACGAGAAGTCGAACGGGGCGTCGCGCGGGCCCGTCATGCCGCGGGGGAACGCGATCGCCTGCGGGTTCCCGTTCTTGGCGGCCTTGTCGATCGGCGGCCCGCCGGGGTAGGGCAGGTCGAGCAGCCGGGCGACCTTGTCGTACGCCTCTCCCGCCGCATCGTCCACTGTGGAGCCGATCTCGGTGATCTTGCCCGCGATGTCGTCGACGCGCAGCAGCTGTGTGTGCCCGCCGGAGACGAGCAGCGCGAGGCACGGCGCTGGCAGCGGCCCGTGCTGGAGGGTGTCGACGGCGATGTGTCCCGCGAGGTGGTTGACGCCGTAGAGGGGCACGTCGAGCGCGGCGGCGTAGGCCTTGGCCGCCGAGACGCCGACGAGCAGGGCACCGGCAAGGCCCGGCCCCGCGGTGACGGCAATGGCGTCCACATCGGACAGCTCGAGGCCCGCGGTCTCGAACGCGCGCTTGGCGGTGGGCACCATGGCTTCCAGGTGCGCCCTGCTGGCGACCTCGGGCACGACTCCCCCGAAGCGCGCGTGCTGCTCGACGCTGGAGGCGACCTCGTCGGCGAGGAGCTCCACTGTGCCGTCGTCGTGCAGGCGAACCAGTCCGACGCCGGTCTCGTCGCACGAACTCTCGATGCCCATGACGATGCGGGACATCAGCGGGCCACCTCCTGTGCTCGCCGGGCCGGACGCGTCATCGTGTAGGCGTCGGCTCCGGATGGCTGGTAGTAGCGCTTGCGCAGGCCGACGCGGCTGAAGCCGTGCTTCTCGTAGAGCCTGATGGCGCTGTCGTTGTCGGTTCGGACCTCGAGGAAAACGGGCGCGGCCAGCTCGTCGGCGCGGGTGAGCAGCGCTTCGAGCAGGGCTGTGCCGATGCCCCTGCTCTGGTGGCTCGGCAGCACGCCGATGGTGTGCACGCTGGTCTCCCAGTCGCCCGGCCTGCCGAGGAGCGCCAGGCCGGCGTACCCGGCCACCTCGCCGTCGTCGTCGAGCGCGACGAGGTAGTAGCCGCCCGCGTCCAACTCGGCGTGGAAGGCTCCGGCACTCCACGGGCTGTCGCCGGAGAAGAGGATCTTCTCGATCTCGACGCAGCGGCGGATGTGCCTGCGGCGCATCGGTTCCAGTCTCACGACGTGGTCACCCGTTTCCGCGTGCCCGGCTCGGCGGCGTCCGGCCTGCGCAGGTAGAGCGGCGTGAGCGGGCCCGGGGTCTGCCCGCTCAGCAGGGCGGCCTTCGCGGCGCCGACGAGGCCGAGCGGAGTGGGCCGCGGGTGGTCGAGCACGCGCCCCGCGGGGTGGAGGTCGGCGGGCTTGTCGACGTGCGGGCCGTCGACCCGGTGACCCTCGGCGTCGTAGTCGGCCCAGTAGACCTCCTTGCGCCGCGCGTCGGTCAGCACGCGGAAGGGTTCGCCGCGCTCCGCGTCCTCGGCGATGGCGTCGAGGGTGCACACCGGGTAGGCCGGGATGCCGAGGCTGTGGGCGAGCGCGGCCGCGGTGACCATGCCGGCGCGCAGGCCCGTGTAGGGGCCGGGGCCGACTCCACAGGCGATGGCGTCGAGGTCACGCAGGGTGTGGCGGGCCTCGGCGACGGCGTCGCGGACGTGCGGGGTGAGCAGCTCGCCGTGGGCGCGGGCGTCGAGGGTGACGCGCTCGGCGAGCAGGCGGGTGGCCCCGCTCTCGCGGTCCACGGAGACGACACCGGCGGTGACGGCGGGCGTGGCGGTGTCGATGGCGAGTACTAGCACCCTTCGAGCGTACGACCAGCCGATCGGGTCACGAGCACAACCTGGGCCGTGGCCACGCGTCTGGGGTGGCGATGAAGATCCTCCGTCTCGCGCTGAGCGTGCCCGTGGCCGCGCTCGCCTGCACGCTGGTCACCGCGCCCGCTGCCGCCAGCTCCGTGTTGTTTGTCGACAAATCGACCGCATCCCCTGGTGAGGTCGTCCACGTGACCGCGAGATGCCCTCTCGCGGAGGGCATCAACCACGTCGGCTCCCCCGCCTTCACCGCGACCGGCCACGACGGCCCGTACACGGGCAATGGCGGGGTCGCCGTGCTCACGGAGCACGTGGGCGGCGTGGGCTCCGGTCACGCTCGGATCCGCACCGATGCCGCGCCGGGCACGTATCCCGTGGTGCTGCGCTGCGGCGGCGGTCACGCGGCCGATGTACAGCTGACGGTCACGGGCTAACGCCCGGCCGCACCGCGGCGAAGGCCACCTTCACCGCGCCCACCGTCGCCCCAACAGCCACACGGAGGCGTTCCGCGCCGCTGTGCCCCGATTCCACGCAGGCAGGCTGGCCTTCACCCGCACTGCGCTGACCTCACTCCGCGTCGTCGTCGGGGTTCCAGGCCAGCAGGCGAACCTTGGCGACGGTGCGCAGGTGCCTGCGCATGGCGGTCGCGGCCTTACTGGCGTCGCCCCTGCTGATGGCGTCGAAGATGGCCAGATGCTGGCTCAGCGAGCGGGACGGCCTGCCGGGCTGCCGGAGCGACTCGGTACGGCTCTCGGTGATCTGGTCGGCGATGGAGCGCATGAACTCGGCGAGCATCGAGCTGTGGGCGGCGGCTGTGACGGCGGCGTGGAACCGGCGGTCGCCCTCCACGCCGTGCCCGCCCTCGGCGATCTCCCCGCGCATGTGGTCGAGCGCGGCCTCGAGCGCGTCGAGGTCGGCCTTGGTGCGCCGCTCGGCCGCGAGCTCGGCGAGCTTCGTCTCGAGTGCCTCCCTGGCCTCGAGCACATCCGGCAGGCGCTTGCGGCGCTCGACGAGCTGCTCGACCGGCTCCACGTCGAGTGTGTCCCTGACCAGGTACGTGCCTCCGCCGTGGCGAGCCTCGACGAGTCCCTGCACCTCCAGCACCACGATCGCCTGCTTGACCGACGCCCGGCTCACGCCCAGCCGCTGGGCCAGCTCGCGCTCGGCGGGCAGCTTGTCGCCCGCGCTGAGCCCGGCGCTCGCCACGTACTCACGCAGCCGCTCCAGCACCTGCTCGTACAGCCGGGTGCGGGCCATGGGCCGCAGGGCATCAGGCATGCGGGCCCCCTTCGATCGCGCTGACCAGCCGTGCTCGGGAGCGTAACAGCCGGGAAGCCGGTCGGATTGGCTCAGCCACTGTGCCACTGTGCCACTCTGCCACTGTGCCACTGATCCACCCGACCACTCCGGGCCTTGACATCGACTGCCAGCCCGCCGCAAAGTGGTCTAGCCACTTGTCCACTAGGCCACTGAGCCATTAGACCACCGAGCCACTAGCCCACTGAGCGACCAGCGCACGAGCCACCAATGCCGGCGAAGCGAGCGAGGACCTGGACCAGGATGGATTCTCCCGGCAGCTCCTGGTGTACGGAGGCATCATTGTCGCCGTGGCACCGCTCGCCGGGTGGCTGGTGCTGATCGCACCCGGCTCCGGGTGGCCCAGTGATCGAAGAAGGAGACCGCGTGACCGTGCTCTTCCCCTCGCTGCACACGACACCGGACAAGGCGGCGCTTCGCTTCGGAGAGAAGTCGCTCACCTACGCCGAGCTGGCCGGCGTGGCCGGTTCGCTCGCGCAGCGGTTGCGTGGCCTTTCCAGGATCGCGGTGTGGGCCACGTCAAGCATGGAGACGAGCGTCGCCGTGGTCGCCGCGCTCGCCGCCGGTGTGCCCGCGGTGCCGCTCAACCCCAAGCTCGGGGAGCGAGAGCTCGCGCACATCGTGTCCGACAGCGAGCCCGCGCTCGTGCTCACGGAGCCGGGCGTCGAGTTGCCCGAGGGGCTGCGCGACGTGCCCCGCGAGGATGTCACGCTCACCGCCTCCGCCGGCGAGCTGCCGCCGGAGCCGGACGACGAGGCTCCCGCGCTGATCGTCTACACCTCCGGCACCACCGGCCCGCCGAAGGGCGTCGTGCTGCCGCGAAGGGCCATCGCCAGCACGCTCGACGCGCTGGAAGACGCCTGGCAGTGGAGTGCCGACGACGTGCTCGTGCACGCGTTGCCGCTGTTCCACGTGCACGGGCTCATCCTCGGCATTCTCGGGCCGCTGCGGCGCGGCGGCTCGGTGCGGCACCTCGGCAAGTTCTCAACCGACGGGATCGCGGCGGCACTGGCCGAGGACGGCACGATGATGTTCGGCGTTCCCACGATGTACCACCGGATCGCCACGGAGGTCGGCGGCAACCCGCGCCTCGCCGAGGCGCTGCGTGGCGCCCGCCTGCTGGTATCGGGGTCGGCCGCGTTACCGGTGCACGACCACCAGCAGATCACGGCGGCCACCGGCCAGCAGGTGGTTGAGCGCTACGGAATGTCCGAGACGCTCATGAACACCAGCGTCCGCGCGGACGGCGAACGCAAACCCGGCACGGTGGGCGTCCCGCTGCGGGGCGTCGAGCTGCGGCTGGTCGACGAGGCCGGTGCGCCGATCGAGACCAGCGATGGCGAGACGGTCGGCGAGATCCAGGTGCGTGGCCCGAACCTGTTCACCGAGTACCTGAACCGGCCGGATGCGACGGCGGAGGCGTTCACCGGCGGGGGAGGCTGGTTCCGCACGGGCGACATGGCGACACGCGACGCCGACGGCTACATCCGCATCGTCGGCCGCAAGGCCACCGACATCATCAAGAGCGGCGGCTACAAGATCGGCGCTGGGGAGATCGAGAACGCGCTGCTGGAGCACCCCGCCGTGTCCGAGGTGGCCGTGACGGGCGAGCCGGACGACGACCTCGGAGAGCGCATCGTGGCGTGGGTCGTGCCCAGCGGCGAGCCGCCGTCGGAGCAGCAGCTCGCCGATCATGTAGCGCGGTTGCTCACGCCCCACAAGCGTCCGCGCGCAGTGCGGTTCCTGACCGCGTTGCCGCGCAATGACATGGGCAAGGTGATGAAGCGGGCCCTCAATGCCTGACTCCGCGCGCGCGACGATCGACGCCGTGGCCTCGGCATTCACCGAGCTGCCCGCCGACGAGGTGACCGACACCGGTGTCGACGGCCCCATCGGCTGGCGCGGGTACGACGGCGCGCGGGCGAGCGCGGCGGAACGCACCGGCGAGCGCGAATCGGTGGTGTGCGGGGTCGGCAAGGTCGGCGACACCGAGGCGATGCTGATCGCGTTCGAGTTCGGCTACCTGGGAGGTTCGCTCGGCGGGCGCACGGGTCTGCGGCTGGAGCGCGCGTTCGGGCGGGCGCGGGAGCTTGGCGTTCCGGTGGTGTCGCTGATCGCGACCGGCGGCAGCCGGATGCAGGAGGGCATGCGGGCGCTTTCGCAGCTGCAGCGCATCGCGCGGGAATCGGCGTTGACGCGGGCGGCCGGGTTGCCGCAAGTCGCGGTGCTGCGCGATCCGACGACGGGTGGTGGCTGGGCGACGCTCGGCGCCGGCGCGGACGTCACGCTCGCGCTGCCGGGCGCGCAGGTCGGGTTCGCCGGGTCGCGGGTGCGCCCGCCCGGTGACCCGGCCGCGTACACGGCGGAGAGGCAGTTCGCGTCGGGCCACGTCGACCAGATCATCGACCCGGCGCGGCTGCGGACGAAGCTCGAACGGTGGCTGCGGCTGCTGACCACACCGGCGACCGAGGCCGCGCCCCCAGGCGCCCTCGGTGACGCGGACCTGCCGGACACGGGCTGGGCCGCGGTGGAGCAGGCGCGTGCGGCGAGCCGCCCCCGCGCGGAGTCCTATGTGGACGACTACTTCGAGTGGCGGGAGGACATCAGCGGCGACCGCTGCGGCGGGGTGGACTCCGGGGTCCTGTGCGGGTTCGGGCACCGCGACGGCGCGACGATCGCGTACGCGGCGCAGTGCGGGACGGCGACGCGCCCGGCGGGCTTCCGCACCGCGGCCCGGCTCGTGCGGCTCGCGGACCGGCTGGGCATTCCGGTGCTGACCCTCGTGGACACGCCGGGCGCGGCGAACGATGCCGATGCCGAGCGGGCGGGGATCGGTCCGGCGATCGCGGAGATGTTCGAGGCTCTCGCGTCGGCCAGGGTGCCGGTGACCACACTGGTGATCGGCGAGGGTGGCTCGGGTGGAGCTCTCGCGTTCGCCGCGGAGGGCCGGACGTGGGTCACGCCGGACAGCTACTTCTCGGTGACCTCGCCGGAGGCGGCGGCCAGGATCCTCAAGCGTGCGGAGCCGGAGGTGCCGACGACCGCCGACCAGCTCCGCCTGCGTCCCCAGGACCTGGTCGAGCTGGGCATCGCCCGCGGCATCGTCGGCCCCGCGCGGTAGCGAGGTTGGCCGGGGGACGCGAATGGAGCCTGGGCGTCAGCGGCGGGACCAACGGTCGAGACCCCGCCGACACGAACGGAACCCGGGCATCAACGGCGGGACCAACGGCCGA
>NZ_QEQT01000022.1:0-28694 GCF_003311655.1 Prauserella sp. PE36 | reverse complement strand
CAGCAGCCCGGCGGGTACGACCAGGGCTACGGGCAGCCAGGAGGCTATGACCAGGGCTACGGCCAGCCCGGTGGCTACGACCAGGGCTATGGGCAGCCCGGCGGGTACGACCAGGGGTACGGCCAGCAGCCCCCGGCGCCCGGCTATGACCAGGGCTACGGCCAGCCCGGCGGGTACGACCAGGGCTACGCGGCTCCGCCGAGCCCGCCCGGTGGCTACCCCGCGCAGGCCCCGCCGCCCGACCCTTACGCGCAGCAGGGCTACGGCCAGCCCGGGATGCCCGGCGGCAACCGCCAGCTCGCCGCGAGCCTCCAGCTCGACGACGGTTCCAACCGGACGTACTCCCTCAAGCAGGGCGGCAACGTGGTCGGCCGCGGCCAGGACGCCGACTTCCGGCTCCCGGACACCGGCGTCTCGCGCCGGCACCTGGAGATCACCTGGGACGGCCAGAGCGCCACGCTCGCCGACATCGGTTCCACCAACGGCACCACGGTGAACGGCACCCCCGTGCAGACCTGGCAGCTCGCCGACGGTGACGTCATCAGGGTCGGCCACTCGTCCCTGGTGTTCCGGACGCAGGGCTAGTTCGGGCTTTTCGGCCATCCCGCATGGCCCGCGAGCGCGGGTCCCGCATAATGGCGGCCATGCGGGGGACCCGTGGCGCACTCGTCACGGGGTGGGCGTGAAAAGGCGGGAGCTGACACAACAGGTGCCAGAGCTGGTCGTTCAACTCACCAGAGCAGGTTTTCTCCTCTTGCTCTGGCTGTTCGTGTTCGCCGCGCTACGCGTGGTGCGCTCGGACCTCTACGCGGCGTCCGGGCTGCGCGTCAACCTGCCGAGCCTGCGGCGCGGCAAGAGCAGCAGAGAGCCGAAGAAGCCGCGCGGGGGGAAGCTGCCGCGGCAACTGGTCGTGACGCACGGCGCGCTCTCGGGCACCCGCATCGCGTTGGACGGCAAACCGATCCTCATCGGCAGGGCTGACGACTCGACACTGGTGCTGGACGACGACTACGCCTCCACGCGGCACGCTCGCATCTCACTGCGCGGTGACGAGTGGTATGTGGAAGATCTGGGCTCGACGAACGGCACCTATCTCGACCGGGCTAAGGTCACTGCACCCCTCCGAGTCCCGCTCGGCGTCCCCATCCGGATAGGCAAGACGGTGATCGAGCTTCGCCCATGACTCTCGTCCTACGCTACGCGGCCCGCAGTGACCGTGGCCTGGTTCGTTCGAGCAACCAGGACTCGGTTTACGCCGGCCCGCGCCTGCTCGCCCTGGCCGACGGAATGGGCGGCCACGCCGCCGGCGAGGTGGCCAGCAAGGTCGTCATCGCCTCGTTGGCCCCGCTCGACGACGACGAGCCCGGCGACGACCTGGTGACCCAGCTCCGCGAAGCGGTGACCCACGGCAACCAGGCGATCTCGGAGCTCGTCGCGAACGACCCAGACCTCGACGGCATGGGCACCACGCTCACCGCCGTGCTGTTCTCCGGCTCCCGGCTCGGGCTCGTGCACGTCGGCGACTCGCGTGCCTACCTGCTGCGGAACGGTCAGTTCTCGCAGATCACCCGCGACGACAGCTTCGTCAACGAGCTGCTCGAGCAGGGCCGGATCACCGAGGACGAGGCCGCGACCCACCCGCAGCGGTCCCTGCTGCTCAAGGCGCTCACCGGGCACGAGGTGGAGCCGAGCTTCACGGTCCGTGAGGCACGGGCTGGGGACCGCTACCTGCTGTGCTCCGACGGCCTGTCGGGCATGGTCAGCAACGAGACGCTGTCGGAGGCCATGCAGATCCCGGACCCGCAGGAGTGCGCGGACCGGATGATCGAGCTCGCCCTCAAGGGCGGCGGCACCGACAACGTGACGGTGATCGTCGCGGACGTCGTGGACATCGACTTCGGCGAGGACGCTCCCATCGTGGGTGGTGCCGCCGGCGACGGCAGCGACGAGGGCCACCAGGGCGACTCTCCCGCGGCCCGCGCCAGGGCGCTCACCGCGCCGCCCCCCACCCAGCCACAGCGGCTCGAGCCGACGGAGCCGCCACCAGACCCAAAAGCGAAGCGCCGTAAGCGGATCAGACTCCTCGTGGCACTCGGCCTGGCGCTGATCCTGCTCGCGGCCGCCGCGATCGCCACCCGCTACTTCGTCATGCGGCAGTACTACGTTGGCGTGGGTTCGAACGAGGAAGTCGTGATCTTCCAGGGCGTTCCCGGCAGCGTGCTCGGCTTCGACCTGCACCGCGAGGCGGAGGGCTCCTGCCCTCCCGAGGCCACGCTGTGCGAGCCGCTGCGCCTGCAGGACCTGCAGCAGGACGCGCGCGTCGCCGTGCGCAACTCCGTCAAGCGCGACGGCCTCGCCGAGTCGCGGGACTACATCGACACGCTCCGTCGCAACAACATGCTGGAGATCTGCGACGAGGAGCAGCCCCAGGGCGGCGGCGTGATCGGCGGCATCGGCCAGGGCAACGCGGCGCCGGAGCCAACGGGCGAGAACCGGCCCGAGGGCGGTAGCCAACCGAGTGGCGAGAACCAGCCGACCGAGACGACGACGCCGGAACAGGGTCGGCAGGAGCCGGGGGTGGACTGCCGCCCGGCGCCCAGCCCAGGCGGTAACTGATGGCTCAACCCGCAGGCAACCCCGGCGCGGTCGGCCAGCAGTACACGACGAACCCGCCGCGCGAACTGCCGAGGCGGCGGGGCACGGAGCTGATGCTGCTGGCGTTCGCCGCGTTCATCGTGACGTCGGCGTTCGTGCTGGTACAGGCGAACCAGGAGCAGGAGCTGTCCTGGTCCATCGTCTGGTACGGGCTCGCCTACCTGGCGATCTTCGCCGTCGCCCACCTTGCGGTGCGCCGCTGGGCGCCCTACGCAGATCCGCTGATCCTGCCGTGCGTCGCGCTGCTCAACGGGCTCGGCCTGGTGATGATCTACCGGATCGACCTCGCCAACGCGCAGGAAGCGATCGCCATCGGCGAGGTGACATCCGGCAGCGCGCCGAGGCAGGTGCTTTTCACGGTCTTCGCGCTGGCCCTCTTCCTCGGCGTGCTCGTGGTCGTGAAGGACCACCGCACGCTCACGCGCTACGCGTACACGTTCGGCCTCATCGGCATCGTGGCACTCGCGCTGCCCGCGCTGCTGCCCAGCTCGCTGTCCGAGGTCAACGGCGCGAAGGTGTGGCTGAAGCTGCCCGGCTTCTCGATCCAGCCCGGTGAGTTCGCCAAGATCCTGCTGATGATCTTCTTCGCGTCGTTCCTCGTCGCGAAGCGGGACCTCTTCATGACCGCGGGTAAGCGGGTGATGGGCATCGAGCTGCCGAGGGCAAGGGACCTCGGACCGATCATCATCGCCGCCGTCGTCTGCCTCGGCATCCTCGTCTTCCAGCGCGATCTCGGCACCGCGCTGCTGTTCTTCGGCATCGTGCTGGTGATGCTCTACGTCGCCACCGAGCGGATCATCTGGGTGGTCGTCGGCCTCTCGATGTTCTTCGTCGGCGCGCTCATCGCCTACCAGCTGTTCACCCACGTGCAGCAGCGCGTCGCCAACTGGATCGACCCGCTCTCGACGTACGACGAACCCGGCGGTGGCTACCAGATCGCGCAGGGCCTGTTCGGGCTCGGCACCGGCGGCGTGTTCGGCACCGGCCTCGGCGCTGGCAGGCCGGAGACCGTCCCCGAGGCGAACACCGACTTCATCAGCGCGGCGCTCGGCGAGGAGCTCGGCTTCGTCGGGCTCGCCGCGATCCTGATGGTGTACCTGATCCTCGCCATGCGCGGCATGCGCAGTGCGCTGGCCGTGCGGGACACGTTCGGCAAGCTGCTCGGCGGCGGCCTCTCGTTCGCGATCATCATGCAGATCTTCGTGATCATCGGCGGGGTCACCAAGCTGATCCCGATGACCGGTGTCACGACGCCGTGGCTGTCCGCCGGTGGTTCGTCGCTGCTGGCGAACTACATCCTCGTCGCGCTGCTGCTGCGGATCAGCGACACGGCACGCCGCCCGCAGCAGCCCGCGAAGCCGAGGCAGCCGCAGCCGCAGGCGCCGCTGGCCGAGGCACACACGGTGATGGTGCAGCGGCCCCCGGCGGGGCAGCCGCAGCCGGGCGTCGATGGGGGGAGCACGCCGTGAACACACCGCTGCGCAAGGTCGGCGTCGCCATGCTGGTCATGGTGACGCTGCTGCTCGCCAACGCCACCTACATCCAGGTGGTGCAGGCCGACGACTACCGCACCGACAGCCGCAACTCGCGCGTGCTGCTCGACGAGTACTCGCGCGAACGCGGCAAGATCGTCTCCGAGGAGGCCGGTCAGGTGCTGGCCGGCGTCACGCCGACCGACGACCAGCTGAAGTTCCTGCGCACGTACCTCAACGGCCCGATGTACGCGCCGGTCACCGGCTACTACTCGGTGCTGTACGGCGCAGGCGGCCTCGAGCGCTCCGAGGACGAGTTCCTCAACGGCTCCGATCCGCGGCTGTTCGTGCGCAGGCTCTCCGACATGATCACCGGCCGCGACCCGCGCGGCGGCAACGTGCGGCTCACCGTGCGGCCCTCGGTGCAGGAGGCCGCCTACAACGCGATGGTCCAGAACGGCTACACGGGCTCGGTCGTGGCGCTGGACCCGAAGACCGGCGACATCCTCGCCATGGTCTCCACGCCGTCCTACGACCCCGGCAAGCTCGCCTCGCACGACGCCGAGGAGCAGCAGGAGGCGTGGACGGCGTTCACCGAGGACCCGGCCAACCCGATGCTGAACAGGGCGATCCGCGAGACGTACCCGCCCGGCTCCACGTTCAAGATCGTCACGACCGCCGCGGCGCTGGAGAACGGCATGACCGCCGGCAGCGGCGTCACCAGCGCGGCCGAGACCACCCTGCCCGGCACCAGCACCACGCTGGAGAACTACGGCGGCGCCACCTGCCCCGGCAGCACGCTGGCCGACGCGCTGAAGTATTCGTGCAACACCGCGTTCGCCGAGATCGCCGGTCAGCTGGGCAAGGAGAAGCTCGAGGCCACCGCCGCGAACTTCGGCATCGGCATGGACGACCTGGCGATCCCGATGGGCGTGGTGCCGTCCGGCCTCGGCGACCTCGAGAGCGAGGCCGCGCTGTACCAGAGCGGCATCGGCCAGCGAGACGTCCGGCTGACCCCGCTGCAGGACGCGCTGCTGGCGGCGACGGTCGCCAACGACGGCGTGGCCATGAAGCCGCAGCTCATCAAGGCGCTGCTCGCCCCCGACCTGTCGACGATCGAGGAGTTCGGCCCCGAGGAGCTCACCGGCGAGCCCGCCATGTCGGCGGAGAACGCCCAGGCGCTGACCGACATGATGATCCAGTCGGAGGCGAACACCAGCGGCGGCGGCAAGGACGAGTCGCTGAAGATCGCTTCGAAGACGGGGACCGCCGAGCACGGCACCGACCCGAAGGCGACGCCGCCGCACGCCTGGTACACCGCGTTCGCGCCGCACGACGACCCGCAGATCGCCGTCGCCGTGATCGTCGAGTCCGGCGGTAACCGAGGGCTCGCCGCCACCGGTGGCACCGTGGCCGCCGAGATCGCGAGGTCCACCATCGCCGCCGCCCTCGGGGGTGGGTAGCCGATGCTGTCGTCGGGGCAACTCATCGCGGAGCGATACCGCCTCGCCAGCCGCATCGCCGTCGGAGGAATGGGCGAGGTCTGGGAGGCCAGCGACACCCGGCTCGACCGCACCGTCGCGGTGAAGATCCTCAAGGCCGAACTCTCGGGCGACGCCGAGTTCCTGCACCGGTTTCGCACCGAGGCCAGGACCACCGCCTCGCTGAACCACCAGAACATCGCGGGCGTGCACGACTACGGCGAGACGCTCGCGGGTGAGCACTCCATCGCGTTCCTGGTCATGGAGATGGTCGAGGGAGAGCCGCTGGCGGGCATCCTCGCCCGCGAGGGCCGCATCTCCGCCGAGCGCACGCTCGACATCCTGGAGCAGGCCGGCAACGCGCTGCAGGCCGCGCACGAGCGCGGGCTCGTGCACCGCGACGTCAAGCCGGGCAACATCCTGGTCACGCCGTCGGGCACGGTGAAGCTCACCGACTTCGGCATCGCGAAGGCGGCGCACGCCGCGCCAGTGACCCGCTCCGGCATGGTGATGGGCACCGCGCACTACATCGCCCCGGAGCAGGCGCTCGGACACGACGCGGAGCCGGGCAGCGACGTGTACTCGCTCGCCGTGTGCGGCTACGAGTGCCTCGCGGGCCGCAGGCCGTTTCTCTCCGAGAACGCCGTGACGGTCGCCATGATGCACATCAGGGACCTGCCGCCGCCGCTGCCGCCGGACGTGCCGCCGGGCGCCCGTGCTGTGATCGAGGCGACACTCGTCAAGGACCCACGCCAGCGCTACGCCACGGGCGGCGAGTTCGCGGCCGCGGTCGCCGCCGTACGCGCAGGTCAGCCGCTGCCGACGCCGTCGGGCCTTGTCGGAGCGGGATACCAGCCGGCCCCGATGGGGCCGGTGAACCCCGTCACGCCCGTCGGGCCCGGTTCGCATCCCTCGATGCAGCCGGTGGCCCCTCCGACCGGCGGCGCACCGGTCCCCCACGCCATGCCACAACAGCGGCGGAGGCCCGCCGGGTTGTGGATACTGCTCTCGCTGGCGCTCGTACTGCTCGTCGCCGTGGTGACGGTGTTACTGACGGTGCTGCTCCGGCAGGACGGCGATCCGGCCACCCCCGGCCGGCTGCAGAGCGATTCGCCGGGCATACGGGACAACTGGTCCGGTGCCGGTGAGCGTTCACCGGAAGAGGACGGCTTGGAACGAATGATGGGCAGGCTGCTGATGGATGACCGCGGGTGATGCGGCGATGGCAGCTAGGCGTGATCGCATTCGCGCGTTGGAGAAGGCACTGACGGAATGGAACGGCACCGAGCAATGAGCGCACCCCGACTGCTCTCGAACCGCTATGAGCTGGGCGACACGCTCGGCTACGGTGGCATGTCCGAGGTCCATCACGGCCACGACGTGCGGCTCGGCCGCGAGGTGGCCGTGAAGATCCTGCGTGCCGATCTGGCGCGTGATCCCCAGTTCCAGGAACGGTTCCGGCGCGAGGCGCAGAACGCGGCCGCTCTGAACCATCCCGCGATCGTCGCCGTCTACGACACGGGCGAGGCCGACACCGAGTACGGCCCGTTGCCCTACATCGTGATGGAGTACGTCGAGGGCAGGACGCTTCGCGACATCGTCAAGACCGAGGGTCCGATGTCGCAGAAGCGGGCCATGGAGGTCATGGCAGACGTCTGCGCCGCGCTGGACTTCTCCCACCGGCACGGCATCATCCACCGCGACGTCAAGCCGGCGAACGTGATGATCACCCGCAACGGCGCCGTCAAGGTGATGGACTTCGGTATCGCCCGCGCCGTGCACGACGGCCAGGCCGCCATGACCCAGACCGCGGCCGTGATCGGAACCGCCCAGTACCTCTCCCCCGAACAGGCGCGTGGCGAGCAGGTGGACGCGCGCAGTGACGTCTACGCGGCGGGCTGCGTGCTCTACGAGCTGGTCACGGGCGAGCCGCCGTTCACGGGTGACTCCCCGGTCGCGGTGGCCTACCAGCACGTCAGGGAGGACCCGAAGCCGCCGTCCGCGGTCAACCCGGCGGTGTCGCCCGAGCTGGACGCCGTGGTGCTCAAGGCGCTGTCGAAGGGTGCAGCCAACCGGTACCAGTCCGCCGCCGAGATGCGCTCCGACCTGGTCCGGACGCTGTCCGGCCAGCGTCCGTCGGCGCCGATGGTGATGTCCGACGACGAGCGCACCCAGGTGCTCAACGCGACCCGCCAGCAGCCGGACGCCTACGACGACTACGACCCCGACGCCTACGACGCCGAGGAGGAGGCCCGCCGCAAGCGCAAGAAGCGGTGGCTCATCGCGGGACTGGTGGTGTTGCTCGCCGCGGCGGCCCTGTTCATCGCGTGGATCATGGGCGCCTTCAAGAGCGACCCCGAGCTGCGCGCCGTGCCCAATGTCGTGGGGCAGACCTACGACCGGGCGACGGCTCAGTTGCGCGACGAGGGCTTCAGCAACTTCCGCCAGGAGAACGTCGTCTGCCGCGACGGCTCCGGCCAGGAGCCGAACTGCGGGCCCGACGACATCGGCAAGGTGATCAGCACCAACCCGGCCGCCAGCGAGCGCATCGCGCCCACCACCCAGATCGTGCTGAGCGTCGGCGTCGCGCCGGAGCAGGTGGAGGTGCCCGACCTGTCGGGCCGGGACCGCAGCGGCGCCGAGGCCGAGCTGCAGCGGGTCGGGCTGACGCTCGACCAGAACGTGGTGGAGATCGAGGTCGACGACGAGTCGATGATCGGTAAGGTGGTGGACCAGACCCCCGGCCCGGGCGACCAGGTCGAGAAGGGCTCCTCGGTCCGCATCTCGATCGGCAAGGCCCCCGAGACCATCGCTGTGCCCAACTACACCGGTGAGCCGTTCGACACGGCGAAGGCCGGGCTCGAGGGCGCGGGCTTCCAGGTGGTCCGCAACGACGTCGACTCCGCCTCGGAGGCCGGCATCGTGGTCAACCAGACGCCCAACGGTGGCGAGTTCGCCCCCGGCACCACGATCACGCTGGACGTCTCCAACGGTTCGGGACAGCAGATCCAGATGCCCGACCTGTCCGGCATGACCGAGGACCAGGCCATCCGCGAGCTGCAGCGGGCGGGCTGGAGCGGCGACATCTCCACGCAGACCGAGCCGGTCGACGACAACAGCGACGTGGGCAAGGTGGTCAACACCAACCCGTCCGCGGGCTCGACGATCACGAAGAGCCAGCCCATCACGCTGATCATCGGTGAGGACGACGAGGGCTCGACGGAGACCTCGGAGACCGAGACCGAACCCGGGATCCCCGGCTTTCCCTAGGCCAAGCGGACCCTGACCGACACGGCGGTCGCACTCAGCACGAGTGTGACCGCCGTTGTCATGAGCGGGGTTAAGGGCAGCACCGGCGCGAGCCGCTGCGCTGGGCCGTCGGCGCCGGCGGTGTCAGGCGCCGGCGGCCTTCTGCAGGGCGCGGGTGGCCCGTTCGAGCTGGTCGACCACGTGGTCCGGCACCGGGTGGCCCGCGGAGGCCAGCCAGTTGGCGAGCATTCGGTGCCCGCCCTCGGTGAGCACCGACTCGGGGTGGAACTGCACGCCCTCGATGGGAAGCTCGCGGTGTCGCATGCCCATGACCACGCCGGACGCCGTGCGGCCGGTGACCTCGAAGGAGTCGGGGATCGTCTCGGGCAGCACGGTGAGCGAGTGGTAACGGGTGGCCGTGAACGGGTTCGGCAGTCCGGCGAGGACGCCCGTGCCGGAGTGCTCCACCTGGCTGGTCTTGCCGTGCAGCAGCTCGTGGGCCCTGTCGACGGTCGCGCCCCACGCGACGCCGATGGCCTGGTGACCGAGGCACACCCCGAGCATCGGCACGCGCTCGTCGGCGCAGCGCCGCACCACGTCGATGCTCTGTCCCGCCCGTTCCGGCGTGCCGGGCCCCGGCGAGACCAGCACGGCGTCGAAGTCGCCGATCGCGTCGAGGTCGACGACGTCGTTACGCCACACCGTGCAGTCGGCGCCGAGCTGCGCCAGGTACTGCACCAGGTTGTAGACGAAGCTGTCGTAGTTGTCGACGACCAGTACGCGCATACGGCCAGCGTATCGGTCACGGGTCATTCGGGTTCCACGGCGACGTCGTTGAACGGCAGCATCGGCTCGGCCCACGGGAACACCACGAACATCAGCAGCGCCACGACGCCGAGCACGAGCACGGCGGCGGTCAGGACGCGCACGGCCAGCGGGCCGGGCAGGTGTCGCCAGATCCAGCCGTACATCAGGCCTCCCCGATCTCGGCGAGCAGATCGTCGTAGCCCGCCCCTGGCTGCTTCTTGAGCTGGTTGGTCAGCACCGAGTGGATGATCATGCGCTCCCGGTCGGAGAACCGCGGATGACACGTGGTGAGCGTGAGCAGGGCCGCCTGCGACGCCTTGGGCAGCACATCGGCGGGCTGGTACGGCACGGGCGCCACGGCATCGCCTCGGTCAGGAGTGACGATCACGCGGCCCACCGTCTCGGCGTAGGCGCCGTCCCGGTCGCGCAACGGGGCGACGTTCGCGCACTTCGGGTCACGGCCCTTGCCCTCGGCCCAGCCCGCGGCCTCGTCGGCCATCGGCAGCACGCGGTAGACGTAGAAGCTGTCGGCCGTCTCGATCACGATCGCGTCGCACGAGTTCAGCAGGTCGAGGTCGTTGAAGGGCGCGCCCTTGCCCACCCGGTGCCCGGCGACGCCCATGTTGCCCGGCTCGCCCGGCATCGCCGTAGTCTTGTAGTGCCCTGGCCCGATCTCCAGCGTCTCGGAGTCCACGCCCTGCTGGACGGTGAAGTTCCAGTCGGCTCCGAACGACGGGATGTAGATGCGGGCGAACGCCTTGCCGTCGAGCGGCTCGGCGTGCAGCTCCCGCTCGTTCGCCCACTCGGCGTCGAGATCGGCGCTGGCCTGGTCCTGGAGCTTGCCGGACATCCAGTTGGTCACGTACAGCTCGTAGACGACGAACAGCAGCACCACCACGCCGAGCGTGATCAGGACCTCGCCGAACGTGCGCACGATGGTGCGGCCTGCCGAGCCGCCGCCCTCCGACTTCGCGGGCGGCGCTGGCGGCCGTGTGGGCGGTGGCTGGCGGTGGTTCGAGTCCGGGCGCCGCGGCGGGCGCTGGGGCGGTTGTTGCTGTCGCGGCCGCCTCGGTGGACCGGCGGGGCGGCGGCTGAAGTCCGGGATCGGGATCTCCCGCGTCTCCGGCTCCTCGTACCTCGACAAGCGAGCTCCTCATCACGATCTGCTGGTCCGGCGCTCGCTCCCCGGTTCTAGCGCCTGCTCGATTACGTTAACGTGTTCAGGTGGCGGCAGTTGCGTTCTGCCGCGGATTTGCCCGACAGCCACGCGAGGACTCCCATGCCCAAGTCCAAGGTCCGCAAGAAGACGGCGTATACCCCGCCTGCCGATCGCCGCACGCCGGTGAAGGTGCGCGCAGCCGGTCCTTCGCCGCTGATCTACAAGATCGTGATGTTCGGCTTGATGCTCCTCGGTCTCGCCTGGCTCGTGGTCAACTACCTCGCGGGCGACAAGCTGCCGTTCATGCTCGAGCTGGGCAACTGGAACTTCGCCATCGGCTTCGCGCTCATGATCAGCGGTCTGCTGATGACGATGCGCTGGCGCTGACGGCTGGTACGGCTCAGCCGAACGGCCGCTTGACAGCGAATTACAACAGTGTGACTAATCCCCAGTGTGGATAACCCCTGTGGATAACTCCACCCCTAGATGGGCGCCGAGCACGGGTCTGGTAGCGGTCGGCTGGCTGCTGGCCGTCCTCGCGGGCGGGGCCACCGCCGTTTTCGCGCTCACCGGCGACCGGCCGGGCGCCGTGCTGCTCGGCGTCGGCACGGCCGCACTGGCCGTCGGCGCGGCACACGGAACGTTCGTGCGCCCCCGGCTCGCCGCCGACGCGTGGGGCCTTCGCGTGCGCACCCTCGGCGGCACGAGGCGGCTCGACTGGAACGAGGTGGAGCTTCGGCTCGCCACCACCCGCAGGCTAGGGCGCGACGTGGCGGTGCTGGAGCTGGAGAGCGATGAACTGGTGGTGCTCGGCTGGCTGGAGCTGGGCGCCGACCCGCGCGACGTGCACGACGAGCTGCTGGCCCTCCGGCCCGCTTGACCTAGCAGACGCGGTACAGCGCGCACAGCTCCGAGGAGAGCTGTGAGTCGCGGTACACCAGCAGACCGATCAGCGCAGCCGTGAGCACCACGATCGTGCCCAGCTGGTAGGCCGTTCGCTGCTTCTCCGGCGCGTAGACCATCGCGATCATCGCCAGCGCGCCGACCACGAGCCCGCCGACATGGCCGAGCAGCGAGATCCCGGGGATCGACACGCTCAGCACGATGTTCAGCACGATGATGCCGATGGCCGACGTGGGATTGAGCCGCAGCCGCAGCACGGCGATCAGGATCGCGCCCATCAGCCCGTAGATGGCGCCCGAGGCGCCCGCCGTGCCCGTGTTGGTCTCGCCGAAGGCGAACACCGCCGCCGCGCCGCCGAGCATCGACACGAAGTACACGGCGAGGAAACGCACCTTGCCGAGCAGGACCTCCAGGTCCCGGCCGAGCACCCACAGCGCGAGCATGTTCATCGCGATGTGGAGCAGCCCGTAGTGCAGGAACCCGCTGGTGAGCAGGCGCCACCACTCGTCTCCCGCGACGATGCCGATGGGCCACAGCACCCCGTCGGCGAACAGCGGCGCGTCGTTGTTGTTCATCGGATCGCCGCCGGCCTGCACCACCGTGACCACGTAGACGAGCACGTTGATCGCGATGAGCAGCGGCGTCACCACGGCCCGCTGGGACACGCGGGCGCCCGCGACGGTGCGGGCGCCGTAGCCTGCCCTGCGGTACTGCGTGGCCTTGGCGCGCTGTTGCTGCTGCCCTGCCTGCACACAGTCGACGCACTGGTAGCCGACGGACGCCTCACGCAGGCAGTCCGGGCAGGCAGGCCGGTTGCACCTGACACAGCGCAGACCGGTCTGCCGGTTGGGATGCCACCAGCATCCGGGCAGCGCCTCCTGCTGGGACGGCTGCCCGTACTGGGGCGGGTACGGAGGTTGGCTCACAGTGCTGTCCAACCTACCCGTTTTCCCACCCCGTCAGCGTGCGGCCGTCAGCCCTGCTCGACGGAGACACGCTCGATGACGACGTCCTCCAGCGGCTTGTCGGCCGGGCCCGTCGCGGTGCGCGCGATCGTGTCCACGACGTCGCGCGAGGGCTGGTCGGCGACCTCACCGAAGATCGTGTGCTTGAAGTTCAGGTGCGGTGTCGGCGCGACCGTGATGAAGAACTGGGAGCCGTTGGTTCCCGGTCCCGCGTTGGCCATGGCCAGCAGGTACGGCTTGCTGAACTGCAGCTCCGGGTGGAACTCGTCGCCGAACTTGTAGCCGGGGCCGCCACGACCGGTGCCCGTCGGGTCACCACCCTGGATCATGAAGCCGTCGATCACGCGGTGGAAGATCGCGCCGTCGTAGAACGGGCCCGACTTCTCGCCCTTGGCGTTGGGCTGCGTGTACTCCTTGGTGCCGTCCGCGAGGCCGACGAAGTTGGCGACGGTCTTGGGCGCTTGATCAGGGAAGAGGCTGATCACGATGTCGCCTCGGTTCGTGTGCAGAGTGGCCTTCATGTTGGCTCCCGCCGGGGCTTGGTTGCTCGCAGTCACGCGATTCATCGTGCCATCTGCGGCGAGATCGGCCGGAAAGGGGCAGGATGGGTAACAAGCGCAACACCGGAAAACCAACGATTGACGAGGTGAAGGCGATGGCTCGAACCGCGGAAACGGCGGGTGAGTCCGTCAAGAACGGCTCGCGCAACCTGAGAAAACGGGCTCTCGACGTGGGCAAGGTCAGCGCAGAGGCGGCGGCGCACGCCGCACAGGTGGCCGAGCACAGGCTGACCGAGGGCACCGAGGCAGCGCGCAAGGAGTTCGCGAAGACCTCTCGCCGCACCCGCAAGAAGCTGGCCGCCCAGGCCAAGCGGACCCGCAAGGACGTGGCGAAGAGCGCCAAGCAGGCTCGCAAGATCGCGGCCGAGCGCCGCGAGGAGCTGCGCGCGCCGGGTCGCAAGGCCAAGAAGGCCGCGATCCAGGCCGCGAAGTCGGCAGGCCAGTCCAAGCGGAAGGCCAAGAAGGACTTCAAGAACGCGAAGAAGGACTTCAAGGCAGCCATGGCGGAGGCGAAGGTCGCCGCCAGCGGCGAGAAGAAGAAGCGCAGGAAGCTGCCGTGGCTGATCGGCTTCGCCGCGGTGGGGGCGGCCGTGGCCTACGCGCTGCGCTCGAAGCCGGAGCCGCCGGTCGCGCCCGCGCCGCCGCGCAGCACCGACGCGCCGAAGCCGGCCCCGTCCGCCAACGCGACGGAGGAGAAGCCCGGCCCGGCCAAGCCGTCGGCCGCGAAGTCGGAGTCGCCCTCCGGCGCCAAGACCGCCGCGCAGCGCAACGGCCAGGCGTCGTCCAGCGCGCAGCAGCAGAAGAAGTCCTGACCAACTGGGTACGAACACGACGAGGCCCCCTCCGCGCGGAGGGGGCCTCGTTCGTACGCGCTCGCGTCAGGAAGCGTGCTTGTTGATCAGCTGGCCGAGGCGCGGCAGGGCCTCCTCGACGTTCTCCTTGCCCTTGGGGCGGAGCTTGCCGTAGACCTTCTTGATGCTGTCGCGGCTGCTCTTCTCGGCACGCGCGTCGGTGACCGACAGCAGCGCGTCGGCGGCCTCGCTCGACCGCGTCGGCAGGTAGGCGCCGAAGTCGCCGCCACCCTTGGACTGGAAGTCGGCATAGAACGGCTCGAGGGCCACGACGAAGTCGTCGAGCAGGCTGTCCACGGCGGAGCCGATGATGCCCGGCTTGATCTTCTTGACGGCCGCGTAGCCGGTCTTCACGACAGCGCCGGAAACACCGCCCTTCTCCGACACCTCCTCGTCGATCAGGGTCTGCAGTTCGGTCACGACGGTCGGCCGACGGCTGGAGTCGAGCAGGGCTTCCTTGAGAGTGCTAGCCACGGATTCCTATCCTTCGTCACTTCGAGATCAACGATTTTGGAGTTTCGCAGGGGGCCGTCCGCACCCTCCGATGGTCCTTTCGGGGGTACACCGGAAGAGGCGCCGGTCCCTGGGTGCCTGCGCGTGCGCGCAAGACTAGTACAAGATCAACTTCGCCTGCACGCAGTGGTATCCGACGATCACTCTCAGAACCCGAGTCCGGAAATCGCCTGCGTGGCGATCTCCCGAGCTTTCACGCTCTGTTGCTGGTTCGTCGTCACGATGACGGCATCGCCACCCTTCGCCACCGCGTAGACGGCGCCTTCCTCAGCCGCCTCGTACCCGCCCTCCCAGCCAGGTGGCTGCGAAGCCGGGTTCGAGGTGTCGACCGGAGCGGCCTTGTCGACCAGACCGACCGCCATTTTCGGGTCACCGGAATAGACACGGACCGTGAGTTGGATCTCGCCGTCCGGGCGGTAGAAGAAGCACGAGGGGTGCGGCTGCTCCGCCGAGACGCGAACCTGGTCCACCTGCTGCCCGTTGGTCTGCGCGACCTCGTCGGTGTCCAGGTACGGGCATGGCCCGTCGGCCACCGGCTCGGGCTCCGGGGGCAACTGAGCCGAGGTGGGCGCCGGGGACGGCACCGGCTCCGACGACTGTCCCCCGTCGCCGGAACCCGTGCCGGAGCAGCCGGTCAGAGCCGCGGCCACGGCGCCGAGCAAAAGCAGTCTTCGCATAGGTCGGACAGTGAACCAGACCAGACCGCACGTGAATCCCCTGCCACAGGAGTGCGTTCATATGTAGTATGTCTGCTATCGAACAACAGAAGACTTGGATCATTGGGGGTACCAATATGTCCGTGGGCGAGCTGAGTGTGCCCACACCGCACACCGAACCCGGAGCCGAACGCGCGCTCGACGTCCGTGACCTGCGCATGCGCTACGGCACGGTGGACGTGCTGCGCGGGGTCACCTTCCACGCCAACCGGGGCGAGGTGCTCGCGCTGCTCGGGCCCAACGGCGCGGGCAAGACCACGACCATCGAGATACTCGAAGGCTTCCGCATGCGTTCGGCCGGTGAGGTCAGCGTCCTCGGCACCGACCCGGCGGCAGGCGACGAGGCCTGGCGCGCACGGATCGGCGTGGTGCTGCAGTCGTGGCGCGACCACAGCAAGTGGCGCGTGCGGGAACTCCTGCAGCACCTCGGCACCTACTACGAGCCATACGGCAAGCCTTGGAACGTCGACCAGCTCGTCGCCGCGGTGGGTCTCACCGAGCATGCGCACAAGAAGGCGAGCCAGCTCTCCGGCGGGCAGCGCCGCAGGCTCGACGTCGCGATCGGCATCGTGGGCAGGCCGGAGCTGCTTTTCCTCGACGAGCCGACGGCCGGCTTCGATCCCCACGCCCGCAGGGAGTTCCACGACCTTGTCCACCGGCTGTCCGATTTGGACGACACCACGATCCTGCTGACCACACACGACCTGGACGAGGCGGAGAAGCTCGCCGACCGCATCCTCGTGCTCGCGGGCGGAACGATCATCGCCGACGGCTCGGCCGACGCGCTCTCCCGGCGGATGGCCACCGAGGCCGAGGTGCGGTGGAGCCGCGACGGCGACCTGTTCGTGCACTCCACGAGCGACGCGACCGGCTTCGTCCGACAGCTTTTCGCCCAGTACGGCCAGGAGATCGCCGACCTCGAGGTGCGCAGGGCGTCGCTCGAGGACACCTACCTGGCACTCGTGCGGGACTTCGAAGCAGGCGACCAGGAGGCCGCCGCCCGGTCTTTCGAGAAGAGGAACCGATGAACCCGACAGCGGCCGCGATCAGGGCGGGGATCAGGCGCGGGCGGATCGAACTGCGCCAGACGTTCACCAACTTCCAGGACCTGTGGGGATACCTGTTCCCCGCGGTCGCGCTGCTCGTCGTCATGACGCTGATGCGCGGCTCGACGATTCCCGGCACGGAGTTCTCGCGCGGCACGATGACGCTGCCGAGCGTGCTCGGCGTCAGCGTCGCGTTCAGCAGCCTGGTCAACCTCGCCCAGATCCTCACCATCGAACGCGAGGACGGGACGCTCCTGCGGGCGAAAGCCGTGCCCGGCGGCATGCTCGGCTATCTCGTCGGCAAGATCGTGATGATCTCGGGAACGGCGCTCATCAACGTCGCCATCGTGCTTGTCCCCGGCGTTTTCCTGTTCGCCGGCCTCGACCTCGGCGACGTCGGCGCATGGCTGACCCTGCTGTGGGTGCTGGTGCTCGGGCTCGTCGCGACCATGCCGCTCGGCGCGATCGTCGGCTCGCTGTTCCCCAATGCCCGCAACCTCGGCGCGGTGATGTTGCCCATCATGGGCCTGGTGGCGATTTCGGGGATCTTCTACCCCATCACCGGGTTCCCCGAGTGGCTGCAGTGGATCGCGCAGGTGTTCCCCATCTACTGGCTCGGCCTCGGCATGCGCTCCGCGCTACTGCCGGACGGCATGCAGGCCGTGGAGATCAGCGAGTCGTGGCGGCACTGGGAGACCGCCGGTGTGCTCGGGGTGTGGGCTGTGATCGGATTGGTTGTGGCACCCATGGTGTTGCGCCGGATGGCACGCAGGGAGTCCGGTTCGAGCGTGGCGGCACGCAGGGAGAAGGCATTGCAGAGGATCGCGTGATGAGCGAGACCATCTACAACCGCATCGCGGTGCTCCGCGCGGAACGCGGGGTCAGCAGGCGGCAGCTCGCCGAGGCGCTCGGGGTGCACTACCAGACGGTGGGCTACCTCGAGCGCGGCGAGTACAGCCCGAGCCTGTACCTCGCGCTGCGCATGGCGGAGTACTTCGAGGTGCCGGTGGAGGTGCTGTTCTCGATCCACCCGTTCCCGAGGATCGGTGCCGAGCGCTCAGCGTGAAACGGCCGCCTTGCGCAGCTGCAGGCTGAACCACAGAGTGCCGAGGCCACGCAGCAGCAGGCCGATGCCGAGCCAGATCGCGAGCGTGAGGATCGTCAGGCCCGGCCAGACGAGCGCGATCACGCCGATGAGGAGCGTGAGGATGCCGAGCGTGAGCCATAGCCCCCACATCGGCAGCCCCCGCCGCCACGTGAGTGCCGCGCCGATCTGCCCGACGCCCGCCACCACGAAGCCGACGCCGACCACGACGGCGAGCGCCAGCAGCGTTATGCCGGGCCACACGAGCGCGACGATGCCGACGATGATCCACAGTGCACCGATCACGTAGGAGGGCCAACGCACGCGGTGCCTGCCCGCCATCACGAGGTCGTCGACGCCCTCGACGAGCAGTGCGATCGCCACCAGCACGGTCAGCACGCCGACGGCCGTGGCGAGGTTGGCGAGCAGCAGGATCGCCAGCACCACGGTGGCGAGGCCCAGCAAAGCGATCAGCCACCACCGCCTCGAGATCCGGCGGACCTCCTCAGCCAGCTCGCCCGCGAAGGTGATCCCGAACGCCCGGTACGTGTCCGTCGTGGCCATGGCGCCCCTCCTGCCGTCGATGGCCGCGACGCTAGGCCCGAAACCGGCAGGTCGCCAGCGCGGTCACCCGTTCGCTCGGCTCGCAGGGTGAAACAAGTTCGCGACGTGTCCGCGAGGCACCCACGCCGGCTACCAGCGGGACCGGGTCGAACGGGCCTGACCTGGCTCAACGCGGCGCGGCCCGGTGCCCGCCGAACTCTCGGGCGCCCTGCGGCAAAACCCTGACCGGTCACATCCGAGAACTCCGGCGGGTCGAGACGGTGACAAGGCACCACGACCCGTTGGGAGAGTCCGGATGTTCACCGCACACATCGTCGTCACCGTCGTCGCAGCAGCACTGGCGGCCTTCTCGGCCGGTTCCGTCTTCTTCCACGCCAAGTGGGTGGTGGAGCCGCTGACCGAGTACCGGGTCCCGCGCTCGTGGTGGCCGTGGCTCGGCACAGCCAAGGCCGCGGGCGCGCTCGGTCTGGTGATCGGGCTGTTCGTGCCCGCGATCGGCGTCGCCGCAGGCATCGGCCTGGTGCTGTACTTCACCGGCGCGGTGATCACGGTAGCCAGGGCGCGCTGGTTCTCGCACATCCCGTTCCCGCTGGTCTACGTGGCACCGGTGATCGGTTCGCTGGTGTTGGGCTTCGCCGCCTGACCGACCCGAACCGCAGCACGAGCGGGTCAGTCGAGACCACGAAGGTTGGACCGGCGGCGGTGCCGAGCGAGGCCGCATCCGACCAGGGAACCGCAGGCCAGTGGCACCGCCCGGCAAGTTCCGGTGCACGGCCGTGCCGCCCGGATCACCTTTCGCCTCGCGGAAGGAGCCTCCTCCCACGGCCTGCGCGTCAGCGTACAGGACCGTCTCGTGTAGAGTGAACATAGGTTCATTCAAAAGGGAGAGGCTCTGTGCCGAGGTCGGACCAGCAGAACGAGGCGCTGCGCAGCGCGAGCCGGGAGGCCGTGCTCACCCACGCGGTGCGGGTGTTCGCCCGCCGCGGTTACGCCGCCGCGAGCATGCGTGACATCGCCCGTGAGGCAGGAATCAGCGTCGGACTCATCTACCGGCACTACGCCACGAAGGACGAGTTGTTCGCCGACGTGCTCGACCGCGCTGCTGCGGGTCTGGACGAGGTTGCGGGCGAGCTCGCCACGGCTGACGGTCATGCGTCCCTTGGCCGGTTCGTGGAGCGCTACCTCGGCGGGATCGCTGCCGACGGCGGCGCGGCCGAGTTCTCGACGGTCGTCAACCAGGCTTTCCTCAGCGACGAACCGGCAGGCGCACGCGAGCGGCTGCTCGCCAGCCATCTCGCCTTCCGGCGGTCGCTGGAGGCCGCGATCTCGCGGGCGCAACAGGACGGGCACTGCACGACAGGAGACGCCAAGGCTGTCGCCGTGGTGCTGCTCTCTTTGCTGTCCGGTGCCGTGACGATGCGCATGGCGATCGGCGCCGCCGCCGTGCCGGATCCAGCGACGGTGCTGCACCTGCTGAACGGAGGACCGCGGTGATCACGGTGAGCCGGGGTGACGAGCTCGGGGAGCCGATGCGGCGGCGGATCACGGAGGTTCTCGTCCACGGGTTCGCCGAGGACTTCTCCTTCTTCTCCAAGGATCCCGGCGCGCTCGCCGACGCGTTCGCCCACATGCTGCTGCTCGACCGGTTCCACGTGGCGTGCGTCGACGGCAACCCCGCGGCGGTCGCGACCCTCACCTCCGGAACGGAGCAGTGCTTCGCACCCAAGTGGGCACCGTTTCGCAGGCACCTCGGGTTGCTGCGCGGAACCGTCTGCTACTTCGTGGTGCGGAACCAGTTCATGGGCGTGTCCGAGGGCGTGACCGCCGATGTGGCGGAGATCGGCTTCGTCGCCACCGCTCCCGAATACCAGGGACGCGGGGTGGCGACCGTCCTCCTGCGACATCTCATCGCGGTGCCGGGCTTCCGCGCCTTCGTGTTGGAGGAGATCAAGGACAACAACACGCCTGCGCTCGGCCTCTACCGGAAACTCGGGTTCACCGAGTACCGCAGGCGCCCGCAGAAACACGCCGCGCGGGCCGGGTTCGAGGCGTACGTCTCGATGCGCCTCGATGTCGAGTGATAGAGCCCTCCGCACACCTCTCCCCGGCGCACCGGGCGAACATCGACTTCTTCGTCTCCGTCGCGGGGTAGCGCGTGTCTGTTAGGTGATCCTTGCGGGATCGGCGACATCCTTAACGCGGCGCTTACCGGATGGTGCGCAGCCGCACCAGGTAGGCGGCAGCCTCTGGTTCCCCTTCGGAGCTGTCCACCGGGTCGCCGCGGCGGTGTGAGGCTCGTCCGTACCAAGGGTTGAGCGGCCAGTCGGTCGTCGTCCGACGCATGAAGTAGCAGTTGCTACCCCGCACTCGCCGCGTGCGGCGCACTCCGCGGGGTTGCAGCCCTCGCCGACGGCCCTAAGCCTTGCTGGAATTCAACGATGGCTGGAGTCCCCGGCCGCTGCCGGTGTTGGTCCGGATGTCTTCGTGTTCGCCCATAGTGTCGAGGAATGCGGAGGCGGCGGCAGTGAATTCGATGCGGTGAACGACCAGCATCGTGTTCAGCACGGGTGGCGCGAGGCCGACGACCACCGCGCCGAGTTGCCCGGCGAGACGACCCAAGGACCACGGCAGCAAAGCCGCGCCGACCCCGCTGAGGATCAGCGGGATCATGGCCTCTCGATGACCGACCTCGGCGGCCACCCGAACCTGAAGGCCGTCGGTGCCGAGTTGGTCTGTCAGGGCGCGTAGTCTGCTGCCCGGCTCCGCAACGATGAGCGGCACGTTGACCAGTTCGGCCCGGGTCAGTTTGCCTGCCGTGGCCGGCTTCGAGCCGGGTGGTAGGACCGCCACGACCTCGTGCAGCCCAATTGGCCGGCAGACGAGGCCATCCTCGCACCGGTGGTGTTCCGGGTCGTCGATGGCCAGCCCGAGATCGGCCTTTCCCCTGGCCACCAGATCGTGCTCGGCGCCGGGCGGATGGCGCAGAATGCGCACGCGGACCCCAGGATACTTCCGACGGAAGCGTGCCACGGCGTTCGCGAGAGGCTCGATCGCCAGTGATGCTGGCGCGGCGATGCTCACCTCTCCGGTGTCGAGCGCGGTACGGGCGGCCACAGCGGCGCGGGCGCTGGCCAGCCCTCCGATGACCTGCCGCGCGTGGTCCACCAGCGCATAACCGGTCTCGTTGAGGACGAGGCGGCGGCCAACTCGATTGAACAACGGTGCCCCGAAGTCCTGCTCCAGATCGCGGATGGCCAACGACAGTGAGGGCTGGGCGATGTGGAGCTGCTCCGCGGCGCGGGTCAAGGTCCCGGCGTCGACGACGGCGAGGAAGTACGCCAACCGGCGCGCGTCTCCGCCAGCCTGACCCAGCTCATAGCCCACACCTATGAAGGTAGTAGGCATTTTGTCGTGGACGCAAGGGCGTTCCTCACCCCTAATGATACGAACAAGTACACGCGAATCGAATTGGGTGAGACGACGTTCCGATGGTAAAGGTTCACATTCTCGGCTCAGGGACCCCGACCCCCACGCCGGACCGGTTCGGCAGCAGCTACGTGATCGACATGGGAAATGAGCTGGTCATGGTGGATTGCGGGCCGGCAACAACTCATAAGCTCGCTCGGGCGGGTCTCTCCGCCACCGACGTTTCCACAGTTTTTCTGACGCATCACCATTTCGACCACAATGTCGACCTTCCGTGCTTCCTGCTCGTGCGCTGGGATCAGGCCACGCCCGCGACTCCGATTCTGCGGGTTTGCGGGCCACAACCGACCGCAGCGATCGTCGAGGAACTCATAGGCAAGGAAGGAGTGTTCCGGCGAGATATCCGTGCCAGGATCGAGCACCCGGCCAGTCAGCGGGTGTTCCAGATGCGCGGGGGCGAGCTGCCGCGGCCGTGGCCGGTCTGGCAGGCCAGGGACCTGGTCCCGGACGAGCTGCTCGACGGGGGCACCTGGCAGGTGACGACGGCGCGGGCCGCGCACGTACAGCCGTACCTGGACTCCCTCGCTTATCGCTTCTCCACCCCGGCTGGCACCGTGGCCATCACCGGGGACACCGCGCCGTGTCCGGAGATCGTCGAGCTCGCGCGTGACGCCGACATGCTGCTGTGCTGCTGCTGGGACCACCATGACGGTGAGGAGCAGATCGACGAATGTGTCGCCGAGGGCATGGTGGGCAACATGTGCGGTCCCGAGGACGCGGCACGGATCGCGGCGGAGGCGAATGTCGGACGCCTCGTACTCGTGCACGCCACGCCCAGTGTCGCCGAACCCGAATCCGCCTCCCGCGCGGTGAAGGTCGCCCGGGAGATCTTCGACGGCCCTGTCGTGTTCGCCCATGAAGGGCTCGAACTCACCCTGTGATCCCGGCGTTTCGAAGCTGTAACGAAAGTGAAGGTCATGAGTAAGCCCGAAGAAGTGCGCACTCACGTCGATCACGCGCCGCTCCACCATCTTCGACCGTCCCAGGTCGACGACGGATCGCGAGGTCGACAATGAGCCCGGTCCTGGTTTCCCTGCTGGTTCTCGCGATCATCTTTATCCTGGCCTCCTGGCGCAACATCAACATCGGCACGCTCGCGTTTCCCGGGGCGCTTCTCGTGGGGACCTGCGCCGGACTCAACGTGGACGATGTGCTCGCCGGATTTCCGGTGGAGCTGTTCATGGTGGTCGTCGGTGTGACGTACCTGTTCGGGATCGCGCAGGTCAACGGAACCATCGACTGGTTGCTCGACGGCGGGGTCACTCTGCTGCGGGGCCGCACCGCTTTCCTGCCCGTGTTGCTGTTCCTCGTGGCGTTCGGCATCAGCGCGGTCGGTCCGGTCGCGGCCGCGACCGTCACGCTGATGATTCCCATCGCTATGCGATGCGGATACCGCTACGGCCTAAACCCATTCATGATGGCCATGGTCACCCTGTGCGGTGTCCAGGCGGGATACTTCTCACCCATCGCGCTCTACAGCGTGACCGTCACGAAGATCCTGCACTCGCACGGGTTGGCGGTCAGCCCACTCGGGCTGTTCCTGGCTCACCTCGTGCTGAACCTCGTGATCGCGGTCGTGGTCTTCGTGCTCTTCGGTGGCTTGCGCATCCGGGGCCAGCGGACGCCGCGCGGGGCAGACGTCGCCGGAACGGACGGTGTGGCAGCGGCAGGGATCGCCGGGCCGACGCCCGGTGGTTCCTCCGAACCGGAGGGCGGCCGCGACACCAAGACCATCACGGCGACATCTCCCGCCCCCGTCGACGCCTCGGGCCGCGCGACGGCAGTCACGGGGAAGGCCGTCACCTACCGATGGGCCACCCTCGGTGGCCTGGTGACGCTCGCAGTCGGCATCGTCGTACTCGACGTCGACCCCGGGCTACTTGCCCTGAGCATCGGCGCCGTCCTCATGCTGGCGTTCGCGTCCGGTGAGGACCGAAACTACGTGAACAAAGTCGCCTGGCCAACCTGCTTCATGCTCGCCGGGGTGCTGACCTACGTGGCCGTGATGCAGGAGATCGGAGCCTTCACCGCGATCAGCTCGGCGCTGACCGGAATCGGCGGCCCCCAGCTCGGTGTCCTGCTGCTGTCCCTGATGACGGGTATCGTGTCGATCTTCGCCTCGTCCGCTGGAACGATGGCCACCGGCGTCCCCTTGTTGGTCCCCGTGCTTGGTGCGGACCCATCACTGTCTCTGTTCGGCTCGGTCACCACCATCACCGCCTCCGCCTACCTCGTCGACGCCAACCCGCTCAACCTGCTCGGTGCGCTCGTCATGGGCAACGCGCGTGCCGAAGACCAGGCCGGCATGTTCCGCAAGCTCGTCGTGTGGGCCGCAGTGATGACTGTGGTGTCGCCGGTCCTCACCTGGGCCGTGCTCGTCCTTCCCAGCTGAACCGAGAACCCTGCGCCCTCATCGACAATCACGAGGAGAGCTCCGTGCACATCGAGTCCGTACTGTCCACGTGGGAGGGAGAGTCATGTCACCTCCGCCACGACAGGGAAACCGGCGTCTGGTTCGCTATCGCGATCCACTCCACCCACCGCGGCCCTGCCGCCGGCGGCACGCGCCTCATGAGCTACATCTCCGCTGCCGCCGCCGTCGCCGACGCTACCCGCCTCGCCACGGCGATGACGCTCAAGATGGCTGTCGCCGATCTACCCATGGGCGGAGGGAAATCGGTGATCGCACTTCCTGCCGAAGCCCCACGGCCGGACCTAGCGACCCGGCAGCGGTTGCTAACCCTCCACGCCCACAACCTGGAACGACTCGGCGGCCAGTACTGGACCGGCCCCGACATCGGAACCTCCTCGGCCGACATGGACATCCTCGGCCGACAGACCCGATATGCCTTCGGACGCGCCACCGAGGCCGGCGGATCCGGTTCCAGCGCCGAAGAAACCGCCCAAGGCGTGTTCGAAGCCGTACAGGCCACCGCGCACGAGGCCCGTCTCGGCACCCTCGCCGACCGCACCCTGCTCATCCAAGGCCTCGGCGCTGTCGGCCTACGAGTCGCCGAACTCGCGGCCGACGCCGGCGCGCGGTTGCTCGTCACCGACCTCGACCCAGACCGGTGCGCCACCGCGGACCGTCTCGGCGCCAAGGCGATCAACCCCACCGAAGCCACCACCACTGAATGCGACATCCTCGTACCCTGTGCCACCGGCGGGCTCATAGACACACCGACCGCCCACCGCCTACCCTGCGCCGCGATCGCCGGCGCCGCCAACAACATCCTCACCAACCCTGAGATCGCGGACATCCTCCAGGAGCGAGGAATCGTTTACGCACCGGACTTCGTCGCCAACTGCGGCGGCGCCATCCATCTCATCGGCCGCGAGGTCCTGGGCTGGAGCGCCGACAACGTTCGTGCCCGCACCCGCAACATCCGCGACACCCTCGACACGATCTTCACCAACGCACGCCGCTACGGGATCTCCACCGAACGCGCCGCACACGACCTCGCCGCAGCCAAGCTCGCCAGGGCGGAAGCACCAGCAGACACGGGGCAGTGAACCGTCCACGACTCTCTGCCGCTGCCCTGCGTGTGCCATCGCCGGGCGGGATGGCGGTTTCGGGCACCCAGCCGGGGCATACATCGCGTAGGTCTCGCGCGTGCTGTCCTCGACCTCGAGTGTCTTCAGCCACTGGTCGATCGCCACGCTGAGGGTCGCGTTCGTCCTAGCGTGGCGCTCGCGTCAACCTGGGCGACGAGCTTCCCGAGGATGCGCTCGGCTTCTTTCCCGTCCGCGTTTCGTGGGTCCCATCACATTGAGGACTTGAGCGATGTTGCCAACGAAACGCCTGGTCAAACCCTGTGGAGCTGAGGGGAATCGAACCCCTGACCTCCGCCTTGCAAAAGCGGCGCTCTACCAATTGAGCTACAGCCCCTGACCGTGGACCGGTGAGGTCCACGGGACAAGTCAGTTCTTGCTCGCGGAGTCCGAGCCCGCCTTGGCCGGGGCGCTGCCGTTGGGCGACACTCCGTTCAGCGGACGCTCGGTCGGCGCAGTCGCTTCGCGCCACAGGTCCGCCTCTGCCTTGGCGTCCTTGTTGCGCTTGATCACGAAAAACACGCCGCCCGCGACAACCGCGAGTGCCAACAGCTTCTTCACGGTGATGGCCCTCCTCGACGACAACCTGCTGACCCTGCGCCTGCGATGCTACTGCACCCGGCCGGGGCCGGGTTTATGCGGTCGGACTCACGGGTAGGCGGTCGGTGACGCCACGTACGGCGACAAGGAGGGACCACCATGGGCAACCGTGACGAACAGCAGGAAGGCCTCAAGGGCGCCGTCGAGGACATCAAGGGGCGCGTGAAGGAGAGCGCCGGCGCGCTCTTCGGCAACGACCAGATGCAGCGTGAGGGTGGCGCCCAGCAGGACAAGGCACGCGCTCAGCAGGACATCGCCGAGCACGAGGAGAGGGCCAAGCAGGCGGAGCGCGACGCCGCCGCGGCCGAGGCCCGCGAGCGCGGCCAGCAGTAGAAACGACTTGGCTGTCAAGGGCTGTTCCACGTGGAACAGCCCTTGATCTATGCGCTGTCCGGCCGTTGCCAGTGCAGGAGGTAGCGCCAGAACACCAGCCGCCGCACGTGGCTACCAGGCAGCGTGGCCTCGGCGATCCGCCGGACCTGCCGGGTGGTCAGCGGCGGGTCGAGGTTCACCGGCATCACGTCATGCGTGGGCTCGTGCCGGAACCACTCACCCCGGCCGGCAGCCCTGAGCGCGCCGAAGCCGACGCCGAGCAGGCGATGACCGACGGCCCCGAGCAGCTCGGCGGGCAGCTCGCGCGGCAGGTCCGGACGAGGCAACGCCACGGCTGCGAGCACCCCGCCTGGCCGCAGCGCACGAGACAGCCGCTGCAGCGCGTCGTGCAGGGGCAGGTGGTGCAGCGCGGTGACCGAAACGATCGCGTCGTAGTGGGCCTCCGGTAGCGGATACCGCATCACGTCGCCCAGGACGCACGCGACGTTGTCCGGGGTGCGCTCCTCGGCGCGCTCGATCATCACCGGCGAGATGTCCATCGCGTCGACGTGCTCCACTCGCGCGGCCAGCCGCGCGGCGAACGCTCCCGCGCCGCAGCCCACGTCCAGCACGCGACGGCACCGCCGCGGCAGCTTGCCAAGCAGGACCCGCTGGTAGAAGGCGTTGTGGTCCCAGTCGAGGGCGCCCATGTTCCCGTCAGGGCCCTGGCGCGTGCACGGTGCGCCGTGGCTCGTACCAGTCCTCGCCGACGGGCTCGCCCGCGAGATTCCAGCTGCTCCCCCAGAAATCGGTCCCATCGAACTCCGCAGCCACCGGGACGACGTCCGGCTGACCATCGGCGCCGACGGTGGCCAGGTGTCCCATCGGATGCGCCCGCAGGTAGGCGATCTCCTCGTCAGTGGAGGACATGATCGCCAGACCCCCACAGCGGGCTGCGTTGTCACGTTCCCGCAAGTCAGACCGCGTGGATCGCGAACACGGCGTATCACCACCGAGTAGCACGAAGGCCGGTCCCGCGCCGGGGAACCGGCCTTCGTGTGTTCTGTGGGCCCAGGACTTGAACCTCCGACCTCCCTCACCGTGGCCACCCCCTTCGGTGGGCTGCACCTGTACTACACCGCCCTCGAAGGCGTGGAGTTGCGCAACACCAGCGGCGACACCGGTCGACACCCGCGCGTGGGACGGCTACGTCGTCGCCCCCGGCTCGATCACCCGAACCGGCGCCTACCGCTACGTGCGCGACGGCGCGGTGGCCGCGCTGCCCGCGTCGCTGGCCGAACGGCTCGACCCGACGCTGCCACCCGACGCCAGTCACCCCAATCGGGCCGAGCACCGGCCGCCGCTCGCGGTACCTGGAGGCCGCGTCGCGGGAGGAATGCCGCCGGGTCGCCGAGGCCAGCAGCAACCGCAACGCCACGTTGTACGGCGCGGCCGTCGCGCTCGGCCAGCTGGTCCCCGGGGCGCCCTGCCCGAAGACGAGGTGCGGGCGGCGCTGCGCAAGCGTGCGGGCGGCACCTCGGCTCGCGGCAGTTCACCGCACGCGAGGCCGACTAGACCATAACCTCCGGCATTAGGGCCGGGGCCAACCGGCCGCGCCGCGTCGCCTGATGAGCGCGAGAAGGGACCACCCCACTGATGTCACATGGACTACGCGCGTCGCGAGAACCAGGCCAGGACCGCACCCGTACCGCCGCCGACCACCGCGCAGGAGATTGCCGGGTCAACCCAGGGATTCGCGTCGTCAAACAGGAACCCAGCACCCGCGCCAGCGAAGTACATGCCCACCACCGCCGCGCCCAGGTACAGAAGCAGCCGCCGACGCTGAGCCCGTTCGTCCGATTCGCCCACGTCGCGCCTCCGCACTCCCTCGTCCGGAGCCGCTCAGCGCCGCTCGCGCCGGATCAGCACGTACCGGACCCACTGGTAGGCCGCCACCAGCCCGAACAGCACGCACCACATCCAAGGAAGCCACTCAGGAGCGGCAGTCAATGCTGCGAAGACGCCGAACCCAACCGCCGCCCCCGTCATCACGAGCGCGCTGAAAAGGATCGCCCGCATCTGGCCCGCCGTCAGGGCCTCCGGCCGCTGGCCCAACCACCGTGGCCATTCCATGCCCACGACCCTCGCACAGCTCACCGGTTCCCCGCGCCAACCGAACGGAGGCATACGCCATGACCAGTGTCCGCGCTCTGAGCGTCGTGCCGGATCACCCGCCCCGCCGGACCCGGTGGACCGACGCCGAACATGGCCGTCGACTTCCCCGAACCCCGGTCGGCCGTGCCCGGCCTGCTCCGCGAAGGACTCAACCTGCTGGCCGGGGCGCCCAAGCTCGGCAAGTCCTGGCTGTCCCTCGGCCTCGGCGCGGCCATCGCCAACGGCGACCCCGCCCTCAACGCCATCGAGGTCGAGCGGGGCCGGTGCTGTACTGCGCGCTGGAGGACACCGGCCGCCCGCTTGCAGCGCCGTCGTCGGCAGATGCTGGCCGCCGGGGGCCGCCCGGCGCCGCTGCTCCCCCTGGAGACCGGCTGCCCCACGATGAGTATGGGCGGGGCCGAGGGCATCACCGGAGGTAGATCCGGCGGCGTAGTCAGGCAGTTAGTGAAGCAAAGGCCGGTTCCCGCACTTGGGAACCGGCCTTTGACCTGCTGTGGGCCCAGGAGGACTTGAACCTCCGACCTCTTCGTTATCAGGGCAAATC